>NZ_JBFRCL010000002.1:0-323521 GCF_040965695.1 Paraburkholderia sp. BR10937
AGTGCCGGTACATCGCCAGCGCGATTACCAGCCAGACCACCTGTTCAGCAGGCAAACGCCGGCGCCGAATACTGGCCGCCCCGGTAGCCTGCACCGCCCGCTCGATCCATTCATAGGGCAGATGCTCGGCCAGCCGGCTGAGGTCGGCCGGCTGTTGCGCTTCGAGCAGAAAGGTCAGGTGACTGGAAAGCATCGCGCCGAAAAGTTAACAGCTCGGCGCGTCGTTTACAACACCTTCTCGCCATCAAAACAACAATGCCGTTCAGGCTTAACTGAACGGCATTAACGTCAAGGGGGCGCTTTTGTCAGATGCCTTGCTTTAACGGCGTTGCATCTTGATGACGCGCGAAACCTGCGCGGACGTCAATCCACAGTTTTGCACATACGGCGCGCAGGAAAGCGGGGTGACGAAGGACTCGTCAGGAGCATACAGCCCCGCAAACCGGTAGGCGTCGGTGTCCGTCTTGATGAATACGGGGATGGCGTCGCGTTGTGCCGACAGCGTTCGCCCAGCCGCATTCGCAGAAGCACTGCTGTTGCAGATGATGACATCCGGCGCTTGTGGATTGAGGTCCGTCCGCAAACAGGCGGCGACGACCTTGCCGTTCTTCATGGGAAGAAATGCCTGCTTGTTGCCACCACAGACCTGGTGGATGAATTCGCGGGTGTAGTTCTTGTTCATTTCAAACATGGAAAACTCCTGAATCGATTGCTGTTGATATCCATTCGGCTAATGGCCGAACAGGATTAGGGTGCTTTCCGCATTGCAGTGACGTGCGAACCGATCGGGTAGGAGCCGACGGCTGATCAACCGCAATCGCGGTGTTCAGATGACAATGAGGGTCGTGCGGAAATGCTGCCGGGACGCGCACCATTTGCCTGCTGGCAAGACGGTGGCTTGAGGAGAGGGCTCAGACGTCTTGTCTGTCAGGCAAGGAACAACCAGGGGGACGAGGACATCGGATGTTCATGGAACATCTCCGTATTGGGTTACCGCAATATTTTAATGCGCTAACTTTCTGCGGCAAGTAAAAAGAGCGTAAAGCCGTCCACAGGAAAGTGAATTCAGTGCCGCTCGTGCGACGCATGAGCATGCCGCCAGCCAATTAATGTAGGACGACTGAGTACGGCGCTGTCATCGGCGCAACCGGGGAAGTGGACCGTATCGACAAGCCTGAACCCCAACGTATGGTAGAAGTCGAGAAGACTGCCCGCGGCAACTGGCGTATCGAGAGCCAGTTGCGCATAGCCCAGGGCCGCTGCCCAACGATTGGCAAACGACAGTAATGCCCGGCCAATGCCCAGATGTTGCCAACGCGGATCGACGCCGTACCGGTGAATCGTTGCAACGTCCCGGCGCCGGTAGTGGCGGCACGGCGAGGAGAGGTTGGATCCCTCGATGGTCAGCGTTCCAACAAGCTGACCCCTGCACGCGGCGATAAAGCACGCCTCCGCTTTCGCGCTTCGCCGCCGCCCGGATTCGCGACTTGCGTAGTAGCTGCCAATTCCCTCTTTCCTGTCGAGGCTGGAGGCGGCGCTGCGAAGCAGCTTCGCAATCAATTCCGATGAATCGCGATGGATGTCGAACCGGCGGATCTGGAGCCGAACCATTTCAGACGGATCCAGGCTGAGCCATTCGTCGTGTTCTTCTGTTGCGATCATGAATGTATCGGCTTTGGAGTAAAAGAACCGGCGCCTCGATGCAGCAGCGTGATGCGCGTTGCTTGCAGCCGCCAAACCTTCTAGAGCATGCCCAGCTTGCGCAACATGCCGAAATGGCTGGCGTCGACGATCGCGAACAGGAAAGCACTGTGACGGGCCGCCTCGGCCGTGCCACGCGCGTCAAAGATGGGAATCAGTATTTTCAGCACGTTCGCTCTCGCCAGAATGGGGCTCAGCGTTGCCGCGTGAGCACGGAAGTACGGAGATCGAATCAGTGATCGCCTGCGTACAGCGTAGAACGAAGCCCGTAAATATGGTGCAAAAAGATGGTGCTTCGCGACACGGTGCATGTGCCGCTCGCGCAATGATCCCCGCGAGCCGCCAGTACCAGGCTGGCGCGAGCGCCAGATGCAGCGGAGCATCAAGGCGTACAGCGGGCGTTCGCTGCGCGAGTGGCACTCGCTCGTGAAGGCCGAAGGCGTGTATTTCGCGGCAACGGAGCGCCTCGCCAACGGTCAGGCCTTCGACTGGGCGGCGTTCGCCCAGGACGAAGGCTTCGCGGATCAGGCGCACTCGAGCCGCACGACCCGCCGCATGACCGGCTGCTCGCCCACCGACTTCGCGCAGCGCTATGTCGAGGACGAGTCGTTCTGGATGTACCGGTTGTGGGTGTGAGCGAGCCGCGCGCGCAGGCTTAGCGGTCCACGCGCTGCTGCCACTGGGCCGGATAGCGGTCGCCCACGACCTGGATCTCGTTGAGCGCCGCTTCGATGGCGGCGAGATCGCCCGCGCTCAACTCGACACTGGCCGCGCCCACGTTCTCGTCGAGCCGCGCAAGCTTCGTGGTGCCAGGAATCGGCACGATCCACGGCTTTTGCGCGAGCAGCCACGCCAGCGCGATCTGCGCGCGCGTCGCACCTTTGCCCTCGGCGAGGCGGCCGAGCACGTCGACCAGCCCCGCGTTCGCCTTGCGATTCTCCTCCGTGAAGCGTGGCACCATGGCGCGGAAATCGCTTTGGTCGAACGACGTGCGCTCGTCGATCGCGCCGGTGAGAAAGCCCTTGCCGAGCGGGCTGAACGGCACGAAACCGATGCCCAGCTCCTCGAGAACCGGCATCACCTTGTGTTCCGGCTCGCGCCACCAGAGCGAATATTCGCTCTGCAGCGCCGCGACGGGCTGCACGGCGTGGGCGCGGCGAATGGACTGCTCGCCCGCTTCGGAAAGGCCGAAGTGCTTGACCTTGCCCTCGCGGATCAGGTCCTTGACCGTGCCGGCCACGTCTTCCATGGGCACGTTCGGATCGACGCGGTGCTGATAGAACAGGTCGATGCGATCGGTCTTCAGGCGTTTGAGCGACGCCTCGGCCACGGCGCGGATGCGCTCGGGGCGGCTGTCCATGGGCTTCTTCGAATCGCCGTCCTGAAAGCCGAACTTCGTGGCGATCACCACCTGGTCGCGAATCGGCGCGAGCGCCTCGCCGACCAGTTCTTCGTTGACGAAGGGCCCGTAGACTTCGGCCGTGTCGAAGAACGTGACGCCGCGCTCGAACGCCTTGCGGATCAGGCGAATCGCGTCGTTCTTTTCGGTGGCGGGGCCGTAGCCGAAGCTTAAGCCCATGCAGCCAAGGCCCAACGCGGAAACTTCGAGGCCGTTCTTGCCGAGTGTGCGCTTTTGCATGTCTTGCTCCTTTTTGCGTGAACTGAAATGACCGGCGCTCCCGTTCGCCCGGGAGCCGCCTTCTACCCGACCGAGTGTAGGTTGCTGCAGGCCGCTCAACAATCCCGCTAAACTTGCATGGGGTATTGAGGGAAATTCACAAATGGTGCGCACCGGCTTATCCGAACTGACGGCCTTCGTGACGATCGCCGAGCAGCGCAGCTTCAGCGGCGCAGCGCGCGTGCTGGGCGTTTCGCCTTCCGCGCTGAGCCATACCGTGCGCAACCTGGAGGCGAAGCTCGGCGTGCGCCTCCTGAACCGCACCACGCGCTCCGTGGCGCTGACCGAGGCGGGCGAGCAGTTGCTCGGCCGCGTGCGGCCGGCCATGGCCGATCTCGAAGACGCCGTCAACGACGTCGCGACCGCGAGCAACCGGCCCTCGGGATCGATCCGCATCAGCGCCTCGGAATCGGGCGCGCGCCCGCTCATTCGTCATGTGTTGCCGGGGTTCCTTGCCCGCTATCCGGACATCCGCGTGGAGTTCGTGGCGGATTCGCGGCTCGTGGACATCGTGGCGGGCGGGTTCGACGCCGGCGTGCGCGTGCTCGAAGACGTGCCGCGCGACATGATCGCCGTGCGCTTCACGCAGGACATGCGCTTTGGGGCGGTGGCCTCGCCCGCGTATCTGGCGCAGCACGCGCCGCCGCGCGCGCCGCACGACCTGGAGCAGCACCGCTGCATCCGCTTTCGCTTCGAGAGCGGTGCACTGTTCCGCTGGGATTTCGCGCACCGCGGCAAGAGCGCCAGCATCGACGTGGACGGGCCGCTCACGCTCGGCAACCTCAACCTGATGGTGGAGGCGGCGCTCGCCGGGGTGGGCGTGGCCTGGGTGCCGGAAACGCTCGTGGCCGAGCATGTGGCCGCCGGGCGGCTCGTCCACCTGCTGCCCGAGTGGGGGCCGGTGTTTTCGGGGCTCTGCCTGTACTATCCGGCCAATCGCCATCCGCCCGCGGCGCTGCGTCTGTTCGCGCAGGCCGTGCGCGAATGGGCCGATACCGCACCGCAGCGCAAGCCGCAAACGTGAAAGGACGCGGTGAAACGAACAAGCCTGCAATGTATTGTGTCCCGCGCCCGCACCGATACAGTGAGATACAAAGCCGCTCGCGGCATAGGGTATAAACGCATCATTCCCTGCACACGGAGTCCGAACATGCACGCCGATGGACTTGCGGCCCGCCGCACACCGCTGGTTTTAGCGGGCGGCGCGGCAATGAGCGCGCTGCACTGGCCGCGCACGCTGTTCGCGCGCCTCGCCCTGATCCTTTGCATCGGCCTCGCGCTCGCGCAGGGGCTGTCGTTCAAACTCACGATGACCGAGCGCAACGACGCCACCGCGAACATGATGACCAATTACATCTCGCGCGAAGTCGCCATCTCCGTGGCGCTGCTCGACCATCTGCCCGCTGCCGAACGCGCCGCGTGGCTGCCGCAGCTCGCGCGGCGCACCTATAGCTTCATCCTCGGTCCCGGCACGCCGGGCGAGCCGCCCGAAGCGAGCCGCTCGAAGAACGTGGCCTCGGCCATTGCGGCGGGCCTGGGCGACAAGTACGTGCTCACGACCAATTCGGTGCCCGGCAAGCACGAACGCTTGCAGATTCACCTGCAGCTGTCGGACGGCTCGCCGCTCACGATCGATTACCGCCCGGGTCCCGCCCTGCCCCTGTCGGGCTGGCTGCCGGCCGTGCTCATCGCCCAGCTCGTCGTGCTGGCGGCGTGCTGCTGGTTCGCGGTGCGCACCGCCACGCGGCCGCTGCACGAACTCGCGCGCGTGGCCGACGCGCTCGGTCCCGACCTGAAGGCGGAACGTCTGGAGGAAGAAGGGCCCTCCGAAGTGGCGCGCGCGGCGCGCGCGTTCAACGCGATGCAGGAGCGCATCTCGGCGCACGTGGCCGAGCGCATGCAGATTCTGGCGGCCATCTCCCACGATCTCCAGACGCCGATCACGCGCATGCGGCTGCGCGTGGACCAGATGGACGACGAAGCGCAAGCGGGCAAGCTCGCCCAGGACCTGCACGAGATGGAGCAGCTGGTGAAGGAGGGTGTGGCCTACGCGCGTACGCTGCACGGCACCGGCGAAGCGCCCGCCCGCGTCGACCTCGACGCGCTGCTCGACAGCCTCGTATGCGACTACGTGGATGCGGGCTCGCCCGTGACCTTCGAGCGCCGCCTGAACGTGGCGATCGTCACGCGCGTGCAGGCGCTGCGCCGCATCGTCGGCAATCTCGTCGATAACGCGCTGAAGTATGGGAGCACGGCGGCCATCGAGGTGAGCGCGTCGCCGCAGGACAAGACCGTCACGATCTCGGTGCTCGACAGCGGTCCCGGCATTCCCGAGGAAGCGCTCGATAAGGTATTCGAGCCGTTCTACCGGCTCGAAACGTCGCGCAACCGGGGCACGGGCGGCACGGGCCTGGGCCTCGCGATCTCGCGCCAGCTCGCCGTGGCGATGGGCGCAGAGCTCACGCTGCGCAACCGGCCCGAAGGCGGGCTGGAAGGGCGGCTCGTGCTCAGCGGTGCGCAAGCGTGAAAGGCGGCGCGCCGCGAGCGCCCGGTCGCGTGGGTCAGGCGGTGGCTCAGGCGAGCGGAATGAACACGTTGAACTGGCCTTCCTCGGGGTGGCGCGAGCGATGGCCCTTGCCAATGGTGTCTTCGCACAGCACGACCGTGCCCGGCTCGCAGTGGCGCGTGTCGCCGTCGCTCGTTTCGAACTCGACCCAGCCGGTCATCCAGATCACGAACTGACGAACCGGCGTAGTGTGCCAGTCCGCCTCCTTGAGGCCGGCCGGCACCCAGCCGAAGCGCACCGCCTTCGCCGGCTCCCACGTCGACAGGTAAATGGGCGGGATGTTGGGAAAGAGCTCGAGCGGCGTGAGCGGGATATCGATGTCCTCGAAATGGGACTCACCCTGGGCGTCGGCGTAGATGCGCAGACATTTCATGGGGACCTCCTGGAGCCGTTCTCTGCGTTTCGCTCGCTATCAGCTTGCGAGCATAAACAATGCCGGTTTGTGGCTGGCCCGGCTGTGGTCATCGCCGGCCATTTCAGGTCGATATGCGGCGCGCCGGATGGGCGCTAGCGGACATTGTCGTCCCGAATCGGGCGGGGCGGTTCCAGGTTGTACGCGGCGGGTGGCGCGCTATCCATCACCCATCGAAATCAATGGAGAGCAAGATGAGCACGTCGACGAGCACGACCCGCTGGAGGGGTTCCTGTCATTGCGGTGCGGTAAAGTTCGAAGTCCACGCGCCGATCGAGCCGGCCGGGCGTTGCAACTGCAGCTTGTGCCGCCGCAAGGGCGCGCTGATGAGCCCGCCCTTCGAGGGAAGCGAACTGACGATCCTCGCGGGCGAAGACGCGCTCACGCTGTACCAGTTCAATATGCGCGTGGCGAAGCACTATTTCTGCAGGCACTGTGGCATTTATCCGTTTCACCAGACGCGCAGAGACCCGGCGCGCTGGCGCGTCAATCTCGGCTGCCTGGAGGGCGTGGATGTCTACGCGCTCGAAGCGTCGGTTGCCGACGGTGCTAGTCTTTCCCTGGTGGAGGACGCATGAAACGCCTGCTCGCCATCCTGTTCTTCGCGGCGAGCGGCCTGGCTGCGGAGATTGCGCATCCGGTGTACTGTTCGTGCATCGCAGAAACCCGTTCACGCCTCGCGCGCAAGGAGAAAAATACCAATGACGGAAAAGATGGATCACGTTCTGATCGTCGATGACGATCGCGGCATACGTGAACTGGTCGGAGCCTACCTCGAAAAGAACGGCATGCGCGTGTCGCTGGCCGCGAACGGGCGCGAAATGCGCTCGGTGCTGGAGGGCGGCGCGCCCGACCTGATCGTGCTCGACCTCATGATGCCCGGCGACGACGGGCTCGTGCTGTGCCGCGAACTGCGCGCGGGCAAGTTCCGCGCCGTGCCCGTGGTGATGCTTACCGCGCGCAATGAGGAGACGGACCGCATCGTGGGCCTCGAAATGGGCGCCGACGACTACCTGCCCAAGCCCTTCGCCGTGCGTGAACTATTCGCGCGCATCCGCTCGGTGCTGCGCCGCACACGCATGCTGCCGCCGGGCATGGAAGTGAGCGAGGCGGCGCAACTGCTCGCGTTCGGCGACTGGCGACTCGACACCACGGCGCGGCATCTGCTCGACGCCGAGGGCACGATCGTCGCGCTGAGCGGCGCGGAATACCGGCTGTTGCGCGTGTTTCTCGACCATCCGCAGCGCGTGCTCACGCGCGACCAGTTGCTGAGCCTCACGCAAGGCCGCCAGGCCGACGCGTTCGACCGCTCGATCGACCTGCTCGTGAGCCGGCTGCGCCAACGCCTGCGCGACGAGGCGCGCGAGCCGCGGTACATCAAGACGCTGCGCAGCGAGGGGTATGTGTTCTCCTCGGCGGTGACCACGGTCGAAGCACCGGAGTAACGCCGGCCCGCGTCAGGCTTGGCCGAAGAAACGCAGCAGTGCTTCGGCCACGGCCGCGGGTTGCTCCTCCGGCAGGAAATGACCGCAATGGGCCAGCGTCGCGCCTTGCACCTCATCGGCGTAAGGGCGCAGCGGACCGGCCATGTCAGGGATCGAGCCCTGATCGGCACTCAGCGCGAGAACGGGCATCCGCAATTTGCCGCGCGTACGCAACTCGCGATTCTGGCGCGCCGAAACGTCGGCCGCGCGGTAGTAGGCCAGCCCTGCGCGCAATCCGCCTTCCTTCGTAAACACGCGCAGATACTCGTCGATATCGGCATCCGTGAAGGTTTGCGGATTCGCCGTTTTGCGGCGCAGAAACCACTCCAGATACGCGCGCTCGTTGCCCGCTATCAGCAACTCCGGCAGATCGGGCACCGCATGGAAGGCGAAGTGCCAGGTGCGCCACGCGCGCTCGGGCGCGACGGGCAGTGCATCCGGCAGCGTGACGCCGGGAATGCCGGCGTCGAGCAACGCAAGGCTCGACACTTCATCGCCGAATAGCGCCGCATAGGGGTAAGCGACCCAGGCGCCGACGTCGTGGGCGGCGAGGTGGTAGCGGCGCGCTCCGAGCTTGCCGAGCAATGCGTGCAGGGCGGTCGCGAGCGATTGGGTGTCGTAGCCACCCTGTGGGTGGTCGGAGTCGCCCTGGCCGGGCAGGTCCGGTGCGATCACGCGATAACGCTCCTCGAGCAGCGGCATGACCTTGCGCCACGCGAACCAGCTTTGCGGATAGCCGGCCAGCAGCACGACTGTTTCGCCATCCTGTTTTCCGCCGATCACGTAGTGGAGCCGCGTGCCTTCGATGGTTTCGAAGCGATGCGCGAAGCCGGGCACGATGGGATCGGCCAGCGACGCTGGACCGTGGTCAATGATGCGTGGGGGCGTACTCAAGGCGTGACACTCCTATGGGTTCAGGGAACGTTGACATCGATTGGAAATAATCATTTCCAAATTAGCCAAAAAAATTTCAACGCAGCAAGCGCATGGCTTCGTCGGCGGCGGCTAGCATGTCCCGCTGCGTGCGGCCGGATTTGCCGATCAAACGTAAGCCGTGGAGCAGGGCGAGCAAGGTACGCGCCATCGCCGGGACATGGATTTCCGCTGCAACCGAACCGTCTTGCTGGCCTTGCTGGAGGAGTTCGCGCAGCATCTCTTCGGTGCGCCGCATGGCGGCTTCGACGCGCGTGGCGACTTCGTCGTCGAAAGTGGCGAGCGCCGTTGCGCTGGAAACCACGAGGCAGCCGCGCCGGCCCTCGCTGCCGTGCGACGATTCGGCGTAGAAGAGGAAGATGACGCGAATCTTCTCGCTTGCTTTGGACTGCTTGTCGATGCGGTGGCGCAATTCGGCGTTGCGTGTGGTGACGTAGTGGTCGAACGCGGCGAGAAAGACGCCGCGCTTGTCGCCGAATGCCTTGTAGAGGCTCCCTGCGGTCAGGCCCGTTGCTTCGCTGAGGTCGCCTACGGAAGTGGCGTGGTAGCCGCGCTCGCGGAAGACGCGCACGGCGCCATCCACGACGGTTGCCATGTCGAATTCGCGTGGGCGGCCGGGGCTGCGGGCCAGGGGTTGGGACGGGTGCTCGGATGCCATGGGGGAGATTATAGGAAATGTTCGTTTCCTAATCAAGGTGATACGGTCGAATATTCTGATCTCGAACACCTGATTCGGAGCGTGCCAGCAGTTCACGCCGGTCCTTATTGGTGTCGTTTGCGATGTGGTGCGAAGACGCATGTGCCTGCGAACACAAATACTGCCATTCGTGGTCAATCAGAAGATCTAAAGGTAGATCAATACCTCCACAGCATTGCGATCCGTCAAGGGGAGCCGAATTTTCGGACTCGGAGCGATTGAGGTAGCGCCGGCCGCACGTTATAAGCGCGAGACGGGCTGAACAATCTCAGCATTGCGAGGCCTCCCAGGTTGCGCAATCCCGATCCACTACGCCGCACATGCCGCCAACACTGGCAAGCAGGCCATCTGCATGCGTGGTTCCGTGTCTGTTCCTTTCGTTAGCGCATCGCTCGAAAATGGGAGAAATGTGCATTGGCTACACAACAAGATCGCATCATTCAGTCGAAGACTGCTGAAGACGGATCGGTTCACTACTCGTCATTTACTTCACCGCCTGACGACAGTACAGCTGTCTGCTACATGATCCCGCGCCGCGTCATTCCAGTGGTGTTCGTGCCTGGCATCATGGGAACGAACCTGGCGAAAAAGGACAGCAAACAAGTCGAACCGGTCTGGCTACTCGACGGCCTAACGACAGTTGGGCTGTGGGCGGAAAAGGGACCTGCCATTCGCAAACGCATTCTGAACCCGGACATGACCCAGGTTTATGGTGGTGGCGAGATTGCGACCGGCACGGCACAGACAGAAGATGAGTTGCGCCGGCGCGGCTGGGGAGAAGTTGCAAACATAAGCTACGGCGAGTGGCTGGTGTGGCTCGAGAATGCGCTGAACGACACACACGCGGACACAGACTACGGACGCAAAGGCCTACGCGAAAGTCTGTGCCACATTGTTACGCCCGGCTTGGAGAAGCTGCAACGTGACGAGGTGGCACTCTCGTACAAATATCAGTTTCCCGTATACGCGGTCGGCTACAACTGGCTGCAATCGAACGATATATCCGCAGTTCGCCTGGCGGCGCGCATCGAAGAGATTACGGCATGGTATCGCGAAAAATTCAAGTACCAGTGCGACAAGGTGATTCTCGTCACCCATTCGATGGGGGGTCTGGTGGCCCGCTACTACTCGGAAGTCATGGGCAAGCGCGACAAGGTGCTGGGTATTGTGCATGGCGTGATGCCTGCCACGGGCGCGGCCGCCACCTACAAGCGGATGAAGGCTGGAACAGAGGAAGTGACAGGAATGGCGGTGGGGCCCACAGCGGCGGCGATGACCGCAGTAGTCGGGAGCGCACCCGGCCCGCTGCAATTGCTGCCGAGCCACGATTACGGTATGCGTTGGCTCAACATTAGGGATGGTCTCGCGTTTGTTGCGCTGCCGGAATCAGACCCGTATGACGAAATCTATACGGTACGTGGAACTTGGTGGGGGCTGTGTGATGACCAGCTGCTCAACCCACTCGACACCGCAAAGAAAACTGTCGATCAGGATTGGATTACTTATGTTGACTTGATTCGACGACGAGTTCGGAGTTTTCACGTTGCGATTCGTTGTCGATACCATGCGAACACGTATGCGTTCTATGGCGACGACGAGAAACACCCGGCATACGGTAACGTCACTTGGGTACAGCAGACGCCGTTGATTCTGCGCGGGGATGCCCCGCCTATTGCCGACCTACTCGGAAAACGTGGAACCGGAGACCCCGCGTCTGGTGGTCAGATGGTCAGGACGATGCAGAGCGGAAACACGGTGTATTCCACGTTTGTCTTGCGGGATGCCGACGAACAAGGCGATGGTACGGTTCCGGTTCGTTCGGGGCGTGCTCCCGGCCATCAGGTGCGCTCGTGCACAGGCTTTGCCGATGTTAAACACGAGAAGGCCTACAACCTGCACGCAACCCGTCTCTTCACCCTTCATGCCATTACGCGCATCGTGCAGAGCGTCAAGGGAACGAACTTGGACTACAAGGCATGAAAGGAATCGGAAAAATTCTGGCAACCGGCTGTGTGATCTTCACAATCGCCGGATGCAATCACCAATCGGGACCGTTAAGTCAAGAGGAAAAACATACCGTGACCGAACTGACTGGAAATCTGAAAACGCGTTGTGTGGGCCGCTACTTAATCGACTTGCCGGAGGACGCAACTGAAAGCGGCTATGCAACAATTGGGGGCGTCAATATAGAAACGAAAGCGATGACCGAAGACGCGTACCGGCAGGAAGTCTCGCAACGTGAAGCGCAACTGAAGGGGACGAAAAGCATTGACGCGTATCCATTCTTGTACTCTGCGGAAAGCGTATTCGCAAAAGAGGCGCGCTATTTCATACATCGCGGCTCGGTCTATTCTGATCCAGCCACGCGGCAGATTGAAGCGTACATGTGGGAGCACGGGTATCGGATCTCACTTAAGGTCGAAACCTTTGACTATACCCACCCGGATCAGACCAATGACGTGTTGGTGCAGAAGATGACGGTCAAGAACAGACTTCGGGAGAAAGTAGGGGTGGTATTGACTCTGCTTGGGAGACTACGAGGTCGCCCAAAAGAGGAGATTCCATCCGAGCCGGGGGTATGCTTCGCGGGCGGCTTCTTCCCGAGCGCGGCGTCAAGCGATCAATACGTAGACAGCGGATTTAGGATGGCGAATAACCGCGACGTCTCGTTCGACGTATCGGTCGATACTGAGCCTCAAGGAAATACGACGCTCCTGCAGCGCATCGAAAGCCCGGAAGTCCGTGCGATGTTCAAAGCGGCAGACAGTAGTGATATCAGGAAGGGTATCGTGGACCTGTCGGGTCTGAAGGCCGAGGAATGGTTGAGCGAGACCAGGCGACCTGGGGGCGGCCGCGGCAACTTATTTACGCTTACTGTCAATGAAACTACGAGCGGGCCGACTTCGCCGTATTTGTCTCTGGATATGTATACCGGGGGACAACTGCTGATTCAGGGGAAGTTTGTGAAGCTGGACAGGGGATCACTCTCCACCGGCGAAGCCGTTGCGCTGTGGGATGCCGTATCGAGGACCGTGCGGATGAGGCCCGGAGCGCTCTGAAACACGTGTGAGCAAAAAAAGAACTTCAAACAAGACGATGGGCATAGCGCAAAACGGTGGCGTTTGACGCGACGTAGGCGGCATCCCAGACCAGTAAAACCGATGTCGCGATCGGCTGAATCCGCTGTTAGTGCAAGTCCTCCGCCATGTCAGATGAAGTCGTCAACGATCGGAAGAATCAAGAGGAACTTGGGAAATATGGTGAATCGCCAACAGACGAAATTGACACAATATCGATCGAAGGAAAGTGATGATTTTCCGCTGCTGTTGGTGTGCGCTTTCGGCGCGGAAGCGTTCTTTGTTATTACTCTTCTGGTATGGAATCACAACACGGACCATCAAGGAGGGTGGCAAGATTTGGCAGTCGGTATTGGAGACGTGTTTATTCTCGGAGGAGCCCTGCTATATTCATTCCTATGGGCCATTACGGCACTAATTAAGATCGTGTTGCGCAGGTGGGCGTGCGAACCCGATATGCGGACCACGATCCACTATCGATATGGAATAGCGCTGCACTGCATGGCGATACTCGCGCTCGCGATTGCGGCTGAGTGGTTGCTATCTTGAACGACAGATACGGAGAAAAGCGGCGGCGGTTCAGGTATGGTAGTGCGCCCAAGCCCGTTGCATTGCTGCGGGCATCAATCCGGGCGCCTCGCCGTCACCAATCCTGAGCCCCTCACTCCACACTCTCCCCCCGCCCCTTATGCTGCGCCGCGAGCCTTTCCTGATGCGTCGGCGGCACTGGATCGTAGTGGCTCAACTGAATGCTGTAATTGCCATGCCCGCCCGCGAGTGAATTCAGCCGCGACTGATAATCGTTGAGCTCGGCAAGCGGCACCTTCCCCGCAATGACCATCGCCTGTCCGCCCATCGTGCGCGTGCCATGCACCTGCCCACGTCGAGAAGAAAGATCGCCGATGATGTCGCCCATCGCGGCCTCGGGCGTCATGACTTCGATGTCGACAATCGGTTCGAGCACGATAGGCTGCGCTTTCAGCACCGCATCGATAAACGCCTTGCGCCCCGCGGTAACGAACGCCACTTCCTTCGAATCCACCGGATGGTGCTTGCCGTCGTACACGATCACACGCACGTCCTGCATGGGAAAGCCCGCGAGCGGTCCGCTGTCGATCACCTGCAAGATGCCCTTTTCCACGGCCGGCATGAACTGCGAAGGAATCGCGCCGCCTTTCACGGCATCCACGAACTCGAAGCCCGCGCCGCGCGGCAGGGGCTCCACGCGCAGCATGACTTCGCCGAACTGGCCCGCGCCGCCCGTCTGCTTCTTGTGGCGGCAATGGCCCTCGGCTTTGCCGCCAATCGTCTCGCGCCACGCAATCGTCGGCGGGCGCGTCACGACTTCGAGTTTGTACTGGTCGGTGAGCCGCTCCAGCATGTAGCGCAAGTGCAGTTCGCCCAGCCCGCGCACCACGGTTTCATTGGTCCCTTCGGGGTGATCGATCTGCAGGCAGGGATCTTCCGCCGCGAGCTTTTGCAGCACTTCCCACACGCGCTGCTCGTTGCCGGGCCGCGCCGGCTCGATAGCGAGACCGTAAATCGGATTGGGAAACGCAGGCGGCGTGAGGTGGATGTTGCCGTCCTCGGGCGCGTCGTGCAGCACGGCGTCGAAGCCGATGTCGTCGGCCTTCGCCACCGCGCAGATATTGCCAGGACCCGCGCGCTGCACCTCCGTATGCTCCTTGCCCTGCAGCATCAGCAGATGCGCCACCTTGAACGGCTGTCGCGCGTTGCCGATATAAAGCTGGCTGTCGCGCGTCACCGTACCCTGATGAATGCGAAACACGGCCACCTTGCCGATATACGGGTCCATCACGATCTTGAACACATGCGCGAGCACGTGCTTGTCGGCATCCGGCTCGGCGCGCACGGGCTCCTTGCCTTCCTTGCCCTCCACTTCGCGGTAGAACAGCGGCGGATTGCCTTCGGTGACATTGGGCAAGAGCCGCACGAACACGTCGAGCAGTTGCGCGATGCCCGCACCGGTCGCCGTGGAGGTGAAGCAGACCGGCACAAGATGGCCTTCGCGCAGCGCGCGTTCGAACGGCTCGTGCAGTTGCTCGGGGCTGATGGCTTCGCCTTGTTCGAGGTACAACTCCATCAACTCGGGATCGAGTTCGATCACCTGGTCGACGAGCGCATTGTGCGCTGCTTCCACTGAATAAAAATCGGCCTCGCCGGCCGGGTTGAAAAAGCAGTCCACCACTTCGCTGCCGCCCTGCGCAGGCAGATTGATCGGCAGGCAGGTCTTGCCGAAGGTCTCCTGGATCTGCTCGAGAAGCCCCGGCAAATCGACCTTTTCGGCGTCGATGCCGTTCACGATGATCATCCGGCACAGCTTGCGTTGCTGCGCGTACGCCATCATGCGGGTCGTCGTCATTTCGATGCCGGTGCGTGCATTGATGACGATGGCCGCTGTTTCCACCGCGGGCAGCGCGCTCATCGACATGCCGGCGAAGTCCGGGTAGCCGGGTGTGTCGAGCAGGTAGATGCGCGTGTCCTGGTGGTCTAGGTGGGCGATGGCGGAGTTGAGGGAGTGGTGGTACTTGCGTTCGAGGGGATCGAAATCGCAGAGGGCGGTGCCGCGATTCACGCTGCCTGGCGCGTGCAGCGCGCCGCCCTGGTGCAGGAGCGCTTCGGCAAGCGAGGTCTTGCCGCAGCCGGCATGGCCGACCAGAGCGATCGTGCGGATGGCTTCGGGACTGTAATCCATGGCCGCCGTCGTCCGTTAGTGGATGTTCGGCAATTATTGGCGATATTTCCGTGCTCTGCCAATCCCAAGCTCAAAAGAAGCGTGCACGGGCGCGCGCAGTGCGTTGCCCCATTATTTTCGCTGCGCTGCAATATTCAGTTGAACTGCCGAAGGCGCAAGCGGCTCGCAACCGAGGGGCCGGATCACTTGCCCAATCGCTCGATCAGCGCGTTGAGCAGTTCGATCGGCAGCGGGAAGACGATGGTGGAGTTCTTGTCGGCGGCGATGGTGGTGAGCGTCTGCAGATAGCGCAGTTGCATCGCCTGCGGCTGCTTCGCGAGGCATTGCGCGGCTTGCAGCAATTTTTCGGACGCCTGCAGTTCGCCTTCCGCATGAATCACCTTGGCGCGGCGCTCGCGTTCGGCTTCGGCCTGGCGGGCAATCGCGCGGATCATCGTCTCATTGAGGTCCACGTGCTTGATCTCGACGTTCGATACCTTGATGCCCCATGCGTCCGTTTGCGCGTCGAGCACTTTCTGGATGTCGGCGTTCAGTTGCTCGCGCTCGGCGAGCAGGGCGTCGAGTTCGTGTTTGCCGAGCACGGCGCGCAGCGTGGTCTGCGCGAGCTGGCTCGTCGCCTCGATGTAGCGCGCCACCTGAATCACGGCCTTTTCCGGGTCCACCACGCGGAAATAGACCACGGCGTTCACCTTCACCGAAACGTTGTCGCGCGTGATGACGTCCTGCGAAGGCACGTCGAACACGACAGTGCGCAGGTCGATGCGCACCGCCACCTGCACCACGGGAATGATGAGCACGAGGCCCGGCCCCTTGACCTTCCAGAAGCGCCCGAGCATGAACACGACACCGCGTTCGTACTCCTTGAAGATGCGGATGGACGACAAGGCGATCAGCACCAGCAGCGCGATCAGAAGACCTGTGAAGCCGAACGTGAAGCCGATCATGAATGTTCTCCCTTGTCGTTTGCCTTCTCGTGTGCCGCGCCGTGCAGCGGGGTGACGGTGAGCGTGAGGCCGCTGCGGGAACTCACGCGCACGCGGCTGCCGGCGGCGAGCGGCGTGGCGCACGCCACGCGCCAGCGCTCGCCGTGCACGCGCGCCCAGCCCGTGGCCAAGGCTGCGTGGCCAGGCCGCGGGTCGGGGTGCAGGCCCTCGTCGATCACTTCGCCCGTGGCGCCGACCATCGCCTCCGCGCCGGTCACCACGGGCCGGCGCCGCGCGCGCAGCGCCACGCTGGAGACGGTGGCGACGAACGCCGCGCCGCCTAGCGCGAGGCCCGCGATGAGCGGGATGGGGATGCCGTAGCCAGGCGCGCTGGTGTCCATCAACATGAGCGCGCCGATGGCGAACGCCACGATGCCGCCGAAGCCCAGCACGCCAAAGGTCGGCAGAAACGCCTCCGCGATGAGGCATGCGAGCCCGAGCAGCACGAGCCCGAGGCCCGCGTAGTTCACGGGCAGCAGCTGCATGGCGAAAAGGCCCACCAGCAGGCAGGTCGCGCCCGCCACGCCGGGGAGTACGAAGCCTGGGTTGGCGAACTCGAAGAAGAGCCCGTAAATGCCGATGGTCAGCAGAATCAGCGCGACGTTCGGGTCGGCGACGATCGAGAGGAAGCGGTTGCGCCAGTCGGGCGCGACGACTTCGAGCGGTGCGTGCGCGCTGGCGACGCGCAGTGTGCCCGCCGTCGTCGTGACGGTGCGGCCGTCGAGCTGGCGCGCGAGATCGGCGGGGTCCTGCGCGATCAGATCGATCACGTGCTGGTCGCGCGCTTCTTCGTCCGAGAGGCTCACGGCCTCGCGCACCGCACGCTCGCCCCACGCCGCGTTGCGCCCGCGCAGCTGCGCGAGGCCGCGAATGTAGGCGGCGGAGTCGTGCATGACCTTGCGGGCCTCCGTCGATTCGTTGTCGTCGGCGTGCGGGGCCGAGGCGCCGGAGGCGGTCTCGGGAGCGCCTGGCGGGCCGCCTGGAAAACCACCGCCACCGCCACCGCCACCGCCGCCGCCACCGCCGCCGCCGCCGCCCACGCCGAGCTGCACTGGCGATGCCGCGCCGAGGTTCGTCCCCGGGGCCATGGCCGCGAAGTGGCTTGCGTAGACGATATAGGTGCCCGCGCTCGCGGCGCGCGCGCCGCCGGGAGCGACGAAGGTCGCGACCGGCACCGGCGAGGCGAGGATCGCCTTGATGATCTGGCGCATCGACGTGTCGAGGCCGCCTGGCGTATCCAGTTCGAGGATCGCAAGCGGCGCGCGCTCGCGCGCGGCACGCTCCAGCGAGCGGACGATGAAATCGGCGCTGGCGGGCCCGATCGCGCCGTTCACCGTCATGACGACGACGGGCGGCCTCGGCGCCGCGAGCGTAGCCGGCACGGCCAGCGCGGCCGCCAGGGCGGCCCACGCGACGAGCAAGGCGACGAACACAACGGCGCGGGCAAGCCGCGCCGTAAGCGGGTGGTGCGGGTGAGCGTGCGGCGCGTCGTGCACCGCGGCATGCGAGGGGCGATGATCGCGCATCGGAAGTCCGGAAGGTGGCGCACGTTCCGGCTCACAGATGGGGCAAGAGCCGATACCTCAAGATTAGGCGCTTTCCGCCCAAAGCGCGAACCGGCCCGAATGGCGCGAAAACGCGCCGAACGTTGCGCCGCGCACTTAATCCGCGGCGCCGAAGGCAATGGAGGAATCGGGATTTCGCGCGCCGGGCTGCGGGGCGAACATCTTGCGGCCGGCAAGTCGTTGCTATTGCAACTAAACGGCAAGAGGACTACGGAATCGCACGGACCCATACGGCAACGAGCCCTATGGTCGCGCTTCGCTGCATCGATGCGGCGAGCTTCGAGGACGTACAGGGCGTAGCCGCGCACCGCTCGAACGCGGTCGCGCATTTGATGCTCACGCGCTACCAGGATTCGGTGCGGTGGCCATGGTGAAAGCCACGCGCTCACCCCCGGCGGGGTCTGGACGACCGGCCGGTCACGCGGGAACTGCGTGGCTTTGCGCAAGCCTATGACCGCGCACGCGAACTTCTGGCTGCGCCGGGATCACGGCCCGATGCGGCGCGCGGACGCCTCCGAAATCGAGGCACGGCTGGGCGCCGCATAAAAACCGACCGCTCGATGCGGCCGCGTATTACTTCTCGTCCCGCGTTTGTACGGGCAGGGACGCTTGCTGCAGTCAGGCGCGGTTTAGTACCAGCGGCGCTGAGCTTCTGCGAGCAGTTCGCAGTATTCGAGGTGACGGTTCAGCGCTTCGGCGCCGAGACGACGCAGTGCAGCCAGAACTTGAGTCAGCTTTTCGACGATTGCACCCATGATTTCCTCTTTTCTAGGGTTAATGCCTAAGGGATAACCCTTATTATAGGGATTTCAGGGCGGAATGCAAGGCGCGCGGGGGCTAAGTGTGCAGTGCAGCAACACTTTTGATTCGCCCCTTATTGGTGTGCTAGCGGGCCCCGCCCACCCGGCCGGGCGCCTTCTTGTATCGCACTGTGTCTGGCCGTCCGCCCGACAAGCGCGCTTGCAAAAACGGGCTCGCGCGCAAACAAGCCAGATACATCGCGGCGTTCAAATGTCTCCTACGCAAGGTTGATACACAACAGTGCGCAACCACTCACCCAACGTCAGGAGAAACACCATGAAGCTCGCACACTCGCTCGCCGCCGCCGCTCTTGCTGCCCTCGTTGCCGTTCCCGCGCTCTCGTTCGCACAGTCGAGCCAACCGGTGACCCGCGCCGAAGTGAAGGCCGAACTCGTGCAACTCCAGAAGGCCGGCTACAACCCCGCCAGCGACAACACGCAATACCCCGCGAACCTGCAAGCCGCGCTCTCGCGCGTGAGCGCCGAAAGCGGCGCAGCGGCGTCGTCGTTCGGTGGCGTAGCCGATGGCGCATCCGCAGCAGGCAGCCGCACGCACGCCCGCGCCGCATCGAACGCGGCCGGTGCCGATGAGGCCGGTCAGGATGTCGTCGGCCTCGGCCCGATCTACGCGCACTCGTAATGCGCGCGGCACCACGCCGCGAAGTTTGCCGCGCACCGGCAGGCTTCGCGGCGTTGCCGCGTCCAGGCCCAGCCCAAGCCCACTCGTTCCCGATCCCCCGCCGACCTGCTGTTACCATGTGCTTGCGTGGCTACGCGGCACACGCGAACGCTTTCACGTTCGAGTTCAAGGCGCATCCATGCGCATCACGGCGCCCTTCGCGCCCACACCCCGAAGCTCGCACGAGGTCAACATGCCGGGAACCCAGATCCCCCCTTCCGCTCGGCCGCGCATGATCCTGTTCAGCGCGCGCCAGTACGACGTCGATACGTTCACCGAGGCGAACACCGCTTTCCAGTACGAACTGCACTACCAGGAATCGCATCTCGATGCCGATACCGCCGTGATCGCCGACGGCTACGACGTGGTGTGCCCGTTCGTCAACGATACGGTCGACGCCGCCACGCTCGAGCGCCTCCACAAGGGCGGCACGCGACTCGTGGCGCTGCGCTCGGCAGGCTTCAATCACGTGGATCTTGCGGCGGCACAGCGTCTTGGCATTACGGTCGCGAGAGTGCCTGCGTATTCGCCGCATGCAGTGGCCGAACATGCTGTCGGGCTGATCCTCGCGCTCAACCGCAAGCTGCCGCGCGCCGTGTCGCGCACGCGCGAAGGCGACTTCTCGCTCGCCGGGCTGCTCGGTTTCGACCTGCATGGGAAGACGGCCGGCGTGATCGGCACGGGCATCATCGGCCGGTGCTTTGCGCGCATCATGGCGGGCTTCGGCATGCAGGTGCTCGCCCATGATCCGGGCCCGCCGGCCGCCGACTTGCTGGCGCTCGGCGCGCGCTACGTGCCCCTCGATACGCTGCTTGCGCAGTCCGACGTGGTGAGCCTGCATTGCCCGCTCGTGCCCGCAACCCGTCATCTGATCGACCATCACGCACTCGCGAAGATGAAGCGCGGCGCCATGCTCATCAATACCGGCCGCGGCGGCCTCGTGGAAAGCACCGCGCTCGTCGATGCGCTCAAGAGTGGCCAGCTGGGGCATCTCGGCCTCGACGTGTACGAGGAAGAAGGCGGCCTGTTCTTCGAGGACCACTCGGATGCGCCGCTGCAGGACGACGTGCTCGCGCGTCTCCTGATGTTTCCGAACGTGATCGTCACATCGCACCAGGCGTTCTTCACGCGCGAGGCGATGAACGAAATCGCGCAAACGACGCTGCGCAACGTGGAGGCCTGGCGAAACGGCTCGCCGGCCAATCTCGTTGAAGCGCCGCACGGCTGAAGCGTAACGAGCACGGCAACACGCAAAAGCCAGGCGGGGCGTGCGCAAGCCGCCCCGCTTTGCTTTCTACTGCTACGCGATCACGCCTCGACCACGCTGAGCGTGACGTCGATGTTGCCGCGCGTCGCCTTCGAGTACGGGCAGATCTGGTGTGCCGTTTCGACGATGCGCTGCGCCGTCTCGCGATCGACGCCCGGCAGGGTCACGTTCAGGCGGCCGCGCAGCTTGAAGGCGTCGTCGGCGTTGATGAGGTCGATCTCGGCGTCGACTGCCACGTCGCGCGGCAGCGTCGTGCCGAGCTTCGTGGCGGCGCGGCCCATCGCGCCGATGAAGCACGCCGACCAGCCCGCCGCGAACATCTGCTCCGGGTTCGTGCCCGGCGCGCTCGATCCGGGCGGCGAGAGCTTCACGTCCAGACGCCCGTCTTCGCTGCGTGCCGCGCCGTCGCGGCCGCCGGTGGTGTGGGTCTTGCCGGTGTACAGCACTTTTTCTGCCTGAGTCATGGTGTTTATCTCCTGGGGTTAGCGTCGTTGGGACAATGAATTAGCTGCCGCGGTACAGCTGCTGGATCGCGGCGAGCTGGCCGTCGTGCTGCGCCTGAACCAGTTCCTGGCGAACCTGTGCACGCGTGATCTTTGCGTTGGCCGCATTGCTGGCGGGCATCCATGCCTGGACTTGCTGAGCCGCGGGTTGCGCAGCGCCCGACTGGGCAGGCATGGCGGCGAAGACCGGAGCGGCGGTGAGGACTGCGGCGCTGGCGGCAAAGGCGAGGGCGAGCTTCGATACGTTCATGACTTTCTCCTGGGAAGGGTTTGGAAATCCGTCCGGTCATCAGCAAGTTCCGGCGTTGATGCATTACAACCACCGGACGTATCTGCCGTGTTTCATGAACGCCGTGTTTTGCATGGGTATGTGTCTGTCGTCGGCGCTTATACATTGCGATACAAACTCGCCGCTCTTTCAATCCCGCTCGCGCCGCAGCGATCCTGGCACGTCGACGCTTTTTTGATTCGTTTTGTGTACGCGCTCGCAACAGACACATTGGGATACATGGCGCTTTTCCTGCCCGGTTATAAATTCACCGGGGCATTTGCCTGCCGCCGCGAGCGCGATCGACCGATTCGAACGATCTGCTGCCGCCGGCTCATCAACGAGGCCAAGCCGTTCGGGCGCGGCCTGCATGCACAACAAGGAGAAGTGGTCATGTCAGATCCCGTCAACGTCCGGCGCCGTCGCCTTCTCGGCACGTCGCTCGCCGGCCTCACGCTCGCGGACTTCGCATTCGGCGGTCTCGCGCACGCACAGTCGGCGGGCGGCGCCGAAGGCAACACGCGCACGGGCAACGGCGTATCGTTCGGCCCGCTCAAGCAGATCAACGCGGGCCTGCTCAATGTGGGCTACGCCGAAGCGGGTCCGAAGAACGGTCCGGTGGTGATCCTGCTGCACGGTTGGCCGTACGACATCCATAGCTATGTCGAGGTCGCGCCGATGCTGGCCGCGTCGGGCTATCGCGTGCTCGTGCCGTATCTGCGCGGCTACGGCAGCACGCGCATTGTCTCGGACGATACGCCGCGCAACGGCCAGCAGGCCGTCACCGCCGTCGATCTGATCGCGTTCATGGACGCCCTGAAGATCGATCAGGCCGTGCTGGGCGGCTACGACTGGGGCGCGCGCACGGCGAACATCGTCGCGGCGCTGTGGCCGGAGCGCGTGAAGGGGATGGTCTCCGTGAGCGGCTATCTGATCGGCAGCCAGGAGGCGAACCGCAAGCCGCTGCCGCCGCAAGCCGAGCTGCAGTGGTGGTACCAGTTCTACTTCTCGACCGAGCGCGGCGCGCAGGGCTATGCCGCGAATCGCGACGCGTTCAACAAGCTGATCTGGCAACTCGCCTCGCCGAAGTGGAACTTCGACGACGCGACTTACGAGCGCAGCGCAGCGTCCTTCCAGAATCCGGACCACGCGGCTATCGTGATCTCCAACTACCGCTGGCGCCTCGGGCTCGTGCAGGGCGAAGCGAAGTACGACAGCCTCGAGCAGCGGCTCGCCGCCGCGCCGGCCATCTCCGTGCCGACCATCACGCTCGAAGGCGACGCCAACGGCGCGCCGCACCCCGCGCCGGCCGCTTACGCGAAGAAGTTCACGGGCAAGTATCTGCACCGCAATCTCGACGGCGGCATTGGCCACAATCTCCCGCAGGAAGCGCCCAAGGAGTTCGCGCAGGCCATCCTGCAAGTCACGCATCTGTGACGGGGGCCGCGATGCAAGCACGTTTTCTCAAGCATCGCGCGCCCGTCGCGCTCGCACTGCTCGCGGGTCTCGCGCAGGGTCCCGCTGCGTGGGCCCAGCAAGGAACGCAAGCGCCGGGGCAGGCCGCCTCGCCGATCTACGGCGTGACGATTCCGCCCGGCTACCGCAAGTGGGAAATGATCGCGCCGGCCGAGGAGGCCGCGCCGCTCGACGAACTGCGCGTGGTGCTCGGCAATCCGGTTGCGATCAAGGCCATCGAGAATGCGACGCTGCCGTATCCCGACGGCACGATCCTCGTGAAGCTTGCGTACAAGCGCAAGCAGTCCGACGATTTCGGGCCGGCCACGGTGCCGGGCCAGCCCACGACGGTGCAGGTCATGGTGAAGGACTCGCGCCGCTATGCGTCGACGGGCGGCTGGGGGTACGGGCGCTTCATCAACGGCGTGCCGGCCAACGAGGCGCAGCACCAAACCTGTTTTGCGTGCCACGCTTCGAAGGTGAAGGATCGCGACTACGTGTTTACGCATTTCGCGCCTTGACGGGATGCAGTGGCTCCCGATTCAGGATCGATGACATAATCCGGCAGCCGTCTTCACACTGATCGGGAGAGCCCCATGCAGCGGACGTACCGTGGAAGTTGCCATTGCCAGTCGGTGAAGTTCGAAGCTCTGATCGATTTCAGCAAGGGCACGGGAAAATGCAACTGCAGCTTCTGCGGCCGCCTGCGCCTCTGGCTCGTTCAGGTTCGCCCAGAGGCCTTTGTTCTGCACTCGGGCGAAAGCGATCTCACGCACTACGAAGGGAGCAACCCGGTCGCCCATCATCCGTTCTGCAAACACTGCGGCGTGCACGTGTTCGACCGCATCGATATGCCGAACGGAACGGGCTACCCGTACATCAACGTGAATATCATGTGCATCGACGACTTCGACCTGAACGAAGCCCTCGATGCACCGATCTCGTATGCCAACGGTCTCGCGAATGACTGGGGCAATCCGCCTCGCGAAACGCGGCACCTTTGAGCGCCTCAGGGCGCTCGTCCCGCATGTTGAGCAACGCCGGCCTCGCGGGCGTCCAGCTGATGCCGCTCAGAAGTGAACTGAACGAATTCGGCACGAAAC
Organism: Paraburkholderia sp. BR10937; assembly: GCF_040965695.1. NCBI lineage: Bacteria > Pseudomonadati > Pseudomonadota > Betaproteobacteria > Burkholderiales > Burkholderiaceae > Paraburkholderia > Paraburkholderia sp. BR10937. The sequence goes on from NZ_JBFRCL010000002.1 coordinate 23,888, forward strand.
CGTGAAGGGTCATCGAGCGTTCCGGCGTAGAGCGTCACGATATCCGGCGCATGTTGCGGTGTGCCAAAGAGCAGGCTGCCGCAATGCGCACAGGAATTTCGTGTAGTTGGCATGCCGCTGCCGCCGGTCATTGTGTACGAGCGGATTGCGCCTTCGAACGAGAATTCGGCCGCGCTCACGACCACTACCGGCAAACCGGCCGATCCGGATGCACGCTGGCAATCGCGGCAGTGACAAACGAGCTGCGCGAGCGCTACGCCGCGCGCGTTGTATTGCACCGCGCCGCACAGGCAGCGGCCTTTCCAGTCCGTCGACATCGGTCTTCTCCCTTTATGCGGGTACGTGCGCATGTTACGCGTATAGTCGGTTGCTTCGCTCGCGATCTCGAAGGGAAAACATGGCGCAGAATATTTACGACGATCCGGATTTCCTCGCAGGCTACAGCCAGCTCCCGCGCCAGCTGCTGGGGCTCGAAGGCGCGCCCGAATGGCCGGCAGTTCGCGCGCTGCTGCCGGATCTGCGCGGCAAACGCGTGGTCGATCTGGGATGCGGCTTCGGCTGGGCATCACGCTGGATGCGCGAGCAGGGCGCGGCCTCGGTGCTCGGCATCGACATTTCGCAGCGCATGATTGCGCGCGCGAGGGCAGATACGGCGGACCCCGCCATCGAGTACCGGATCGGCGATCTCGACACGCTGAGCCTGCCCGGCGAGGCGTTCGACCTCGTGTACAGCGCGCTGGCCTTTCATTACGTCGCCGATTTCGGCCGCCTCGTGCGCACCCTTCGCGGCGCGCTCGCAAGCGCCGGCCAACTGGTCTTCACGATCGAGCATCCGGTGTACATGGCGGCGGCGAACCCGCACTGGATCAGCGGCGAGGCGGGCGACCAGCGGGGCCGCAAGACCTGGCCCGTCAACGGCTACGCCATGGAGGGCGAGCGCCGCACCGACTGGTTCGTCAAGGGCGTGCTGAAATACCACCGCACGCTGGGCACCACGCTGAACACGCTGATCGACGCGGGGTTCCATATTCAGCGCGTGAATGAATTCGCGCCGACGCCCGAGCAGATTCAGCAAACGCCTGCATTGGCGGAGGAACTCGAACGCCCGATGCTGCTGATGGTATCGGCGAATACGTAGCGTAGCGCCTTGTGATCGCCGCCGCCCCGCAAGCCGGAGCGGCGGCGCCAGCCGATCATCCCTGCTTGCCCTGAATGCCCAGCAGATCGCGAACTTTCTGCTCGGTCTGCGCGTAGTCGCCCTCGCCGAAGTGGGTATAAACGAGCTTGCCGTTCTGGTCGATGAGATAGACCGCCGGCCAGTACTGGTTGCCATAGGCGTTCCACGTCGCGTAACCGTTGTCCTGCGCGACCGGATACGTAATGCCGTATTGCTTGATGGCCTTCTGCAGGTTGCCGGTGTCGCGCTCGAACGAATACTCGGGCGTATGCACGCCGACCACCACGAGACCCTTGTCGCGATAGCGCGCATCCAGCTCCTTGATGTGCGGGATAGTGTGCACGCAGTTGATGCAGTCGAAGGTCCAGAAGTCGACGAGCACGACCTTGCCTTGCAGCTGCGTGAGGTCGAGCGGCGGGCTGTTGAGCCAGTTGTTGATGCCGGTGAAGTTGGGCGCCTGCGCGCCGGTCTGCAGCGCGGCCGAGCCGCCCGACGGCGCTTCGCCCGAAGCGTACGCGGCGAGCCCGGCGGTGGCGGCGAGGCCGATGGCGACAGCGGCTATCTTGAGACGAGAGATCATGAGAGTTCTCCTTGTGTGGACGACGAGCGTATTGGAACGCTCCCACGTATCTGGCTCATGTCCCGCTTGCGGCACTGTTGAAACGTAGTGTGTCGCCGCCGGGGTGCGATACGTAGCGATACAAATCGTCCACTGCGCGTGCACGGCCTCGCGCGCGCCGCTGCACATCGTGCGCGTGTTTGTATCCCTATGTATCCCGCCGCTTTCGCGATACATGACGATGCACGACGCCCGCGTTCCAGACATTCCCCGGATACACGCCCGCGCTGAAATACGGCACATGGCAAGTCCGCCGACATTCGTCTGGAGACCGAACTCATGTTACTCATCGTCATCGCATTCGTGGGCGGTGCGTTCACCGTCCTGAGCCCCTGCATCCTGCCGGTCGTGCCGTTCGTGTTCGCACGTTCCGAAGAGCCCTTCCTGACTGGCCGGCTGCCCATGCTGCTCGGCCTCGCGCTCACGTTCGCACTGCTCACGGGGCTCGGCGCCGCCGGCCTGAACGGCGCGGCGCAGCTGAGCGAGTACGGCCGCTGGGTCGCGCTCGGGCTCTTCGCGCTGTTCGGCGCGGCACTGCTCTTTCCCGCGCTCGCCACACGCCTGTCCGGCCCGCTCACGGCGCTCGCCGACCGCTTCATGGCGCGCTCGCAGGACGACGGGGCGTCGCGCCGCATCGGCTCCGCCGTGCTGCTCGGCGCCGCCACGGGCCTGCTGTGGGCGCCGTGCGCCGGGCCGATCCTCGGTCTCATCATCACCGGCGCGGCCCGCCACGGTGTGACCTGGCTGACCTGGGCCGCGCTCGCGGCCTACGCGGTGGGTGCCGCCAGTTCGCTCGCGGTGGTGGCGGGCCTTGGCCATCGCGCGATGGCCGCGCTCAAGCGCTCGCTCGGCGTGGGCGAGCATGTGCGGCGCGCGATGGGTGCGCTCGTGCTCCTCACGGTCGGCGCGATCGCGCTGGGTGTGGATACGCGCCTGCTGGCGCTGGTGCCGGGCGCGCCGACCAATGGCGTGGAGGCGCGCCTCGTCGACTTGCTCGCGAGCCCCGCTGCTGCACGGCAAACGCCGAGCGTGGAGCCAGCGCAGCATGAGGAGCGCGAAGCCCTGGCACGCCCAGCGGACCAGGACGAACAAGCGGCCCACATCGTGCGCGTGTCGCTGCCGGCTGCGGCGCCCGCCGTCGACCTTCCCGTGGAGGGCCGCCTGCCGGCGCTCGACGGCGCGAACGCGTGGCTCAACTCCGCGCCGCTCACGCCCGACGCGTTGCGCGGCAAGGTCGTGCTGGTCAACTTCTGGACCTATTCGTGCATCAACTGCCTGCGAACCCTGCCGTATCTGAAGACGTGGGCCGACCGCTACCGTAACGACGGCCTCGTCGTGATCGGCGTGCACACGCCGGAGTTCGGTTTCGAGCATGACACGGGCAACGTCAAGCGCGCGCTGGCCAACCTGGACATCCGCTATCCCGTCGCCGTGGACAGCGACTACCGCATCTGGAACGCCTTCGGCAACCAGTACTGGCCGGCGTTCTATCTCGTCGATGCGCAGGGCCGCGTGCGCTATCACCACTTCGGCGAAGGCGATTACGCGCAGGCCGAGCAGGCGATCCAGCAACTGCTGGCCGATAACGGCCGCGCCACGCCCGCGGCCGCGCCGACAGCACCGCAGGCGAGCGGCGCGCTGGCCCCCGCGGATCAACGCGACATCGGCTCGGGCGAAACGTATGTGGGGTATCGCGAGGCGCAGGGCAATGCGAACCCGGAGCGCGTGCAGGCCGATACGGCCGCCGCGTACACGTTGCCGGGGCAGCTCGGCCTGAACCAGTGGGCGTTCGGCGGCCAGTGGAACGTGGGCGCCGAGTCCGCCGTGGCGGGCGCGCCGCAGGCGAGCATCGCCTATCGCTTCCATGCGCGCGACCTGCATCTGGTGCTCGCGCCCACTGCCGACGGCAAGCCCGTGCGCTTTCGCATCAGCATCGACGGCGCGCCGCCGGGCGCCGCGCATGGCGCCGACGTCGCAGCGGACGGCAGCGGCGTCGCCACCAGCGCGCGCCTGTATCAGCTCGTGCGGCAGTCCGGCCGCATCGGGGACCACACCTTCGAGATCCGCTTTCTCGATCCGGGCGCACACGTCTACAGCTTCACGTTCGGCTGAGACGCGCCACGCCATGCCACGCCGCCGTGCCCTCGCGGGCCCGGCGGCGTTTTGCGTTGCGGCCCGTGCCGCGCATCGTGGCGGGCTTTTTGTAGCGCAATGTATCTGCGCGCAATGCGGACACGTTGACATGCAAACCGCGCCCCAAATGGAAACACGGCAGATACATCGGGACGTTCAAATACACCTACGCCAGCTCGATACACCCCTCGCGCTGAACCGAACCCGCTTTGAACCCGATCGCTGTCTACCTCATTGATCTTTGGAGAACGTCATGAAAGCCCTCAAGCTCCTCGCCCTTGCTGCTCTCGCCGCCGCCCCGGTTCTCTCGTTCGCCCAGTCGAACGAGCCCGTCACCCGTGCGCAGGTGCGCGCCGAACTCGTGCAGCTGCAGAATGCCGGCTACAACCCGGCCGCCGACGAAACCCAATACCCGAGCAACATCCAGGCAGCGCTGACGCGCGTGGAAGCCACCCAGGTCGCGCAGCAAGGCGCTTCGTCGTCGTATGGCGGTGTGGCGGACGGCTCGTCCGATGCGTCCGCTGCGCACGTGGCACATCACGCCGCGAAGGCGGCGCGCGCTGCGCAGGACGATATCCCCGGTCTCGGCCCGATCTACGCGCATTCGTAATCCGCCTTTCCCGACCCACCGAACGACCCGATAAGAGAAGAGAGATAAACGATGGCTTCGATCAAGCAGATTTTCACGTCCGTGGCGCTCCTCGGCGGCCTCTTCGCGCTCCAAGCGGCGCATGCCGCGCCGCCGCAGGACCTGAAAGGCACCAACGTCGTGCTGGTGCACGGCGCGTTCGCCGACGGCTCCAGCTGGAACCGCGTGATTCCGCTACTCGAAGCGCGCGGTCTGCACGTCGTGGCTGTGCAGAACCCGCTCAGCTCGCTCGCCGACGACGCTGCCGCAACGAAGCGCGTGATCGAGCAGCAGAAGGGCCCGGTCGTGCTGGTCGGCCACTCGTGGGCAGGCGTCGTGATCAGCGAAGCCGGCAACGACGAGAAGGTGAAGTCGCTCGTGTACGTGGCGGCCTTCGCGCCCGACAACGGCCAGTCGATCGCCGATATCACCCAGGGCCAGCCGGACGCGCCCTGGGCGCGCGAACTGCGCAAGGACTCGGCGGGCTACCTGACGCTTTCGGACAAGGCGATCCGCGAGGACTTCGCGCCCGACCTGCCGCCCGTGCAGCAACGCATCGTGGCGGCCACCCAGGGCCCGTGGTTCAGCGGCGCGCTCTCGCAGAAGGTCACGCAGGCCGCCTGGCACGACAAGCCTTCGTATTTCGTCGTGACGGCGCGCGACCGCATGATCGACCCCGCGCTGCAGGAATCGATGGCGAAGCATATCGGCGCGAAGGTAACGCGCGTGAACGGCAGCCACGTCTCGATGCTGAGCCAGCCGAAGGCCGTGGCCGACGCGATCATCGACGCGGCGGAACACGCGCAGCAGGACGCAAGGTAACCGGCCCGCGCCGACGTGCGGTGGAAGCGCTTCCACCCGCGCCGCCGCTCGCTTGCCGCCGACATCGCAGCCGAGGAGCACCTGAATGGGACGCTGGGTACAGGGACTGATAATCTGCACACTTCCGCCATCGTCCGGAAGGCCCGCCGTGCGCCCATTCAGTGCCCTCATCATGCTCGTCGGCGTCCTGCTCGCATCGGCAGGCTACGGCGCGACGTTCCTGTTCTCCATGCACGTGCACGCCATCGGCGGGAACGACATCAACACGGGCGTGGCGCTTGCGGGCGCGGCGCTCGGCACCTTCGTGGGCGTCTCGCTCACGGGCTGGGTCGCCCAGCATGTGGGCGCGGCGCGCATGGCCGCCCTCGCGGCGCTCTGCGTGGGCGCGGGCGTGGTGAGCTTCGCGCTGGTCGAGCACGTGAGCAGCTTCGACGTCGTGCCCGGCTTTCTCGTGGGCTTCGGTTGGGGCGCGTTCTGCCTCGCCGCGCCCATGGCGCTCGCCGAGCGCACCAACGACGCCGAGCGCGGCCTCTGGTTCCTGCGCTTCGCCACGATGCAGATGACGGGCATCGGCGGCAGTCCGGCGCTGGCGGGCTTTGCGATCCGCTTCTGGCGCATGCCGCTTGGCGGCGTGCTCTACACGATCGGCGGCCTGTGCGTGCTGGCGGCCGCCCTGCTCGAACTGTTCGGCCGGCTCGCGCCGCATGTGCGCGCCGCTTCCGCTGCCACGACGCAGGAGCCGGCCTCGCCGGACCCGTGGCTGCTGAAGATGGGCGCGATCGCCCGCACGCGCGCGGTGTATCCCATCGTCATCATCGCGCTGGGCGGCTGCGTGTTCTCGGGCCTCATGACGTTCCAGATGTCGCTCGTGCAAGGCACCGAGGCGAAAGCGACGACCTTCTTCAGCGTCTACACGGTGACGGTCATCGCCACGCGCTGGCTGCTCTCGCGCGTGGTCATCAAGATGCGCTCCGAAACCGCGACGAAAGTGCTGCTCACCATGATGGTGATGGGCAGCGCGGCGATGTTCGTCGTGCCGTTTCACGTGCTGTTTCAATCGGCGGCCGCGGTGCTGCTGGGCACCGGGTACGGGCTCGCTTACCCGATAGTCCAGCTCCAGGCCGTCAACGACTCCGTTGCCGCGCACCGCCGCGCCGCGCTCACGTGGTTCGTCGCGGCGTACTTCGTCGGCGCGTTCGGGTTTCCGACCGTCGGCGGCTGGGTGCTGGTGCACGGCGGCCGCGCGGCGCTGCTCGCGCTCATTGCTGCATGCGGACTCGCGGCGCTCGCGCTGGCGGTTCTGCGCGACCGGCAGCGTGTCGAGACGTTATCGGCCAGCGCCTGACAAGCCTGGCCACTCCCAATTTGCTAACGAACCGGAGGGATCGTGACTGAACTATGGCGTTTAACTGCAACTGAGCTCGCCAGGCGGGTTCGAGCGCGCGAGGTGTCGGCGCGCGAGGCCGCGAAGGCCGCGCTCGCGCGGCTCGAAGCCGTCAATCCGCTCATCAACGCGGTGATCGACTACCGGCCCGAATGGGTCTTCGACCAGGCCGACAGGATCGACGCGGCGATAGCGCGCGGCGAAGACCCGGGGCCGCTCGCGGGCGTGCCCGTGACCACGAAGATCAACATCGACCAGGCGGGCTTCGCGACGACCAACGGCACGCGGCTGCAAAAGGATCTGATCGCGCAGGTCAACAGCCCCGCCATCGAAAACCTCGTGCGCGCGGGCGCGGTGCTGCTCGGCCGCACCAATTCGCCGACCTTCGCGCTGCGCTGGTTCACGAGCAACCAGGTCCACGGGCATACGAAGAACCCGCGCAACGCGTCGCTCACGCCGGGCGGTTCGAGTGGCGGCGCGGCGGCGGCGGTCACGGCCGGCATCGGGCATATCGCGCTCGGCACCGACATTGGCGGCTCGGTGCGCTACCCGGCCTACGCGTGCGGCGTGCATGGCCTGCGGCCCAGCATCGGGCGGGTGCCGGCGTTCAACGCGTCGTCGCCCGAGCGGCCGATCGGCGCGCAGATGATGTCGGGCGCGGGCCCGATGGCGCGCACGGTCGAGGACCTGCGCGTGGCGCTCGCGGCGCTTGCCGCGCCCGACCTGCGCGACCCCTGGTGGGCGCCGGCGCCGCTCATCGGGCCCGACGTGCCGCGGCGCGCGGCGCTTTGCCTGCGCCCGGGCGGCATGAGCATCACGAAAGAGGTGGAGGACGCCGTGCTCGACGCCGGCCGCCGGCTCGCCGACGCGGGCTGGACGGTCGAGCAGATCGACGACGTGCCGCTCCTGCGCGACGCCGGGGAAGTTCAGGAACGCCTGTGGCTCGGCGACGGCTTCCCGGCCCTCGCCGACGCCGTGGCCCGTGACGGCGACCCGGGCGCGCAGGCGGTGGTGGACGGCGTGCGCGCCAAGGTCGCGGCGATGCCCGAGAACGTGGTGGTCCCGTCGCTGGTGCGCCGCACGACGCTCACGCGCGCGTGGCGCTTGTTCCTTACGGAGTATCCCGTGCTGCTGCTGCCGGTTTCGGGCGAACTGCCGTTCCCCGACAACCTCGACATGCAGGGCGCAGCGGGATTCCAGCGCGTGTGGGATGCCCAGCTGACCATGCGCGCATTGCCCGCGATGGGCTTGCCGGGACTCGTCGTCTCGACGGGCATGGTGAAGGACGTGCCAGTTGGCGTGCAGATCGTCGCCGGGCACTTCCGCGAAGACCTGTGTCTGCTGGCGGGCCAGGCCATCGAGGAACGCGGCGCGCCGCCTTCGCCCATCGACCCGGCCATGTAAGTCGGGCGGGCGTCACGCGGGCTTCTTGACCACGGTGTCGTGAGGGGTGAGCGCCTGCCCCTCGCGGGTCTGCGGAAACATCGACCGCAACGGCTTGCCCGTTGCCTTGTCGATCAACCACGAATGCCGTTCGCCGCGCTCGAACAAATGGCGCTCGCCCCACTGCTGAAGCGCCACGATCACGGGGAAGAGGCTTTCCCCTTTCTTTGTTAGCACGTACTCCTGATAGGTCGTGCCGTCGGAGGCAGGCCGGGTTTCGAGAATGCCGGCCTCGACGAGATGGCTCAAGCGGCCGGACAGGATATTGCGCGCCACGCCCAGATTGCGCTGAATGTCACCGAAGCGGTAAATGCCGTCGAAGACGTCGCGCAGGATCATCAGCGACCAGCGATCGCCGATCACGTCCACCGAGCGCGCGACGGGGCAGGTCTCCTTCTGCATGGATTTGCGGCTTGCCATGGCGATTCTCTCTCTCTTGCTGGAACGTATTGACGCAATGCATACGCCTCACGTAGTTGCATTTTAAAACCAGTCGACATACCATTCAATCAGTTTTGTTTTGAAACTGGATTGAAGATCATGGACGCGGACCCCGTTGCGCTTGCACCGCCGGCCCGCGGCGCTCCCGTGCGGCAGCGCGCGCCGTTGCCGCGCGGCCTCGTACTGCTGTTCGCCGTGGCGAGCGGTTTGAGCGTCGCCAATGTCTACTATGCGCAGCCCTTGCTGGACGCCTTGGCGCGCGATTTCGGCATTACCCGCGCCGCTGTTGGCGGCGTGGTCACGGCGACGCAGGCCGGTTGCGCGCTGGCGTTGCTGCTGCTCGTGCCGTTGGGCGACAGGGTGGAGCGTCGCCGCCTGATGATCGCGCAATTGCTGGCGCTGGCGGGCGTGCTGGGCGTGGTGAGTCTTGCGCGATCCGTAGTGGTGCTGCTGGCGGGCATGCTGGGTGTGGGCATGCTGGGCACGGCCATGACGCAGGGTTTGATCGCCTATGCGGCGGCGGCGGCCGCGCCCGACGAGCACGGGCGCGTGGTGGGCGCAGCGGGCAGTGGCGTGTTCATCGGCCTGCTGCTGGCGCGCGTGTTCTCCGGCGGCGTGAGCGATCTCGCCGGGTGGCGCGGCGTGTATGGCTGCTCCGCCGTCGTCATGCTCGCGCTCGCCGTGCCGCTGTGGCGCCGGCTTCCGAAACTGGGGCGCGGCGCGCCAGATACGATGAGCTATGTCCAGTTGATCATCTCGATGTTCGCATTGTTGCGCTCGGATCGCGTGCTGCAGACGCGCGGCGCGCTCGCGCTGCTGATGTTCGCGACTCTCAATATCTTCTGGAGCGGGTTGGTGCTGCCGTTGAGCGCGCCGCCCTACAATTTCTCCCATACGGCGATCGGGGCCTTCGGCATCGCCGGGGCGACGGGCGCACTGGCCGCCGCGCGCGCGGGCCAATGGGCCGACCGGGGTCGGGGCCAGCGCACCAGCGCTGCCGCGCTGGCGCTCCTGTTGCTGGCGTGGTGGCCGCTTTCGTTGCTGGGACACTCGCTATGGATGCTGGTGGTCGGCATCGTGTTGCTCGATCTCGGCGGCCAGGCGCTGCACGTGACCAATCAAAGCCTGATTTTTCGCAGCGACGCGCAACTGCATAGCCGGCTCGTGAGTCTTTACATGCTGTTCTACGCGGTTGGCAGCGGGCTGGGCGCGATCGGCACGACGGCGACGTATGCCGTGGCGGGCTGGCATGGCGTGTGTATGCTGGGCGCGGCCACGAGTTTGCTGGCACTCGTGTTCTGGGCACTCACGGTGCGTAGCATGCCGCGCGCGGCCTCGTGCGCCTGCACATCGAATTGAAGCTTGAACGGAAACACGAACCGGGAGACATGGATGGATGAACTGAAACTGCTGGCGGATGCCGACGCGCGCGGCCTGCGCTACCTCGAAGGCAACGCCACGCGGCGCGTTTTCCCCTCGAACGAAGCCATTGCGGCGCTCAGTGCGTTCGACGAGCCGCTGCCCGCGAGCGGATTACCCGCCGAAGACACCCTGTCCCTGCTCGACCGCGCAGGCTCGCCGGCGACCACGGCTTCGAACGGCCCGCGCTATTTCGGCTTCGTGATCGGCGCGGCGCTGCCCGCAGCGGCCGCGGTGGAGCGGCTCATGCTGGCGTGGGATCAGTGCGCCTCGACGTTCGACAACTCGCCGGTCGCGGCCACGGTGGAAGGCATCGCGGGCCGCTGGGTGCTCGAAGCGCTCGACCTGCCGCGTGAGAGCGCCGTGGGCTTCGGCACCAGCGCCACCGCGTGCACGCTCGGCGCACTCGCCACCGCCCGGCGCGCGCTGCTCGCACGGCAAGGCTGGGACTTCGACCGTCAGGGGCTGATGGGCGCGCCCGAGATCAAGGTCGTGATCTCCGAACTCGCTCACATCACCGTGAAGAAGGCGCTGCGCATCCTGGGCTTCGGGCTGGATCGCATCGTCTACGCTGCCGTCGATGCTCATGGGTGCGTGGATGCGGCGCAACTCCCGCCGCTCGACGACCGTACGATCCTGTGCCTGCAAGCCGGCGAGGTGAATACCGGCGAATTCGACCCGTTTGCGCCGATCATCGCGCGTGCGCGGGCGGCCGGCGCGTGGGTGCATGTCGATGGCGCGTTCGGCCTGTGGGCGCGGACCTCGTCACTGGCTGCGCTGACCGAAGGCATCGAAGCGGCCGATAGCTGGACGACCGATGCGCACAAGTGGCTCAACACGCCGTATGACTGCGCCATGGTCATTTGCCGCCATGCAACGGCGCTGGCCGAGGCGATGAACAGCGACGCGGCGTATTTGTCCGCGAGCGCCGACGCGCAGAAGAACCTCACGCTGGAGTTCTCGCGCCGCGCGCGCGGCATTCCCGTGTGGGCGGCGCTGCGCACGCTCGGACGCGGCGGTGTCGCGGCCATGGTCGAGCGCCATCACGCGCAGGCGCAACGCATCGGCGCGGAACTCGGGCGGCTGGGCTACGAGGTGCTCAATCGGGTCGTGCTGAACCAGGTGCTGTTCCGCTGCGCAACGGATGCGCAGACGCAGGCGCTACGCAGCGCCGTGCAGGCCTCCGGCGAAACGTGGTTCGGCGGCACGATCTGGCAAGGGCGGCCTGCGTTGCGGATCAGCGTGTCGTCGTGGCGCACGCGGGACGAAGACATCGAAGCGCTCGTGCAACTGCTGGCATCGCTGCGCGGCGATTCGCGTGCGCCGTAGCCAACATTGGTGACAACGTTGCGCGCACAGCGAAAGAGGCGGCATGGCCGCGCACGGCTCATGCCCTCGAGTCAACGCAGCAATGCGAGACTCAGCGCGATACCGGCCGCGTAAGTGCCGAGCGAGCCGAGAAATCGGGCGGGATTGGGTTTTGCCATCGAGGGAAACGCGATCAGCCCGACGACGAGCAGGCACCGGCAGACGGTCGCGGCCACGATCAGCGCGAGCGTGACCGGCGAGGGCGAGCGTGTGCCCAGGTAGAGAAACAGCACGGCCAGGAAGGGCACATATTCGGCGGTGTTCGCATGCGCGCGCACGAACTTGTGCAGCAGGCTGGCCGGGTCCGTCGCGCATCCCGAGAGCGTGCCTTCGCGAAAGCGAAGCATGGAAATGGACAGGCCGAGGCCAAACAGCAGGAGACCCAGCACGGCCACGCAGGCCAGCACGATTCTGTCCATTTGAAGCTCCCTGGCGAAAGCAGGCGATGCGATGCTTGCGGCGCGCGCTAGCCGACTTCCACGCGGTTGCGTCCGCTGCCCTTGGCCCGATAGAGCGCGACGTCCGCGCGTTTGACGATCGCACCGAAGTCATCCTCGCCCGGCAGGCGCTCCGTCACGCCAATGCTCACCGTAAACGGCACAGGCTTGCCCAGCCGCCATTTGTGCTCGAAGTCCTGCTGCTCGATGGTCTGGCGCAGTTCCTCGGCCACGGCCGTTGCCTGCTCGATATCGAACTCGGGCAGGGCGGCGACGAACTCTTCGCCGCCCCAGCGGGCAAATACTCCAATGCGCCTGTCACTGTTCATCACGACCTTGGCCAGCACGCGCAGCACTTCGTCGCCGATGTCGTGCCCATAGCTGTCGTTGATCTTCTTGAAGTAATCGATATCGAGAATAAAGACGGAGAGCGTTTTGTCCGCTTCCAGAAGCTGTTCAACGGTATCGGCAAATTCGCGACGGTTCGGCAGGCCGGTCAGCTCGTCGGTGACGGCCTGCTTCTGAAGCAGGTCCATCAGTTGAACGCGGTCGGCGATGTCGCGAATCACGGCGGTGAATTCGATCAGGCCGCCCACGTTGATTTTCGAAATCGCGATTTCAACGGGCAATAGTGACCCATCCCGATGCAACCCATACACACGGTTGCGCTCGTCCATCTGCCGCGAGCGCACGGGCGAGCGCGCGAACTGGTGGACGTATTGCGAATGATTGCCGCGGAAGCGCTCGGGCAGAAGGTCCGTGATCGGTTGGCCGAGCATTTCCTCGGCGGAATACCCGAACAGGTTTTCGGCGGCGCGATTGAATAGCGTGATGCAATGCTGCTGGTCGATCGTGATGATGGCGTCGTAGGCTGCGTCCACGACCGAACGAAAGCGCGACGTGCTGACTTCCAGTTCGTGCGTCAGCAGCATTTTCGTGGTGATCTCAAGGCCTGTGACCATGATTTCGAGCACGGAGACGCCGCTTTCGGCGTGGCGTATCGGCTTCAATGACAGGCGCCACCAGTGCGTTCCGTCCCTCAGGTCATAGGCTTGCTCGAGTTCCCGGGCGACGCCGGATTCGAAGCACTGGGTCAGTTTTTTGCGGAATTCGGTTCGGGCGTAGTTGGGAATGAGCGAATCGAACGGTGCCGGGAACGACTTGATCGCGCTGCGCCTGCCGCCCGTCATGCGCATGAAATGATCGTTGCAGGCCGAAACCACGAACTGGCCCCGCTCATCGCGGCCGATCATGGCCACGCTCGCAGCGATTTCGTCGACGAAATCGCGCATCATGTTCGACCAGTCGGCCATCGAGCCTCCTTTGCCCGGTTGCCCAATACACTGACGATATAGTAGTCCGCATTGCGCGGCGCGGCAGCGTAATGTGCCCAACGGACGTTTTCGAACATGCGGGCTCGCGCGCGTTCGGTCAGACCCAGTCTGACTCGACTTACCGATGCGCTACCCTGCGGCGCACGCTGGTTTCGACGCCTGGCGCGCCGCGACGATGCCTCCGTGCAGTTCCACATGCAGCACGACGAGCCACCGCGAAGGGCAGGCGCTCGCCACGCGCACTGCACGGCCAGGGCGGATCGCGACCGGCTGCACGAAGCCCGACTCTCGCGCGCGCGACCACGCATGGCGTGCATCGGAGCGTATCCACACGGCAAGCAGCGTGCAGCACATGAAGCAGAAGAACGCCGTGAGTCCCAGCGCGAAATCGGGGTGATTCGAATACGCGAAAAATGCGAACGCTGAAGTCAGTATGGGACTGATCAGCAGAATCAACGCACACACGCGCAGCAATGCGCGTCTTTGCGGACTGATGGCGCGTGTGGCATTCAATGTGCGCCGAGGCGGCGAAGAGAGGTTGCGCATGCGATGGGACCGATACGTCGTCAATGCAACAAGGTCACGGGCACGCTGCAAAGCCGCCTGAGCCTTGCGAGCATCATCCATTTGCGCAGAAAGCCGAGATGGCTTGCGTCCACGAGAACGATATCCGCGCCACCGCATTCCACACAGGCCGCAATGCTGCGCTCCGCAGGTCCCGGCGCGTGGCGCAGCCGGTACGGCACGCCCGCGTCCTTGAGAATCGCGCAGGTGGCCGCGAGCATGTCGCGGCCGTGCCGTTTGCGCTTGCGGGCGCCGTTGCTCGCCGCGGCTCGCTGCATCGTCTCCACGACCTCGACTTCCACCATGCCGCGTTCGGCGAAAAGAAACGCGCTGTGGCGTGCGGCTTCGGCTGCGCCGTGCCGGTCAATGACGGGAATGAGGAGTTTCAACACGAAATGGCCCGAGAGATTGCGGATCAGCATGATCGTAGCGAACGGCGCGTAAACAAGCCGTAAAAGATTGGCCGCCGGCGTGTAAATACGGTGCTTTTTTACGGCATTTTTTCTTGTGCGAGGAAGAACGCCACGCCTACACTGGCGCGTCGAATCCGCCCGAGTCATTGCCATGTTTTGCCGCCCGCCGTTCAATCCTGTGTTTTTCCGTTAACCATGCCGACGCGTTTTAGAGGCTGGTTGAAGCTCGCGCTTCTTACGTTTTCCGTGGACCAGATACTGACCGCCGTGTTCGGCTACGTTACCCAGCAAATCGATCCGGGCATTTCGGACTTCGAGACAGTGATCTTTAGCTGCATTACGTGCGTGCTCGTCAGCAACTGGCTGGTGACCGACGCGCGCGCCGCGTGGGCCACGGCAAAGAAGCTGGGATTCATCGGACCGGCGCGAACCGAAGGGAGTGCGCGCGAAGCGCAATTCCAGATTGCCAACGCGTGCCCGCGACGCTGGCTCGTCGTTCTGCATCTCGAGTTGAATCCGCAGCTCGCACAAGGCATGTGAAATTTAGACACGACGCACCGCTATTTTTAACACCGGTTTTACGCGTTCGGGAATACGCTGAAGTTGTATTCACAACCTGCGAATAGCAATTCAAATCTCATGGCTTGCGCAAATCCCATCCCCCGTTACGAGATCGTGGCGCCGACGCCGCGCCCGCGTGCGAAGGTCGTTCCGTTGCGGGCCCCCCGTGCCTGGCTCGAAGTCATGCTGAACGCGAATACCGAAGAAGCCGCGCGGGCGCATCTCGCGGCGCTGCTGCATTCGCCGCTCGGCGTCTATGTCGCGCAAACTGCGTTCGTGCGCGGCGCCATGCGCGTGCTGCTCGATATCGCGCCCGAAGACATCGGCTTCACGATGCATACGCTGATAGGCAGCGTGCCGGAAGCCACGATCGGCGCATTGCGCCCGCGCACCGGCAACAAGGGGACCTGATATGTTCGAGGGAATCTGGTTGCCCATCGTGACGCCGCTGCGCGATGGCGAAGTGGATGTCGAGGCGTTGGCGCTCCTGACCGACAAATACGTGAATGACGGCGTTGCCGGCATCGTCGCGCTCAGCACGACCGGCGAGGCGGCGCTGCTGAACGACGTGGAGCGCGTGACCGTGCTGCAGGCCATAACCGAGGTCGCAGCGCGGCGCGTGCCCGTGATCGCGGGCCTGGGCGGCAGCGACACGCGTGCGTTCGTGCACGATCTGCGCACGCTGGAACGGTGGGACGTGGCGGGCTTTCTCGTTCCTCCGCCGTCGTATGTCTGCCCGGACCAGGCGGGGCTCGCATGGCACTTCGGGCAGATCGCGCGTGCCACGTCGAAGCCGCTGGTGCTCTACGACGTGCCGCATCGCACAGGCGTGCCGATCGAAGTCGAAACGGTGCGCGAACTGGCGGAAATCGACAATATCGTGGCGATCAAGGCTTGCGCGAGCGAGCGCTTCAAGGCGCTGGGGCAACTGCCCATCTCGTTGCTTTGCGGCACGGACGAAGCGTTTCTGGCGTGTCTCGAAGCGGGCGCCGCAGGCGGCATACTCGCCAGCGCCCACGTTTGCCCGGACCTGCTGCGCGATGTGCACGCGCTCGTGAAGGCGGGCTACGGCGAGGCGGCGGCGCGGCTGTTCGCGCGCTTCAAGGGCGTGCTGCGCCTCTTGTTCGCCGCGCCGAACCCGAGTGCGATCAAGGCCATGCTGGCGCTCGACGGCACCCTGTCGCACGAAACGCGTATGCCGATCCGGCCGGCTTCGCCCGCGCTCGTCACGCAACTCGAATTCGCCCGCGCCGTGCTCGACGACCTGCGCGCCGCCGCGCCTTCGCCCTGATCTCGCTGCGCGCTCGCGCCCACGCGGATTTTTTTCCGCATTTTCGAACTTTCATCTTGTCGCGCTACTATCCCCCTACCGTGTCATGGGGAAACCGCAAAGATGAAGTACGAGAACGCCTTGCAGCGAGCGATCAAGGAGCGCCTCGAGCGCGCCATGGAGCTGGCCGAACTATTCGGTCTGTTGATCATCGGCATTGGCACCGTGGCCGCCATGGGCGCGCTGATCTGGCATATGGTGCATTCGGACGGCGTGACGCTGACCGACCTGCTGCTGATGTTTCTCTACCTCGAGATCTTCGCCATGGTCGGGCAGTATCTCAAGGCGGGCCAGCTACCGGTGCGCTTCCCGCTCTATATCGCCATGGTGTCGATTGCGCGGGACCTCATCCTGCGCGCGGGCGCGAACACGGAGCTGCATTTGCTGGCTTCCGCAGGCGCGATCGTGCTGATCGCGCTGGGCGTGCTGATCATCCGCTTCGGGCAGGCAAAATATCCCAGCAACACCGATGAGCGGCGCGTGGAAGAGGCGAAGTAGGCCAGTCCTGCTGCCGTAGTGACGTTGAGTTATCGCACGCAAACCGGCCCGAGCCGCGCGGCAATGGTGCGGCACGCGGCGAGGAGGGGTTCGATGTAGCTCTGTTTCGCATCCGCCTGGCGGCGGAACATCGGCATGCTGACGCTCACGCAGCCCACTGCGTGGCCATCGGCGCCGAGAATCGCCGCGCCGTAACACCAGATCGACTGTTCGTTTTCTTCGCGGTCTTCCGCGTAGCCGCGTTGCGCCGTGAGTTCGATCTCGTCGCGGATCGCGTCGAGGTCGGTCATCGTATGTTCGGTGAAACGCACGCGCGGCGCCTGTGCAAGCATAGGCTCGCGTTCGGGCGGCGTGAGCGTGGCGAGCCATGCCTTGCCGACCGAACTCGACGTGAGCGCTACGCGCGTGCCGATACGCGAAGCCATGCGCACGGCGTGCGGACTTTCGAGCTTTTCGATGTACACCATCGCGCCGTCGCTGGGCACGGCGAGGTGCACCGTTTCCGAGGTGGTGTTGCGCAGTTCCATGAGCGCGTCGACGGCGGCGATGCGCAGGTCGGAACGCTCCCAGCTGCGGCTCGCGAGATTCACGAGACGCGGCCCGAGCGCGAACGTATTGCCGCCGCCCACTGCAGCGACGAGCCCTTCAGCCTGCAGCGCGGCGACGATGCGATGCACGGTCGGGCGCGGATAGCCGCTCGCGGCCACGAGCTTCGCGATGTTCGGCGGCGTGCTGGCGTCGGCGATGAGCTGCAGCACGGCAATGAACTTCGAAAAGGCGGCCGTGCCGGCCACGCCCTTGGCGTCGCCGGGCTGGGAGGAGGCGGGGGAATCAGTGGTCGACATCGGAAAGCTTGCGGGCACCATGTGTGGCGCCATTATGCCCGCAATTCCTGCGGATCAGGCGCACAGATAGCCGCCATCCACGGGCACGATCGCGCCCGTCATGAACGAAGCGGCGGGCGAGCAGAGAAACGCGGCCACATTGGCGACTTCTTCGGGCTGCCCCCAACGCTTCATCGGCGTGCGCTCGAGGATGCCCTGCGAGCGGCCGCCATCGTCCTGCAGCGCCTGGGTGAGCGGCGTCGCGATCCAGCCGGGCGCGAGCGCATTCACGCGGATCTGGTCGCTCGCATAGGCAATGGCGAGCGAGCGCGTGAGCTGCGCCACGCCGCCCTTGCTGGCGCTATAGGCCGGCACGAGACCGCCGCCGAAAAAGCTCAGCATCGAAGCCGTGTTCACGATGCAGCCGGAAGAGGCCTTGAGCAGCTCGCGCGCGCTCGAACACACACGCATGGTGCCGTTGAGATTGATGTCGAGCACGCGCTCGAACGCTTCGATCTGGTGCTCGTCGCCGCGGCTGATCACGCCCGCGCAGTTCACGACGATATCGAGCCGCTCGAAGCCGTTCACGAGCCGCGCCACGTCTTCGCTCGAACGCACGTCGAGCGAGGCGCGTTGCACGCCGGCATCGAGCGCATCGGGCGTGCCGGCGGGCGGCGGCAGGCCGGCGGCCGTCGTGCGTGCGCCGAGTTGCGCGAGCCGGTTGGCGATGGCCGCGCCGATGCCGGAGTGGCCGCCCGTCACGAGCGCGGCCTTGCCCGCGAGAAAGTTGTCCTTGAATGTCATGGTGCGTAGTGCGAATGAACAGATGAATCAGGTGGGTTGGGTCGCTGCCGCCCGGCGCTCGTTTTCAGGCACGACTTCCCTGACGACGAAGAGATAGACGAACGCGGCGGCGAACGCCACCGCTGCGCTGATGAGCAGGGCGTTCACGAACGAATGCGTCTGGTCCACCACGATACCGGTGATGACCGGCGCAAACGAGCCGCCGAAATAGCCGCCGAAGTTCTGCATGCTGCCGAGCGACGCCACGAGATGGCGGGGGGCCGCCACGCTCACGAGCGCCCAGGCCGCGCCGCTCGACATGTTCACGAAGAACATCGCGACGGAAACATACGTAATGGCTAGCGCGGTGCTCGGCGTGTAGGCGGCCGGCACGGTGAAGGCCGCCGCGCCGAGCAGCCCGACGCACAGCGGCCACTTGCGGCTGCGAATGGGCGCCATGCCGCGCTTGAGCAGGTAATCGGAAATAAAGCCGCTGCTGGCCATGCCGATCGTGCCGAACACATAGGGAATGGCGACGAGCCAGCCCGTATGCGCGATGGAGATATGGCGCTCCTTCTCCAGATAGCCGGGCAGCCAGGTGAGATAGAGCCACACCATGTAGATCACGCCCATGAAGCCGAAGATCATGCCCCACGTGTTGCGCTGCTTGAGCAGCATGCCCCATTCGGCGAAGCTTAGCGCGCTCTTCTTCGGTGCTTCGGTCGCGCCGTCTTCGAGCCATGCCGTTTCTTCGGACGTGAGCACGACCTGATCGCGGTTGCGATAGACCATGTACCAGCCGACCGAGACGAGCACTCCGAGCACGCCCATGATGATGAACATCGGACGCCAGCCGAATGCGAGCATCAGCACGGTGAGCAGCGGCGGCGCGATCATCGGCGCGATGGTCGAGGAGGAGACGAACGTACCGGTTGGCGCGCCGCGTTCGCGCACGGCGAACCATTCATGAATGACCTTGGCGCCCGCCGGAAAGAGCGGCGCTTCGGCGATGCCCAGCACAACGCGCGCCGCCAGAAAGTGATTGAGCGACTGAATGAAGCCGCCCGTGACCTGCGCAAGCGACCACACCAGCATGCCGAGCCCGAGCATCACGCGCGAGCCGAAACGGTCGAGCATCGCGCCCACCGGCAATTGCGCGAACGCATAGGCGAGCGAGAACGCCGAAAGCAGCAAGCCCATTTGCGAAGCGTTCAGATGCAGTTCCTCCGCCACCGAGTGATTGGCGATGGAAAGCGTGCTGCGGTCCAGATAGTTCACAATGCCCGCTATCGTCAGAAAGGCGATGGCTATCGTCTGTGTGCGTTTGAGCCGTTGCGATTTTTTGATCATGGGTCGTCTCCTTTTGGCTGTTATCGTGTGGGTGTTTTCGGGTGCGTCGTGGATCAGTACGTGGCGCGGCCGCCGGAAAGATCGAATATTGCGCCGGTGCTGAGCGTGCGGACGCCTTCGGCGTGCCCTCCTTGCCCGCGAGCGACGCCACGTTGACGATGCGCCCCGAACCCGCGCGGCGCATGGCGGGCACCACGAAGCGGCAGACGTGATAGGTACCCACCAGATCGCGGGTCATCGGATGAACTGGTCCACGTAATCCTCGCCGAGACCGACCGCCGAGTAATGCTTGCGGCACATGTCGATCTTCGTGAACACGTCCTCATAGCCCGTGTAGTTGCCCCACGGATCGCAATAGAACATCACGCCGTTCACCTGGAAGTAGGTGATCATTTCCTCGACGTCTTCCGGTACGTAAAGCGTGTGCGTTTCGCCGGGCGGCTCGAACACGTAGCTGCCTTCGGTCGCTTCCCAGTCGTGCTCCAGATAGCGCCAGCGGCCCTTGAGCACCATGCCGTGAACGGCCTGCGGATGCCGATGCCTGCTCAGAACACCTGATTTACGCACGCGCAGCAAGTTCATCCAGGAGCCCTGTGCCGTGTTCAGGCACAGCGGGCGGAACCATACGTTATCGGCCTGGGGCACCCACACGCGCTCGTCGGTGGGAATGGCGTGGGGAATGACGATTTCCTGCTGCGCTTCCTTGGGGAACGGAAGCTGATACGGCGTCATGGGGGAATAGGGCTTGTCCGTCATCAGTTGCTCTCGTTATGTCCATAATATGGACATTAAGTCCACAATATGGTTTATTGTGCGGGAGGGATTTGATTTAGGTCAATGCCAGGGTTTCCCCGGGCCCGCGTGCCTCGCACTCAGAATTCGATGCCCTGCTTGTCGCACAGCGCTTCGATGAGCAGCCGCGCCGCGGGCGAAAGCGGCGCACCCTGGCGCGTGACCAGTTCATACGGTTCGCTGCGGGAAGCGAGGCGCAGCGGCAGGATGCAGGCCATCTGCTGGCTGGCGAAGAACTGCGCAACGTCGATGGACACCAGCGCGACGAACGACGGATTGCCCTGCAGCAGCGCGAGCGTGGCGAACGCGGAGGTCGTTTCGAGCAGATGCGTGGGAAAGCGCAGTTCGGCCTCGCGAAACTCGCGTTCGAGCAGCAGCCGCATCGGCATGTTCGCGCGGTAGACCACCCAGCGATACTTCTCCGTGTCCTTGAGCGTGAGCCTCTTCGCGCGGTGCAGCGGATGCTGCACGTTGGCGATCACGGCGAGCGTTTCGTCCTGCAGCTTGAGGCTCTCGTAGTGCTGCGGCGTCTGGCTGACCGTGGTGCGGCAGATCGCGAGATCGAGCCTGCCCGCATCGATCTGGCTCAGCAGCGCGGCGCTCGTGTCTT
The DNA here is from genome assembly GCF_040965695.1 of Paraburkholderia sp. BR10937. Lineage (NCBI taxonomy): Bacteria > Pseudomonadati > Pseudomonadota > Betaproteobacteria > Burkholderiales > Burkholderiaceae > Paraburkholderia > Paraburkholderia sp. BR10937. The sequence continues at coordinate 44,818 of NZ_JBFRCL010000002.1, forward strand.
CGACGATTTCAACCGACATTTCCGGATGCTCCGCGATCAGCGTGGAAATCGCATCGGTCAGCAGCGGCACCGCGCCCATGATGACCCCCACCGCCACGCGTCCGCCACGCCCGCGCGAGAGTCCGACGAGTTCCTCGCGCAAATGCGTGAGATCGGTGTGGATCAGGCGCGCGTAGCGGATCGCGCAGTGTCCGGCCTCGGTGGCCTCGAGACCGCGATTGGTGCGATTGAAGAGCGCGGTGCCAAACGTCGTTTCGATCTCCTGCAATGCCTTGCTCGCGCCGGGCTGCGTGAGTGCGACCTGTTGGGCGGCCTTCAGCAGCGAGCCGTGATCGCCCAGGGCGATCAAAAGCCGGAGCTGCTTCACATGGAGGCGGGAGATGATCGAATTGAGCGACGGGGTCATCGGGTTGAGGAAAAGTTATAGCTGTATCAGATCTTCTCAATTATCGCGTAATGGGCGTCTCCCTATACTGGCCCAAAACAATAGCATTATGCGGCCGAATTGCGGTAGTCAAATTGGAGCTGGCAGCAGCTTGCTGCCGCAACGGTCGAATTCACTATAACTGAAGCTCAATCCTATGTCCCTCATCAACTACGTCACCCAGATCCAGTTCGATTTTGGCGCCATTCGTTTGCTCAAGAACGAATGCGAGCGTGTGAGCATCAGCCGGCCGTTGATCGTCACGGACAAGGGCGTACGCGCGGCGGGGATCATCGATAGCGTGCTGGGCGCGCTGGCAGGCATTGCGCCCGCAACGATCTACGACGGCACCCCGCCCAATCCGAACGAAGCGGCGGTGCGCGAGGCCGTGGCGGCCTACCGTGCGGGCGAATGCGACGGCATCGTCGCCGTTGGCGGCGGTTCGGCAATCGACCTTGCTAAAGGCGTCGCCGTTTGCGCAACGCACGAGGGCCCGTTGCAACGCTTCGCGGTGATCGAAGGCGGCGCGGCCAACATCACGGCGAAGACGGCCCCGGTGATCGCCGTGCCGACGACCGCAGGCACCGGCAGCGAAGTGGGGCGCGGCGCCATTCTGATTCTCGACGACGGCCGCAAGGTCGGCGTGATCTCGCCTTACGTCGTGCCGCGCGTGGCGATCTGCGATCCCGAACTCACGCTGGGCTTGCCGCCCGGTTTGACGGCGGCGACGGGCATGGATGCCATCGCGCATTGCATGGAGACCTTCCTCGCGCCTGCCTTCAATCCGCCCGCGGACGGCATTGCGCTGGACGGCTTGTGGCGCGCGTGGCGTCATATCGAGCGCGCGACGCGTGATGGCGGCGACCGCGTGGCGCGGCTGAACATGATGAGCGCATCGATGCAGGGTGCGCTGGCGTTCCAGAAGGGCCTGGGTTGCGTGCACAGCCTGAGCCATTCGCTCGGCGGCATCAACCCGCGTTTGCATCATGGCACGCTGAACGCGATTTTCCTGCCGGCTGTGCTCCGGTTCAACGAAGAAGCGCCTTCGGTGCGCGAGGAAGGCAAGCTCGCCCGCCTCGCGACGGCGATGGGGCTGGGCAGCGGCGCCGAAGTGGCGCCCGCCGTGCGCGCGATGACCGAACGCCTCGGTTTGCCGACGGGCCTCGCGCAGCTTGGTATGAGCGCCGATCTGTTCCCCGAGATCATCAAGGGCGCGCTCAAGGATCACAGCCACAAGACCAATCCGCGCGAGGCCTCCGAAGACGACTACCGCGCCATGCTCGCATCGTCGATGTAACACGGCGCGGCGTTTTAGTCCCACTGCGGGGCGAGGCCGGCGGGGCTCACCTCACGGCCGTTGCGTTCGAGCGCGGCGATCGGCGCCATGTCGTCGTCCGTGGTTCCAGGGTTTGCGCAAGCAGGCGCTTAGCCCGAAGCGCCCGCGTGCGTGGAGTCAGGCGTTATCGCGGCTTCAAAACCGTCGTCATATATTCGCTTGCGAATTCGATGAATGCCTGCACGCGCAGCGGCAGCCGCCTTTGCACGGGATAGACGATTTGCGCGGCGAGCGGTTTCGCCTGCCATTTCGGCAGGACGCGCACGAGGCGGCCCGAGATCAGATCCTCCTCGATCAGCCATTCCGGCAACACGGCGAGGCCCAGCCCCATGCGCGCGGCCTCGCGCATGCTCGTCACCCCTTCCGAGATCATCACGGGCTCGATCTGCAGCGTATGCGTCGTTGCGCCCGCATACAGCGTGACATCCCTCGAACCGCCGAATTGCCGGCTCGAAAGGGCGATCCACGGTAAGCCGTGGAGACTTTCCGGCTTGCTGGCGAACTTGTGATCCTTGAGGAAGGCGGGCGAGGCAACCGGATAGCGGCGGATCTCGCCCAGCGAGCGCGCCACGACGCGATCGTCAGTGAGCGCCCCGGCGACGATACCCGCGTCGCAGCCCTCTTCGATCATGTGGAGCGGGCGGTTCGAATAGGCCAGCTCCATTCGCACAGCCGGGTGGGCCTGGATAAAGCTGCTGATCATCCGGCTCACCACGGACTGGCCGAAGTCGATCGTGGAAAACACCCGGATATTGCCGCTCAGCGCGCTCTGATCGCGCCGCATGCGCTGCCCGGCCTCCTCGGCGAGCGCGAGCAGTGCCTGTGCGTCGGCCAGGAACTGGTGGCCGGTTTCCGTGAGGCTCATGCGGTGCGTGTCGCGCCGCAGCAGCGCCGCGCCGCATTGATCTTCGAGCGAACGCAGCTGGCGGCTCAGCGTGGGCTGGCTCAGGTTCAGCTTGCGCGCCGCCGCGGAGATGCTGCCGCTCTCCACGATGGCAACGAAGGCCTGCAGCAGGCTCAGGTCGTTGAATATGGTCATACGCGCGAAGCATAACCGATATTCCGGCTATGCGGCTACCGTGGGGCGTCGCCTGGCGGGAAGATGCACCCATCGCATCACGTTGCATCACCCACCCAACCGGAACGGAGAGTCACCATGAGCACGCAAGCCAACACCAGCAAAGTCGCAATCGTTACCGGCGCTTCCCGCGGTATCGGCGCATCGATCGCCCGACGCCTCGCGAGCGAAGGCGTCGCAGTCGTCGTCAACTACGCCGGCCGCGCGGCGGACGCCAACGCGGTCGTGGAGGAAATCAACGCCGCGGGCGGTCGCGCCTCGGCAATTCAGGCAGACGTGGCCGTGCCCGCGCAGGTGGCCGCGATGTTCGACCAGGCCATTACGCTCTTCGGCGGCGTGGATATCGTGGTGAACAACGCGGGCATCATGCAGCCGGGCCTCGTCAATCTGGTCGATACGGACGACGCCTTGTTCGACCGGCTCGTCGCGATCAACCTCAAGGGCACCTTCAATACGCTGCGCATTGCCGCGAAGAAGCTGCGCCAGGGCGGCCGCATCGTCAACTTTTCGAGCAGCATCCAGGCGCTCGCGCTGCCGGGCTACTCGGTGTACGCCGCCACCAAGGCCGCCGTGGAAGCGATGACCCACATCTTCGCCAAGGAACTGCGCGGCCGCAATATCACCGTGAATGCGGTCGCCCCCGGGCCGACCGCAACCGAACTGTTCCTCAAGGACAAGACGCCCGAGCAGATCGAGCGCCTTGCGAAGATGCCGCCGCTCGAACGGCTCGGCCAGGCGGACGACATCGCCGAGGTGGTCTCGTTCCTCGTCGGCAACGGCGCAGGCTGGATCGACGGTCAAACGATCCGCGTGAACGGCGGCATTGTTTGATGTCCTGATCAAGCGTTTTCATGACGAACAAGGAGCCCATCATGAAGAAGGTCATTGTCGTTACCGGCGCATCCAGCGGTTTCGGCCGCCTCGCCGCCGAAGCACTTGCCAGCGCCGGCCATACCGTCTACGCATCGATGCGTGCGACCGCCGGGCGCAACGCCCCGGTCGTCGCGCAGATGGCGGAATTCTCGCGGCACAACGGCGTGGATCTGCGCACCGTCGAACTCGACGTGCAGTCGCAGGCGTCCGTGGATGCGGGCATCGCCCGCGTGATCGCCGCAAGCGGGCGTATCGACGTCATCGTCCACAACGCGGGCCACATGGCCTTCGGGCCGGCCGAAGCGTTCAGCCCGGAACAGTATGCGCACCTGTACGACATCAACGTGCTGGGCACGCAGCGGGTGAACCGCGCGGTGCTGCCGCACATGCGCGAGCGGCGTGAGGGCCTGGTGGTGTGGGTGTCGAGCAGCAGTTCCGCGGGCGGCACGCCGCCCTACCTCGCGCCGTATTTCGCGGCGAAGGCCGCCATGGATGCGATTGCCGTTCAGTATGCGCGCGAGCTTGCGCGCTGGGGCATCGAAACGTCGATCATCGTGCCGGGCGCCTTCACCTCGGGCACGAATCACTTCGCGCATGCGGGCAGCCCGGAAGACAAGGGCGTGGTCGCGGCTTATGAAGCCGGCCCCTATGCCGGGTTCGGCGAGCAGATCCAGAAGGCGTTCGCCGCCATCGTGCCGCCGCAAGCCGACGTCGGCCTCGTGGCCGAGGCGATCGTCGATGTGGTCGATGCTCCCTTCGGCAAGCGGCCGTTCCGGGTGCACGTGGACCCGACCCAGGACGGCGCGGACGTTGGCTTTGCCGTGCTGGACCGCGTGCGGGCGGAGATGCTGCATCGCGTGGGCCTGTCCGACCTGCTCGCGCCGCGCGGGCACGGCGACGCGTGATGCAACGGGCGGCGGGGCGCGCTTACTGCGTGATGCACTCCGACGCCTCGAGTCCACGCAATGCCGCCTCGAACTCCTCGACAGGAATCGGGCGGCAGAACAGATAGCCCTGATACGCGTAACAACCGGCCGAGGCGAGGAAGGCACGTTGCTCCTCGGTCTCGACCCCTTCGGCGATCACGCCGAGGCCCAGGCTGTGCGCGAGCGCCACGATGGTTCGGGCGATCACGGCGTCGTTCGGATCGACGAGGACATCGCGCACGAAGGAGCGGTCGATCTTCAGTTGAGCGAGCGGCAGGCGCCTCAAATACGAAAGCGACGAATAGCCGATGCCGAAATCGTCGAGCGCGAAGACGATGCCGTTGGCCTTCAGCGCTTCCATTTTCTCGATGATCTCCTGCACGTTGTCGACCAGCACGCTTTCGGTCAACTCGAGCTTGAGCCGGTCCGCCCTCGCGCCGGTCTGTTCGAGCGTGGCCAGCACGCTTTGCACGAAGTCCGGCTGGTGAAGCTGCTGCACGCTGACGTTGACCGCAATGGTCAGGTGTTCGGTGTCGGGCTGAATGGCCCAGCGCGCCAGCTGGGTGCAGGCCGCGCGCAGCACCCAGCTGCCCAGCTCGGCGATGAGCCCGGTTTCTTCGGCCACGGGAATGAAATCGGCCGGGTACACGAGCCCGCGCAGGGGGTGACGCCAGCGCACCAGAGCCTCGACGCCGGTGACCCGGCCGCTGTCGATCTGCATCTGGTAGTGAAGCACGAACTCTTCGTTCTCGATGGCTTCGCGCAGCGCCGCTTCGAGCGCGGCACGCTCCACCACGACCGTCTGCATGTCGGGGTCGAAGAGGCGCACCGCGTTGCGGCCGCGTTCCTTGGACTTGTACATGGCTAGGTCGGCCTGCTTCATGAGGTCGTCCGTCGATGCCTGGAAGCCCTTGAATACGGTTGCGCCAATACTCGCCGTGCTGCGGTAGTCGATCTCGTCGAGTCGATAAGGATTCCCGAGCACAGCGAGAATCCGCTCGCCCAGGGCCTCGGCCTGGCGGGCCGCTTCGCAGGGAACGGGATTCAGATTGCCCACCACGACGACGAACTCGTCGCCGCCCACGCGCGCCACGGTGTCGCCCGCGGGTATGCTCGCCGCCAGGCGTTTCGCCACTTCCTGCAGCAGCAGGTCGCCCTTGTCGTGGCCCAGCGTGTCGTTCAGCGTCTTGAAGTGATCCAGATCGATGAACAGCAGGGCGCCGCTCGTGCCGTTCCTCGCGCTGTCGGTCAGGGCGTCCTTGAGGTTGTCGAGCAGCAGCGTGCGATTGGGCAGGCCCGTGAGCGCGTCGTAGAAGGCCAGCTCCTTGATGCGCTGGTCGGCGATCTTGCGCTCGGTGATGTCGCGCCCGCTCGTGCGGAAACCGATGAAATCGCCCTTCGAGTCGGTAATCGGCACCCACGAGGCGGAGCGCCACATGAGCGAGCCGTCCTTGCGCACGCAGCGGAATTCCAGATTGTCGCCGCGCGAGCCCAGTTGCGCGCCGCGGAATTCGGGCGCGACGTAGGACGCGTCGCCCGGATAGATCACGGTGCAGGCGAAGTCGCTCATGGCCATGCACTCGTCGACGGTATAGCCGATGTACTGCTCCACCGCCGAGTTGATCCAGCGCGGCTTGCCTTCCGGCGACCACCAGATTTCCCAGTTGACGGTGCAGTCCGCGATGGCGCGGAATTTTTGTTCGCTTTCGCGCAGTTCCTTCGTCATCGAAGAGGCAAGACGTATCGCGCGGCTGCGGCCCGTCATCATGAGGCGCGTGAGCAGCGCGAGCAGCAGGCTCAGGCCCGTGCCGGTGATCGCGATGAGGGTTGCCGCGTCGCGGCCGAAGCGCGCCTTGAAGCCGTCGCGCGCCATCAGCTTGAGCATCCAGTCGTGTCCGCAGACGACGAGATATTCGGTTGCCGAAAGATCGCTCGCCAGGTGATGGGCGGCGGCGCCCGACGTTCTGTAGAGCAATGCGTCAGGCGACGATTCCACGCCGTCGTAGATGGAGACCGAGAGGCCGGGCGGTTCCTCGCCGTAAAGGCTGGCGATGACGTCGTGCATGCGAAAGGACGCATAGACCCAGCCCACCAGCTGCGCCTGGCGTTCCGTGGCGTTTTCCGGCGCGGAGCCGTGTGTGTAGACCGGCATGTACATCACGAAGCCGGGATCGGCGCCGGGATCGGTATCGACCGAGAGGCGCACCTTGCCGGAAATGGTCGCCATGCCGGTGTCGCGCGCCTGCTCCATGGCGCGCCGGCGCACCGGGTCGGCCCAGGCGTCGAAACCGGGCGCCGCGCGATTGGCGCCGATATACGGCTCGCGCTGAATGATGGGGGCGTAGTTCTCGCGCGGACCGTCGGGCTCGATCGCGTATCCCGGCAAGCCGCGCTGCTGCATGGCCCTGATATGCGCGGCCTTTTGCGTTTGCGGCACCCACGCGACGATGCCGATGGCCTGGATGCCGGAAAAATTGGCGTCGAGATTGAGCGTATTGACGTACGCCCGGAACGCGCCGCGATCGACCTCGCCGCTGGCGGCAAACAGGCTCTGCACGCCGCGCAGCAACAGCTCGTACGTGCCCATGCGCTGTTCGATGCGGCTCACGACGTCGCCGAGCGAGTAGTCGAACTGCGTGAGCAGTTCGTGGCGAGCCGCTTCCCGCTCGTGGTTCCAGAGCGTCCAGGTCACGCCGAGCGCGGCGGCGAGAACCAGTAGCGGGAGCAGAACGAGGCGCGTCCGGGTCATGGCGGCGTCTAGAAGGGGACCATCGAGTCGGCGAGGTCAGGCTTGAAATACTTCGTGAAGATGCGCCGCACCGTGCCGTCGGCGATCATTTCGTTGACGAGGGCGCGCCACTTGTCCCGCTCCTCGGGCGAGAGCGCCTTCTTCGACATGATGAGTCCATGCGGAATGGGTGGATCGTCGAACTCCACGATATTGGTCACGCTCCGAATCTTCGCTTCATCGATGGCGGGATAATCGAATGGCTCGATGATCATTCCCTGAATGCGGCCAAGGATCAGCGCCTGGTAAAGCGGCTCGAGGCCGCCGGCCTGGCTCACGCGGTTTTCGGCGGAGAGCGAATCGACCAGCCGGTTGGCCGACTCGCTGTAGCGGAAACTGCGAATCACGCCGAGCTGAAACTTGTCGTTGTGCTCGAAATCGGCCAGTTGATGGATGCCCGAATCCTTGCGAACCAGCAGATAGTACTTGTTGCTGAAGTACCAGGCAAAATCCGCGTATTGATTGCGCTCTTCGTTCGCGATGCCCGAAAGACTGAAATCGAGCGCGCCCGATTCGATCAGTTTCCAGATGCGCGCGCGCGACATCAGGCTCACGCGGATCTGGCAGCCGCTGCGCCGCGCCAGGGCGTCGGCGAAGTCCTTGTCGATGCCCGTATCCGTGTCGACGGAGTACAGTAGCCCATGATCGTGTAGGGCGAGCGTAAATGAGCGCGAGCAGTCGGGGCCCGCGGCAACCGCGGTGCCGATGCAACCGAGCGCGAGCAGCAGGCCTCCAAGGCAGTTTCGAATCACAGCGTCTCCGTTGCTTGTCGATGGCCCGATGGCGGTGCGCCGGGCGGAAAACAGTGTTTACGACTTATCGGCAGCGTGCTGCAATTCTTGAGACAATTCCAATTGTTTTTTTTTGCACGCTTTTTGTGCGGGCGCTGGGGTGTTCAGGCGGGACGATTGCCCGTGTGGACCGGGCCGCGGAGGCCAAAAAAAAGCGCCGGCGCAAGGCCGACGCAATTTTCAAAACGGGATCGTGTAAGGAAGGCTCAGCCCGAAGGTGGCAGAAGGTGGCCCTCGCAACGGACGATTTAGCCGATCCGCATAGCGTTCAGTTCTCTTCCACCGCGTCGCGTTTCAGCATGCTTTTCGGAATCGACAGAATCAGAACGCAGCTCACGAGCAGACAGGCGCCCAGCGCATAGGTGCCGTTGTTGATGTCGCCGGTCAGGTCCTTCGCCACGCTCGTGATCATGGAGCCCGTGAAGCCGGACAGGTTGCCGACCGAGTTGATGAGCGCAATACCGGCCGCCGCGGCCGTGCCGGAGAGAATCTGACCCGGGAACGTCCAGTAAATCGGCATGAGTCCGAGGATCGCGCAGGTGGCGATAGTCAGGAATACGATCGAGAGCGGCACGTTGTGCGCGAAGAGTGCGCTCAGAATCAGGCCGATGCCGCCGATACAGGCCGGAATGGCCGCATGGAGCCGGCGCTCGCCCGTCTTGCGCGAGTGTGACGCATTCCAGATCATGGCGACGACGGCGCTGAGATAGGGAATGGCGGTCAGCAAGCCGATGTTGAACGTGCTCTTCACACCGGAAGCCTTGATGATGGAAGGCAGCCAGAATGCCAGGCCATAGAAGCCGGTATTGAAGGTCAGCAGGATGAACGTCAGCAGCCAGACGCGCGGGCTTTTCAGCGCCGCCACGGCGCTATGCGTTTTCTTCGCGCTTTCCTGTTCGAGATTCTTTTGCAGCACGGCTTTTTCGGCGGCGCTCAGCCATTTCGCCGACTGAATGCCGTCGCCCATGCGCAGCAGCACCACGAAGGCGACGAGAATCGAGGGAATGCCTTCGAGCAACAGCATCCATTGCCAGCCGCCCAGCCCCAACAGGCCATGCGTGTTCTCCATGAGCCACCCCGAGATAATCCCGCCGAGCGTGAGGCTCACGGGAATGGCGATCAGGAACCCCGACATCGCGACGCTCTGGCGACGCGCCGGAAACCAGTAGTTCAGGTAAAGAATGATGCCGGGGAAAAAGCCCGCTTCACAGACGCCGAGCAGAAACCGCAGGATGTAGAACATCGTCGAGGTCTGCACGTGGAAGAAACTCGCAAGCGGCGCGATAAAGGCGAGCGACGAAGACACGATGCCCCACGTCACCATGATGCGCGCGATCCAGAAACGCGCGCCATAGCGATGCAGGAGCAGGTTGCTCGGCATCTCGAAGAGGAAGTATCCCCAGAAAAAAATGCTTGCGCCCACTGCATAGATACTGTCGCTCAGGCCGAGCGAATCGAGCATCTGCAGTTTGGCGAAGCCGACGTTCACGCGGTCGAGGTAGGCGACGACATAGCACAGAAGCAGAAGCGGCAAGATGCGCTTCAGCACCTTGCGGTACAGCAGTTCTTCGGCTTCGTTGACGGCGGCCGGCGAGTCCGCAATCTGGGTCAGGGTGGGCATGGGATGTGTCTCCTTTCACATATGCCTTTGAACGGTCCCGGTACTGGGGAGGCGATTCCACGAGCTTCGTGGTGTGCTTGCTGGATCTCTGCGCTGGCTGTGAACAGCGCGCTGTTTTGTTATCGGTAACACAGCGGGCGCTAAATTAGCATGAGACGAGGCGCCACGGCAAGTCGGAGGCCGGCGCCGAGGTCGGGAAAACGCGTGGTCTCACCTGGTGCACAGGGCGCGTGCAAAGTGCTAATATCCAGAAATGTTACCGATAACAAATGGCGTGGACCTGCGCGCCACATCGTCGAGACAAGGAACAAGCAAGTGAGTGATATGACCCAGCCCAACGCACGGCGTCTGCGCAGCCAGGAATGGTTCGACGATCCGGCCCATGCGGACATGACCGCGCTCTATGTCGAGCGCTTCATGAACTACGGTCTGACCCGAGAAGAACTGCAATCGGGCCGCCCCATCATCGGCATTGCACAAACGGGGAGCGATCTCGCCCCCTGCAACCGTCACCATATCGAGCTGGCGGCCCGCACGAAGGCGGGCATTCGCGACGCGGGCGGCATCCCGATGGAATTTCCGGTCCATCCGCTTGCCGAGCAGAGCCGCCGGCCCACGGCGGCGCTCGACCGCAATCTGGCCTATCTGGGTCTGGTCGAAATTCTTCACGGTTTCCCGCTCGATGGCGTGGTGCTGACCACGGGCTGCGACAAGACCACGCCCGCTTGCCTGATGGCCGCGGCAACGGTCGATATGCCCGCCATCGTGCTGTCGGGCGGCCCAATGCTCGACGGCTGGCATAACGGCCAGCGTGTCGGGTCGGGCACGGTCATCTGGCATGCGCGCAATCTGCTGGCGGCCGGCGAGATCGACTACGAAGGCTTCATGGAGCTCACGACGGCCTCGTCGCCCTCCATCGGCCACTGCAACACGATGGGCACGGCACTGTCGATGAACAGCCTCGCCGAAGCGCTCGGCATGTCGCTGCCCGGCTGCGCCAGCATTCCGGCCGCTTACCGCGAGCGCGGCCAGATGGCCTACGCAACGGGCAAGCGCATTGTCGACCTCGTGCGCTACGACATGCGGCCTTCGCGCATCATGACGAAAGAGGCATTCGAGAATGCCATCGTCGTGGCCTCCGCGCTGGGTGCGTCCACCAACTGCCCGCCGCACCTCATTGCGATCGCGCGGCACATGGGCATCGAGCTGAGCCTCGAAGACTGGCAACGCGTTGGCGAACAGGTACCGCTCATCGTGAACTGCATGCCGGCAGGCGAATATCTGGGCGAGAGCTTCCACCGCGCGGGCGGCGTGCCCGGCGTGCTGCGCGAACTCGATCGCGCGGGCCTCGTGCATCGCGAATGCCTCACGGTGTCGGGCCGCACCATCGGCGCCATTGCCGACAGCACGCCCGAGCCCGATCGCGAAGTCATCAGGACCACCGATGATCCGCTCAAGCACGGCGCGGGCTTCATGGTGCTCTCGGGCAACTTCTTCGACAGCGCGATCATGAAGATGTCGGTGGTCGGCGACGCGTTCCGGCAAACCTATCTGAGCGAGCCGGGCGCGGAAAATACCTTCGAGGCGCGCGCGATCGTGTTCGACGGTCCCGAGGACTACCACGCGCGCATCAACGACCCGTCGCTCGAAATCGACCAGCACTGCATTCTCGTGATTCGCGGCACGGGCACGGTGGGCTATCCGGGCAGCGCCGAGGTGGTGAACATGGCGCCGCCTGCGGAACTGGTGCGCCAGGGCATCACGTCGCTGCCCACGCTGGGCGACGGCCGCCAGAGCGGTACCTCGGCGAGCCCGTCGATCCTGAACATGTCGCCCGAGGCGGCGGTGGGCGGCGGCCTCGCGCTGCTGCAAACGGGCGACCGCATTCGCGTGGACCTGAATGCGCGCAGCGTGAACGTCCTGGTCGACGAAGCCGAGCTGGCGCGGCGCCGCGAAACGGCGCATTTCGACGTTCCGCCGGCACAGACGCCCTGGCAGGAGCTGTACCGCAAGACGGTGGGGCAGCTGTCCACGGGCGGGTGCCTCGAACCGGCCACGCTCTATCTGAAAGTCATCGCCGAGCGCGGCAACCCGCGCCATTCGCATTAACCACGGACATCCAACTGGACGCACCATGACCTCGAACACCCCCTCAAACTGGCTTCCCGGCGATGTCGGGCAGGCGCTGCTCGTTGGCCGCGTGTGGCGCAAGGCAGGCGAACACGAAGGCCCTGCTGTCGTGCTCGTGCGCAACGGCGAAGTCATCGATATCACGGCCAGCGCGCCGACCACTGCGGATCTGTTCGACCGCGAGGACCTCGCGCAATTTGCACGCACGGTGAGCGGCGAATCGCTCGGCCCGGTGGAAAAACTGATCGAAGCGAATCTGCCCGGCAGTGCGGAGCCCGCGCTGCGTCTGCTCGCGCCCAATGACGTGCAGGCCATCAAGGCCTGCGGCGTGACGTTCGCGGTAAGCCTGATCGAGCGCGTGATCGAGGAGCAGGCGGGCGGCGATCCCGCCAAGGCGCAGGAAGTGCGCGAAACCATCGCGGCCACGATCGGCACCGATCTCTCGAAGATCAAGCCGGGCTCGGAAGACGCGATGAAGCTCAAGGCGGAACTCGAGCGGCGCGGCGCATGGTCCCAGTACATGGAAGTGGGCATTGGGCCCGACGCGGAAGTGTTTTCCAAGTCGCAGCCCATGTCGGCGGTGGGTTTCGGCGCGGCTGTCGGCTTGCTGGCCGCTTCGGTCTGGAACAACCCCGAGCCGGAGATCGTCCTGGCCGTGAACAGCCGCGGCGAGATCGTCGGCGCGACGCTCGGCAACGACGTCAATCTGCGCGACATCGAAGGCCGCTCGGCGCTGCTGCTCGGCAAGTGCAAGGACAACAACGCCTCGTGCGCGATCGGCCCGTTCGTGCGTCTGTTCGACGAATCGTTCAGCCTCGACACGGTGCGCAAGACGAGCGTCGCGCTGCGCGTGGAGGGCACGGACGATGACTTCGTCCTGGAAGGCATCAGCCACATGAGCGAAATCAGCCGTGACCCGGCGGACCTCGTGGCGCAGACGTGGGGCCCGCATCATCAGTATCCCGACGGCTTCATGCTGTTTCTCGGCACCATGTTCTCGCCGATCAAGGATCGCGACACGCAAGGCGGCGGCTTTACGCATCACCTGGGCGACAAGGTCACCATTTCCGCGCCGGAACTCGGCGCGCTGATCAACACCGTGCAACTGAGCACGGCACTCGCGCCGTGGACCTTCGGCGTGCGCGCGCTCTATCGCAATCTGGCTGCGCGCGGATTGCTGTGAGCCACTGAATCGGGAAACGCGACATGAACCAGTTCGACAATTACATCGGCGGCCAGTGGGTGCGCGGCGCCACGGCATCCACCAACATCAATCCCTCCAATCTCGACGACGCGATCGGCGAGTTCGCGCAGGCAGACGACGCGCAGACGCGCGACGCCATCGCCGCCGCGCGCAAGGCCTTTGCGCAGTGGTCGCTGTCCACGCCGCAGCAACGCTTCGATCTGCTCGACCAGGTGGGCAGCGTGATTCTCGCGCGCAAGGCCGAGCTGGGCCGCCTGCTCGCGCGCGAAGAGGGCAAGACGCTGCCCGAGGCCATCGGCGAAGTGGGCCGCGCCGCGCAGATCTTCAAGTACTTTGCCGGCGAGGCGCTGCGCCTGGGCGGCGAGATCGTGCCTTCGGTGCGCCCCGGCATGACCGTCGAAGTGACGCGCGAGCCGATCGGCGTGATCGGGCTCATTACGCCATGGAACTTTCCGATTGCCATTCCCGCCTGGAAGATCGCGCCCGCGCTGGCCTATGGCAATACGGTCGTCATCAAGCCCGCCGACCTCGTGCCGGCCAGCACTTGGGAGCTCGTGAAGATCATTGCGGAAGCGGGCGCGCCGGCCGGCGTGATCAACCTCGTGATGGGCCGCGGCTCGGTGGTGGGCGAGGCGATCGTCAGCTCGCCCGATGTCGATGCCGTGAGTTTCACCGGCTCGGTTCCGACGGGCCGCGCGATCGGCGCGAAGTGCTTTGCAACGGGCAAGAAGTTCCAGCTGGAAATGGGCGGCAAGAATCCCATGGTCGTGCTCGACGACGCCAATCTCGACGTCGCCGTCGAAGCGTGCATCAACGGCGCATTCTTCTCGACGGGGCAGCGCTGCACGGCGTCGAGCCGCCTCATCGTGACCGAAGGCATTCACGACCGCTTCATCGAAGCGATGAAGGCGCGCATGAAAACGCTGAAGACGGGCGACGCGCTGGCGGACGGCACGCATATCGGGCCGGTGGTGGACGACAAGCAGCTTCAGCAGGACGAGCGCTACATTGCAATCGCACGTGAAGAGGGCGGCGAGGTGTACGGCGGCGAGCGCGTGGAAGGTACCACGCGCGGCTATTTCCTTGCCCCCGCGCTGATCACCGGCACGACCGCGCCAATGCGCATCAACCGCGAAGAAGTGTTCGGCCCCGTCGCCTCGGTCATCAAGGTGAAGGACTATCTCGAGGCGCTCGCCGTGGCGAACGACACGGAGTTCGGCTTGTCGGCCGGCATCTGCACGACGTCGCTCAGTCATGCCAACCATTTCCGCCGCCATGTGCAGGCTGGCATGGTCATGGTGAACACCGCAACGGCGGGCGTGGACTATCACGTTCCGTTCGGCGGCCGCAAGGGTTCGAGCTACGGCCCGCGCGAGCAAGGCAGCTATGCCCGCGAGTTCTACACCACAGTCAAGACGGCGTACGTCAATCCGGGCGCAGTGTGAAGCCGCGCGGGCGGCGTGCCGAAGACGCCGCCCGCGCCGGTTTTCAGATCATCCCGTGCACCACGGAGTGGGCGAGCCGCAGCAGATCGTCGAATTGCGTGACCAGTTCGAAACAGACGAGAAACGTGAATGCGGCAGCCGCCCCGGGAAAGCGCACCATCAGGCGCAGTGCGGGCTCGGCCGTCCGCTTCCTGACGGCATCGCGCGTCATCAGCCAGGTAATTGCCACGCCGATTGCGCCGCCCGCGATCAGATCCGTGGGGTAGTGATAGCCCAGATACGCACGCGGCAAGCAGATAATCAGTACCACATACAACATCACCAGCGCGCCGACCACACGCCATACCAGAAAGATCCCCATCGCAATCGCCACCCACAGCATGGCGTGATCGCTCGGAAACGAGCTGAAGTCGGTGAGCCCGGCCGCCCGCAGCGATGACGAGGCGAAATGCAGGTGCAGATCGGGATTGAAGAGCGGCCGTTGCCGGAACGGCAGAAAACGCGCGAGGAGGCGTCCCACGGCGAGTGCGATCAGGCCGCTGGCCACCGTGGCGATCATCATCTCGCGCCGCCACGCGCGCCGCTCGTTGGGCTGGAACCAGATCCACCAGATGAGCGGGATGAGGAAATAACCCTTGAACGTATAGAGTCCCACCATCACCCGGATCGCGTGATTGAGCAGTGGCGGCAGATCGACTTGGGTGAGGGCTCCCAGAATGACGGTATCGACGCTGTTCATTTATTGTGGGCCATTCCGCTGGTTCTATTTACGAATGAGAAAGGCGGCCGGAAACGGAGGTCTCCGGCCGCCTTTGGCCCGATGTTCCAGGCGCTGACAATCGTAAGTTTCAACTCAGTGCGCATAGGTAAAGAATCGAAAGCAAGTGTAAATCGCGCTTGCTCCCGCCCTCACTGCGCCGCAGCGGCAGGCGTCGTCCTGTGCGGTGTGCCTGCTGGGCCGCTGTTACGCCCCGTCACACATCGTTTCGTTTCCAAACGAACTGGGCCGCGCAACGTGTCCGTTATCGGGCATGACCCCACATCATTTCGGGCGATTTGCCCGGTTTCATCGCCTAATTGGGCAGCAGCGAGCCGCTGCGCAAGGGCGTGGCGCCTGCCACCCACGCGACTTCCATCCCCGCCGTGGCGAAGCGCGTGCGCTGGCGTGCGTACAGCATGCCGGTCACGGAACTCGTGATCGTGACGACGCGATCGGTCAGCGGGTCGACCACATCGGCAATCGGCTGACCCGGTTCGACCCTCACACCAACCGGCGTGCGGAACACGAGCACGCCGGAGGCCGGCGCGATGAGCGCTTCGGCGCCCGCGAACGGCGTGGCCGGGTATTCGAGCGCCGGCAGCGGCGCGGGCGTGCCCTCGATCACACCGCGATGCGTGAGGTAATTGATGATGGCGTTCGCGTCGCGTTCGGCGAAGTCGTAGCTCACGTCTGCCTGGCCGCGCAACTCGATCGTCACGGAAACCGCGCCGTTGGGAATCGGAAAGCGCTTGCCGTAGCGCTCGCGCAGCGCGGACCAGCAGAAGCTGTGGATCTCGTCGAAGGGATTGCCGTCCGAATTGAGCGCGAACAGCGAGGCCTTCGCTTCGAGATAGCGCGCGAGCGGCTCGACATCGGGCCACAGGTCGGGGTTCGTATAGAGATGCAGCGCGCCTTCGAAGTCGCAATGCAGATCGAGCACGACATCGGCGTCGTACGACAGGCGTTGAAGCGCAAGACGCTGCGAGCCGAGTTCGGTGGTGGGCGCCTGTTCGTCGAGCGCCTCGCGCATCGCAGCGCGCACGACGGCCACGTTCTGCTGCGCGTCGCCGCTCAGGCGAGAGCCGACGCGCGGGAGCACGAGTTCGGCGAGATCGTGGAAGTGGCGGTTGAAGTTGGCCGCGGTGCCGCTTTCGAAGCGGCCGAGCAGCTGACCGAGCAGGCGCTGATTGAGGCCGATGGGATTGGGCACGGGCACGACGACGACCTCGCCGTGCAGCTTGCCTGCGGCTTCTAGCGCGGCAAGGCGTTGGCGCAGCGCCCAGGCGACCAGCATGCCCGGCAGTTCGTCGGCGTGCAGCGACGACTGGATGTAGATCTTCTGTGCGCCGGTGGGGCCGTAGTGGAAGCTCGTGAGGTGCCGCGCGGTGCCGAGCGCCGGCGAAATGAGCGGATGGGTCTGAATCTGCATGATGGCGAGAGGGCGGGGAGAGTTGCAGGCGGCGGAAAGGGCAAAAGGCGCGGGAGTGTCCCGCGCCTTCGTCGCTAATCGTGTGCTCCGGTCAGGCTCAGGAACCGTACACGTCGAATGCGAAGTAGCGCGATTCGATCTTCTTGTACGTGCCGTCCTTGAGCATGTCGGCGAGCGCCTTGTCGATCTTCACCTTCAGGTCGGCGTCGTCCTTGCGCAAGCCGATGGCGGCGCCGTTGCCGAGGATGCCACCGGGATCGCTGAGTTCGCCGTTCGTGAACGCGAAGCCTGCGCCGCGCGGGGTCTTCAGGAAGCTCAGGTCGGCCTGCACGGCGTCTTGCAGCGCGGCGTCGAGGCGGCCCGAGAGCAGGTCCGCATAGACCTGGTCCTGATCCTGGTAAGGCACGATCTTCACACCGTTCGGTGCCCAATTGGCTTTTGCATAGGCTTCCTGGGTCGTTCCCTGCTCGACGCCGACCGTCTTGCCCTTCAGTGAATCGGCAGTGGGCTGGAGGCTCGAGCCCTTCTTCGCGACGAGGCGGCTAGGCGTGTGGAATACCTTCGACGAGAACGCGATTTGCGCTTCGCGCTGCGGCGTCATCGACATCGAGGAGAGCACGGCGTCGAACTTCTTCGCCTTGAGCGCCGGAATCATGCCGTCGAATTCGCTTTCCACCCAGACGCACTTCGCGTTGATGCGCTTGCAGATTTCGTTGCCGACGTCGATGTCGAAGCCGACCAGCTTGCCATCCGTGCTCTTCGATTCGAACGGGGGATAACTGGCGTCCACGCCGAAGCGGACCGTGGTCCAGTCCTTCGCACAGACGGAGGTGGCGACGGCGAGCATCGCGATGCACAGGGCAAACTTCTTCATTGACGTGGAGTCTCCAGTATATCTTTCGACGCCGCCATGAGGGATGGCGGCATGGTCAACAGCGGGCTGTCACGTCAGCCGTGTTGTATAGACAAGATAACGGCTCTCATATATTGAGACAACTAGGGTTTTTGCTGGCGGAGGGTGTAAACGTGCTGACACGTGCGCGTTGCACACGGAAAGGAAGGGCGGGAGGCGGGTGGGGCACGCGTTGTAAGCGCTTATTGGCTAGACAACTGTGGGCGGGCTAATCTGGCCGAACAGGAGGTGAGGGAGCGCGGGACTTGCCCATGCAGGGAGCGGCAGGCGCGCGCATGAAGTTGCGCGCGCAACGATCAGGGTGGCGGGCGCGCCGGTCAATCGTCGTCGTCGCCGTGGTGATGTTCCCAGCCGCGATGACGGCCGTGGTCGTGCCAGTGGTGTTCGTCGTCGTGGTCGTAGCGGTAGTAGCCGTAGGCGGGAGCCGGTTCGTAGACCGCAACGGGCGGTGCTGCATAAACGACGGGCGGCGGTGCCTCGTACACCGGCTCGGGCGCGGCATAGACCGGACCGGGAACGCCGAGATAGACACCGATATCGGCATGGGCGGATGCCGCTGTGCTGACACACGTCCCTGCGAGTCCTGCGAGGAGATAAAACGTCAGGCGATTCATGATGATCTCAATTCCAGTCAACGGACGCGGTTGCGATGGAAGCGGATTCTAGTCGCTGAGCTTGCGAACGGGATGCGCAGATTTGTCAATCGTGTAACCGCTGGTAAAGCCGCGCGAAAAAAGGCGGCCTTAAGGTTCCCATAAGCTAAACGCACGGCGCTGAATGGCCGTTCACGTGGGTGCGCCGCTTTGGGGTCATTACACGTTTGCGCCATTGCCATTACCCTATAGAGGCTGCTCGCGCCCGAGACAGGTTGCCCATGCGTACCGACGATCGAACTTCTACGCAAGCCTGCATGCCCGCATTCCGGACACAGGGCGATGTCTGCTCGTTCGGGAACCATGCCGTTGCATTGCGCTGGGCGCTCGAAGATGAACACCTCACCCGCTTCTCGCTGGTCGATTGCGCCGGGGCATGCGAGCTGCCAATCGTCGCGCCGTTCGCGCTGACATTCGCGGATGGCACCACACTCGGTCTGGCCGCATTGCGGGTGCTCGCACCGGTACGGCAAGAGGCGCTCGCGGCCAACCCCCACGCATCGCGCCTGGCCGAACGCGTCGCGGGCCGGCGCGTGAGCATCACGCTGGGCGACGGTCAGGACCGCCTCGCGATTCAATGGAGCGTCGAGCAGCGCGACGGCGCGCGATATCTGCGCATGCTGATGAACGTGACGGCCCTGCGCCAGGATGAAGCCATTGCCGTCGTTTCATTGCTGCAGGCGCGCGCTGCCGGCGCGCAGAGCGGCTGCGAATGCAAGGGCACGCCGGTCATCGCGGGCAACTTCTACCTGGGCTTCGAGTTGCCGCTTGCAACCAGCCACGTGGAAGCAGATAGCATCGGTTTTACGCTGCAACGCACGTTGCCGCTGCAAAAGAACCGAACGCTGACTTTCTCCGCCGTGGCGGGCGTGGCTCGCGACGGTCAGTTGCGACGCGATTTCGCCACCTGTCTCGAGCAGGTGCGCGCCCGCCCATATCGTCCGTTTCTGCACTACAACAGCTGGTGGGATATCGGCTACCTCACGCCTTATACGCAGGACCAGGCGCTGGAGCGCATCGAAACCATCGGCCGCGCATTGCATACCGCGCGCGGCGTGCAGATCGATTCGTTTCTGTTCGACGATGGCTGGGACGACCTTGGTGGCGGCTGGCATTTCAGCCCGGCGTTTCCGCATGGCTTCGTGCCGCTGCGCGAGGCGGCGGCGAGCTATGGCGGTGCGCCCGGCGTCTGGCTGTCTCCCTGGGGCGGCTATTGCGCGCCGAAGGACGAGCGCGTCGCGCATGGCCGCGCCGCGGGCTATGAAGTCATCGACAATGGCTTCGCGTTATCGGGGCCGCGCTATTACGAGCGTTTTCACGAAGTCGTGATGAGCCTGCTCGCGAGAGACGGCGTGAACCAGTTCAAGTTCGACGGCACCGGCAACGCGGATCGTGTTTTTCCCGGCAGCCTTTTCGATAGCGACTGGGACGCGGCGATCCAGCTCATCGGCGACATTCGCGCGGCGAAACCGGAAATCTTCATCAATCTCTCGACGGGCACGCAGCCCTCGCCGTTCTGGCTGCGCTACGTCGACGCGATCTGGCGCGGCGGCAGCGACGACGGTGAGGCGGGCAGCGGCACGAGCCGCGAGCGCTGGATCACGTATCGCGACGCGCAGACGTACCGCAACGTCGTGCTGCGCAGCCCGCTCTTTCCGCTCAATTCCCTGATGCTGCACGGCATTGTCGTTGCACAGTGCAATCCACGCCTGAATGCGCCGGCAGGCGATGCATTCGCGCACGAGGTGCGGTCCTTCTTCGCGAGCGGTACGCAATTGCAGGAGCTCTACATCACGCCATCGCTGCTGGGCGAGGACGACTGGAACGTGCTCGCGCAAGCGGCCCGATGGGCGCGCGCGAACGGCGACGTCTTGTGCGACAGCCACTGGATCGGCGGCGCGCCCGACGAAGCGGCCATCTACGGCTGGGCTGCATGGGCGCCGCACAAGGCCATCGTGACGCTGCGCAATCCGCACGAGCAGGCGCAGCGTTTTGGCCTGGCGCTGCGCCATCAACTGGAATTGCCGGCCGAGGCGGCGGCACGGTTCCATGCGCGGAGTCTCTGGCAGGCAGGCACGATCGGCATGCCCGCAATCCTGGACGCGGACGTGCCGTGCGATATCCAGCTCGCACCGTTCGAAGTGCTCACGCTGGAGCTGCTGCCGGCCGGTGGCGACTAATACAGCGAATTCACCAGTTGCACAGGCTTCGTTTCGATCTGGTGCAGGTCGAAGATCAGTACCTCGTTCTCGCCTTGCGTGAGCCACGGCGCGGGGCAATACAAGCGCTGTTGCGGGCCGATACGCCAGTAGCGCCCGAGATTGTGCCCATTGACCCAGACCACGCCCTTGGTCCATTGGCTCATATCGAGCCAGGTGTCGCCGATTTCATCCAGAACCAGGCGTGCCTTGAAAAAGAGCCCGGGTTTCAGCGGATTCGTGCAGCGTGCCTCTAACCCGGCGATGTACGCCTCATCCATCGGCAGCAAAAAGACTTCCCATGCCACGATAGAGGAAACGGACCCGTCGGCGTATTGCATCTTCACGGGCGCGAGTAGTCCTTTGCGGTCGACGATCGCAGGCCCGAAGTTGACGCGCCCCATGGCCTCTACCAGGATTTCCAGCGCACCGGTCACTGTGGCGGGCAATGCGAGCGGCGCGCGATGTGTCACGTGTAACCGCTGTGCATAGCCGTGCGGAATACGCGCGCGCGAGACGCCTCCCGCGTAGCGCTCGTCGACAAAAACCGCCGCATAGTCATGAACGTCGCTGATATCCAGCGCACGAACAGGTTGCGCCCGCAACTGTCTGCGATACAACATGAGGCCGGACGTCTGACCGTAGTGCTCGAACGGCTGCGGATCGACGCTCGACTCGCGCGGCAGAGGCGCGGGCAGGTTGTCCCAGATCGAGGCGAAGAGGGCGGGCGTCACGCTGTGGCCCGCGACCGTGGGTATCGCGTCCGGAATCTCCGGCAACGGCTCGGCCAGATAACGGGCGATGATGTCGCGATACTTCAGGTATTTCGCGGTGGCGGCCCCTTGCTCGTTAATTGGCGCGCCATAGTCG
This sequence comes from Paraburkholderia sp. BR10937, assembly GCF_040965695.1. NCBI lineage: Bacteria > Pseudomonadati > Pseudomonadota > Betaproteobacteria > Burkholderiales > Burkholderiaceae > Paraburkholderia > Paraburkholderia sp. BR10937. Next base: position 66,257 of record NZ_JBFRCL010000002.1, read on the forward strand.
TAGCTCGTGATATCGGGTTGATAATTGCCCGACTCATCGACATTCGCGCCGGCATAAAAGCCAAAGCTCGTGCCGCCGTGAATGACATAGAGGTTGAACGACAATTGCGACTGCATGAAAGCCGTCAAGATGGCGGAAAGATCGTAATGGAGTCCCGCGAATTCCGGCTCGCCCCAATGCGTCAGCCAGCCCGGGTAGACCTCGCCCGCCATCGCGGGCACGGCAGGAAACGCGCGCCGCACCGTGGCGATTTGCGCCGCGTTGCCGTTGCTCAACGCGATGGCGCCACCCGTCACCGTCGTGCGATTGCGCTCGAGTTGCGCGAGACCGTCCTCGGTGTAGAAGGGTCCCGCTATGCCGCCCCGCAGCCAAAGCTGCCTCAGTTCTTCGAGGTAAGCGGGATTGCTAGCGTACGAGCCGAATTCATTCTCTATCTGGATCATCAGGATCGGGCCGCCGGCATCGATCATCAACGGCTTGATGCGGGGAGCCAGTTCGCCGATATAGCGTGTAACTGCGGCCATGTAACGGGCATCGGTGGCGGAGTCGGTGCGCAGCTGGACGTCCGGTTCGCCCAGCAGGTAAGCTGGGAGGCCTCCCAGGTCCCATTCGGCGCAAACGTAGGGGCCCGGGCGCAACAACACCCACAACGCTTCTTGCTGGCACAGGCGGATGAAGGCTTCGATATCGCGGTTGCCGTTTACGAAGTCGAACACGCCCGGGCGCGGCTCGTGGTAGTTCCACATGATGTACAACGCGATGCAGTTCATGCCCATCGCCTTGGCCATGCGAATGCGATGCAGCCAGTACTCGCGTGGTATGCGCGCGGGATGCATCTCGCCGCTGCGAATCTGCACGGGCTTGCCGTCGAGCAGGAAGCGCTCGCCGTCGGGGCTGAACGAGAAGGTGTGGCTGCGTTCGAGGTTCACGGTGCTCGCGGTGCAATCGCGCCCTTGTATTTGCACACTCACGCACTATACTTCCACGGCTGATCGTAGAACGCTTAATTTCGCTTAAGCCTATAATTCGGCGAGAATACGCGCAAGTCAGATATGCCGAGCTATGTAACCGTATTGACGCAGTTACATTCGAATATGAAAAAGCGTGCTATTTTTCCGATTGCCAGTTCAACGCTTCTCGTCGCGGCGGGAATTTTCTGCATCGTCTTGTCGCTCTCGACAAGGTCCCTGATTGGAACGCTTTTCATCGCAAGGATGCTGCTGTTCTGCGGCTTCGTGCATGCCTTGAATCTCTTCACGACGAAAGACTGGAAACTCGCTATCCGGCGCATTCCGCCAGTCATCGTGCCGATACTCATCGGCATTCTCATTCTGGTCAATGACAGCGCACGGGCGCGCGGGCTTACCGTGATGCTCATGATCTTCTTCGTACTCGACGGCTTCTTCAAGATCATTGCGTCGGTCGGGCAGGACGTGAACATCAACAATATCGGCATTGTCAGCGCGGCGCTGTCTTTCCTGCTCGCCATTTTTCTCGCCGCCAATTTCCCGAGCGTGCCGTTACCCTTGCTCGGATTGTTCCTCGGGCTCGATCTCATTTCCATGGCCGTGGTGCCGTTTGGCGGCCGGGAGCGCAGGCGCGAGCTGATCTGACCTGACGAAAGTGCAGTCGGCGGCCGCGTCGCGGCCGTGCATCACGTTTCGCGCGCACACGGTGTCGCCATCGATGCCCGTATCAGTGTGCGGTTGCCGTTTTACACACGCAAAACCGACGGAGGCGATTCATGATCTTCGCAAATGGCTTTACGTTTTCGAACTTTATTATCGATGCGTTTTCGATATTCATGTTCATTCTGTGGTTCTGGCTGTTCATCACGATCACGAGCGACCTGTTCCGTCGAACCGACATATCGGGCTTCCTGAAGATCGTCTGGGTAATCTTTCTGATTGTTCTGCCCTATATCGGTATATTTGCCTATGTCCTCACGCAGGGCAGAGACATGGCGCATCGCAACCAGGAGCGGGCGCAGAAGGCGCGCGAAGAACTGCGCCACATTGTGGGCTACAGTGTGGCGGACGAAATCGAAAAGCTCGACAAGCTGAAAACGACAGGCTCGATTACCGACGACGAATACAAGCGCCTGCGCGCGCGGCTCGTCGAGTGAGAAGGGCGGCAGGCATGGCGAGCGTCCATGCCTGAATCATGCAGTAATTGCGCGGGCTACGGCAACGTAGCCCGCCGCGTCATCCGGTCATTCAGTACCCGGTACGATCTTCGAGATCCTCCAGTTGCTTCTCGTCACCAGCACGTAGTCGCCATTCACGCCAAGCCATTGCTGGCCGCGCTTCGGTGCGTCCAGGTTATGCGACTTCCAGTCCTGCATCTGATAGTTGTAGTGCCGATACTTCGAGGGAACCTGTTGGCCCTCGTGCCAGTCGCGATGCGGCATGGTCGGCATGACCTGCTGGCGACCTGTCCCCTGGCTTTGATCTCCACCGGATGTGCCTTGCGCAATTGCTGAAGAGGAGACACCGACGAGGAGCGCAGCGATGACTGAGAGGACGAGTTGGCTTTTCATGATTCGATCTCCGGAGGCAAGAAGATGATTGACGTCGCCATGACCTATGGCTTCTTCGGTTATAGAACATCCCGAAAGCCGTGATATCCAGTTGTGCGAACGTGCCCTTAAAAGCGTATGGGCAAAGGCTGGAAAACGAACGAATCTAGCGGTGTGAATAAGGGTGTGAAGCGTCTATCCATAGTAGTAAACGGAATTCCGACTTCAAGTAATTTACGAATGGTTGATTTTGTGGCGCTTTTGCGTAATTCCCGTGAATGCATGAAAGCGCTGCTTGTTAGATAACGATCGAAACGTTATGCGCATTTCGCGCGCTGCTGCGGCTCGCGGACTGCGCACATCGGGGGCTGTAATTCGCAGTTTGAGTGAACATCGCAATGATCCGGTCGAGTACTGCGCAATGAGCCGTTCGGGGAACGCGCGTACCGTCTCTATTTTTCGGTGGAGCCTCGCGTGCCAAACTGCGAACCCAGACGCTGTAGACCGTGGCTGATCGCCATGGCGGCAATGTTGCTGCTGGCGGGCAACGGATGCCGCGACCGGCAAGCCCAGAGCGGCGCGGCGCCACCGCCGCCGAGCGTGCTGGTCGTAACGGTTGCGGCGCAATCGATTCCCCGCGAGATCGAACTGCCGGGGCGTATCGAAGCGATCCGCTCGGCGGAGGTGCGCGCCCGCGTGGACGGGATCGTCGAGCGGCGGCTCTTCGAGGAGGGCACCGACGTGCGCGCCGGCGCGCCGCTCTTTCTGATCGATTCGCGCGACTACGAGGCCGCATTGCAGCAGGCCCAGGCGGCGCTCAACCGGGCCCGCGCCGTGCAGGGCAATGCAGCCTCGGAGGTGGCGCGCTTCAAGCCGCTGGTGGCGCGCCAGGTCGTGAGCGCCCAGGAGTTCGAGGCCGCGACGGCCGCACTGCAGCAGGCCGACGCGAACGTTGCGGACGCACGCGCCGCGGTGACGCTCGCACAGCTTCGGCTCGATCGATGCACGGTGCGCGCGCCGATCGCGGGCCGTGTGGGGCGCGCGCTCGTTACCGAAGGCGCGCTGGTCAGTGCGGCGGGCGCGACCTTGCTCACGCAGGTCAACCAGCTAACGCCTGTGAACGCCGTTTTTACCCAATCGAATATTTCGTTGCTGGAAGTACGCAAACAGATCGCCTCAGGCACGCTTGCTGCACCAGCCGCGGACCGCGCACAAGTCTGGCTCACGCTCGCGAACGGCGACGACTATGGCGAGCCGGGCGTGCTCGACTTCACCGACCTCGTCGTCGATCCTTCCACCGGAACGCAGGTGCTGCGCGCGCGCTTCAACAATGCATCGCGCATCTTGTTGCCGGGGCAGTTCGTGCGCGGGCGCGTCGTGATCGGCACGATACCGAACGGCCTCGTCGTCCCCGCGCGCGCCGTGCAGTTCGACAGCAACGGGGCGAACCTCTCGCTCGTTGCCGACGACGGCACCGTCGTGCGCCGCAATGTCGTGCTCGGCCCGCAGGAAGCGGGACAATGGGTCGTGAAGGATGGGCTGGAGCCGGGTGAGCGCGTCATCGTCGACGGCTGGCAAAGGGTGCAGCCGAGGCAGCGCGTGGACGCCCATCCCTTCGCCGCGCCGGCCCACTCCTGAGCGGCGCGCCTCATGAACCGATTCTTCGTCTACCGGCCGGTCTTCGCGTGGGTCGTTGCGCTGTTCGTCACGCTCTTCGGCGCCCTCGCGCTCATGCTGCTGCCAATCGAACAGTACCCCGACGTCGCGCCGCCCTCGCTCACGATATCGGCGGTCTACAGCGGCGCCGATGCGAACACGCTCGACCGCACGGTCACGTCGATCATCGAAGACGAGATGAACGGCGTCGACAATTTCCTCTACATGTCGTCGCAGAGCCGCTCGAACGGCACGGCGCAGATCACCGTCACGCTCAGGCCCGGCACGAATCTCGACGTGGCGCTCTCACAAGTTCAGGACCGCCTGAGCCGCGTGGAGCCGCGGCTGCCGCTGGAGGTGAGGCAGGTGGGCGTGAGCGTCACGAAGGCGTCGTCGGGCTTTTTGATGCTTGTTGCGCTGCAGTCCGCCGATGGGTCGATCCCGGCCGTCGAACTGGGCAACTTTGCCGCCAATAACATCGTCAACGAATTGCGCCGCATTCCCGGCGTCGGCGACGCGCAGCTGTTCGGTTCGTCGTATGCCATGCGGATCTGGATCGATCCGGAAAAACTCAGCAGCTTCGGTATTTCGGCCAACGAAGTGATGACGGCCATCCAGGAGCAGAACAGCCAGACTGCGGGCGGCAGCCTCGGCGACCAGCCCATTGCGCCGGGTGCCGAACTCAATGCGCAGATCGTCATGCGCGGCCGCTTTTCGACGCCCGAGCAGTTCCGCGAGGTCATCGTGCGCTCGAACCCGGATGGCTCGACGGTGCGAGTAGGCGACGTCGCACGCGTGGAGCTGGGCAACGACAGCTATGGCTTTCGCTTTCGCGTGAACGGCAGGGAGTCCGCCGGGATCGCCATTCAGCTCGCGAGCGGCGCGAATGCGCTGGCCGTGGCGCGCGGGGTGCGCCAGCGTCTCACGCAATTGCAGCCGACCTTCCCAAAGGGCGTGGCATGGGTCGTGCCGTTCGATACGACGCCGTTCATCACGACTTCGCTGAGCGGCGTACTGCGCACCATGGTCGAGGCGCTGCTGCTCGTGACGGTCATCGTGTTCCTCTTCCTGCAGAAATGGCGCGCGACGCTCATTCCCACGCTGGTCGTCCCGATCGCGCTGATCGGCACGTGCGTCGGCATTTTTTTGTTCGGACTCTCCATCAATCTGCTTTCGCTGTTCGCCATGGTCGTGGCGATCGGCATTCTCAACGACGACGCGATCGTGGTGGTGGAAAGCGTCGAGCGCGTGATCCAGGAAGAGGGACTCGGTTCGCGGCGGGCGACCGTCAAGGCCGTTGGTCAGATTGCGGGCGCCGCCATTGCGAGCACACTCGTGCTCATTGCGGTGTTCGTCCCCATGGCGTTCTTTCCGGGCTCGACGGGCGCGATTTATCGCCAGTTTTCGGTCACGCTCACCGTCTCGATCTTTCTCTCGACCCTGCTCGCGCTGACGCTGGGCGTGGCCATGTCGGCAACGCTGCTGGGCAGCAGGACGACGACCGGCGACGGCACCGGCAAGCCCGCCGCCACGCACTGGCCGGCCCGCATGCAGCGGCGCGTGTTCGATGGATTCAACCGCGGCATGGAAACCGCCACCGAGCGCTACGTGCTGGCCGTGCAGGCGATGCTGCGCAACCCGGTGCGCTGGCTCCTCGTATTCGTCGTGGTGTGCGCGACGACCGGGTTCCTCTTCACCCAGTTGCCGCGCGGCTTCATTCCGGGCGAGGACCAGGGGCACATTTTCGTCGCGTATACGGCGGCGCCCGGCGCGACGGCGCAGCGCACGCAACAGGTCGTCGATCAGGTCGAGGCCTTTCTCAGGCAGCAGCCGCAGGTGCGCAATATCGCCTCCGTCACGGGATTCAGCTTCTTTGGCCAGGGCCAGTCGGCGGCGATGTCGTTCGTCGACCTGAAGCCGTGGTCGGAGCGGCCGGGCGCGGCCAATTCGGCGGGGGCGCTGGTGGCGCGCGCGAACGCGGCGTTCCGCAATATTCCGCAAGCGCTCGTCTTCGCGCTCGATCCGCCGGCCATTCCCGCGCTCGGTAATGCGAGCGGTTTCACGATGAAGATACTCGACCGCAGCGGCGTGGGCGGCGCGGCGCTGCAGCAGGCGAGCGCGCGCATGCTGGCGGAAGCTGCGCGCAGCCCCTTGCTGGTGGGCGTGCGTCCCGACGGTTTGCCGCCCGCGCCGCAGCTCTATGTCGATATCGACCGTGTGAAGGCGCGCGCGCTGGGGCTGCAGATCGGCCAGGTGAACAGCGCGCTCGCGCTCGCATTCGGCTCGAACTACGTGAACGATTTCGTCTACGAGGGGAACGTGCTGCGCGTGCTCATGCAAGCCGACGCCGACCAGCGCATGCGGCCCGAGGATGTCGGCGCGCTGCGGTTGCGCAACGACGTGGGCGAGATGGTGCCGTTCTCGGCATTCACGAGCGTGCACTGGAGCGCGGGGCCGCAGCAGGTCGAACGCTACAACGGCTTTCCCTCGGCCACGATCTCGGGGCAGGCGGCGCCGGGCCGTTCGAGCGGCGCGGCGCTCGCGGAGATGGAGCGCATTGCTGACCACGTTCTTACCGGCAGCCTGACCTACGAATGGACCGGCACGGCGTTCGAGGAACAGCAGGCGGCCGGGCAGATCGGTGCGCTGCTGCTGCTCTCGCTCGTCGTGGTGTTTCTCCTGCTCGCCGCGCTCTACGAGAGCTGGGCGATCCCCATTGCCGTCCTGCTCATCATTCCGCTGGGCGTGCTGGGCGCGGTGCTCTTCACCATGGCGCGGCGTTTTTCCGCCGACATCTACTTCAATATCGGCCTCGTGACCATCATCGGCCTCGCGGCAAAAAACGCCATTCTGATCGTGGAGTTCGCGATCAAGGAGGAGGCCGCGGGCAGCGATACCGTGAGCGCGGCCGTGAACGGTGCGCGCCAGCGCCTGCGGCCGATCCTGATGACGAGCGTGACCTTCGTGCTCGGCATGCTGCCGCTCGTGCTCGCCACGGGCGCGGGCGCGGCGGGCAGGCAGGCGGTGGGCACGGGCATCATGGGCAGTATGCTCACGGCCACGTTCTTCGGCATCTTCTTTACGCCCGTGTTCTACGTGGTGGCGCGCCGATGGTTGGGCCGCAAACGCATGCGCGACGATGACGAAGAAGATGCGCGGCCCGCGGGAGCGCACGATGCGTAAGCCTGCCAGGTGGACGGCGATCACGGCATGCCTGACGCTCGCGTCGTGCAACTTCGCGCCACGTTACCAGCAGCCGGAGTTGCCGATTGCGCAAAGCTACGAGAGTGCGGACATCGCCGCGCCGGGCGGCGAGCGTCTCGCTTCGGAGCTCAGTTGGGAGACTTTCTTTCGCGACCCGGCGCTCAAGCAGTTGATTGCCATGGCGCTGGCGCATAACCGCGATCTGGCGGCATCGGTTGCGCGCATCGAGCAGGCTCAGGCGCTTTACCGCGTGCAGCGCTCCGCGCAGTTTCCGCAAGTGGCCGCGGGCGCCGACGCTACCCGCACCAAAACGCCGCTCAACTCCATCGAGCCCGAACTGCCCAACAACAACACGTCGATTCACTTCAACCAGTACAGCGTGCAGGTGGCCGTCACGTCGTTCGAACTCGACTTCTGGGGGCGCGTGGCCAACCAGAGCGAGTCGGCGCGGCGCAATTATCTGGCGACGATGGAGGCCAACGAAGCCTTTCGTCTCTCGCTCATCAGCAATGTGGCGGCGACCTACTATGCGATCCTCTCGGGCAACGAGGGCATCGACCTCGCGCAGCACACGCTGGAAACGCGCCAGTATGCGCTGGAAGTCGCGCGGCTGCGTCTCGAAGCGGGGGCGACCTCGCTCGTGGACTACGAGCAGGCGCGCATTCTCGTCACCCAGGCGCAGACGCAGCTTGCCGAGCTGCAAAGAACGACGGGCCAGCAGCGCGATCAGTTGGCTGTCCTGATCGGCGGACCGCTGCCGGATGCCGCTGACATGACGCAGCGCCATGCGCTGGCCGACGCCGACCAGTTCGGCACGCTCGACGCGGGCCTGCCTTCCTCGCTGCTCGCGCTGCGCCCCGATATTCGCGCAGCCGAGCAGTCGCTGCGAGCGGCCGACGCCGATATCGGCGCCGCGCGTGCGGACTATTTCCCGCGTGTTTCGCTCACGGGCAATTTCGGCTATGTGTCTCCAGAACTGAGCGACCTGTTCGTGCCCGGCAAGCAGGCGTGGCTCATCTCCGGGTTCGTCACGCTGCCGATCTTCGACGCGGGGCGCCGCAGCGCGCAAGTGCGTCTCTCCGAAGCGCGTCAGACCGAACTCGTGGCGAACTACCAGAAGGCCGTTCAGGTGGCGTTTCGCGAAGTCTCCGACGCGCTGATCGCGCGCCAGCGTCTGCAGGAGCAAATCGCGGCACAGGAGCGCGCGGTGGCCTCCGAGTCGCGCCTCGCCGAGGCCGCGGAACTGCGCTACGACAACGGCATTTCCATCTACCTGGAAGTGGTCGATGCGAAGCGCAGCCTGTTCGCGGCGCAACAGCAACTGATCCAGCTACGCGCGGCGGCGCTGCAAAACGGCGCGTCGCTCTATGTGGCGCTGGGAGGCGGGCAGGACGCGCCCCGGCCCGATCACGCGGACACCGCTTCCAACAGCGTCGCCAACCCGTAGCCGCGTAGCCGCGCCAGTCAGGCGCCACACATGGCGACGCGGTTGCGGCCGCGCGCTTTCGCGTCGTACAGCGCCTGATCCGCCGCCTTGATGACCTGCGTGACATCGACATCCTGGTCCGGCGACCAGCTTGCGGAGCCAATGCTCGCCGTGACGCGGCCATACTCGCTGCCCGCATGCTCGATCGCGAGTTCGCTGATCGCATGGCGGATCTCCTCGGCGATCGCGCAGGCGCCTTCGAGCAGCGTATCGGGCAGCACGACGATGAACTCTTCGCCGCCGTAGCGTGCGGCGGTGTCCGCGGGCCGGCGGATGTTTTCGCCGATGCAGCGCGCCACGGCGGCGAGCGCGTCGTCGCCGGCCTGATGGCCGTACTGGTCGTTATAGGCCTTGAAGCGGTCGATATCGACGAACAGCAGCGAGAACACGCTGCGCGCGCGCCTGGCGCGCCGCCACTCCTGTTCGAGGATTTCGCCGAGCGTGCGGCGATTGTTCAGGCCCGTGAGGCTGTCGGTGCGCGCGAGCAGTTGCAGTTCCGACTCGGCGCGCATCCTGCGCCGCAACTGCGTGGCGAGCACGAACGAGAGGCCGACGAAGCCGACGGCGAAGGTGCCCATGAGCGTGCCGATGGTCAGCGCACGCCGCCGCCACGCGGCGTAGATATCGGGTTCGGCTTCCGCCACCATGATGATGAGCGGCTGGCGCGGAAAATTGCGAAAAAAATACATCCGGCGCACGCCGTCTATCGACGACGTGTCCGAGAAACTGCCCTCCTTCGCAGCCAGAAAGTGGCGGAAGGTACTCGCGTTGTGGATGTTGCGTCCCACCACGGCCGGATCGTAGGGCTGGCGCATGATCATGGTGCCGTCCTGCGCGATCAGCGAAATCGCCCCGTGGCTGCCGAGGGATAGACCGGCGAACAGCTGGTGAAAATACTCGAGGTTAATGGCGATCATGACGATGCCGGCGAACGAGCCGTCCGGATGCGCAAGCCTGCGACTCAGTGCGATGATGGGCGAGCCGTTGCGCAGGCGCGAACGGTAGGGTGTACTGACGAACAGGCCAGTATGGGGGTTGTCGCGCTGAACCGTGAAGTAGTCGCGGTCGGCGAAATTGGCGTTGAGCGGCGCGCCGGTGGCCGAATTCATGACGACGTTGCCCGTTTCGTCGAGCACGAGTATCGAGCCCAGATATTGCGCGGTAATGGCGTGGTCGAACAGCAGCTGGCTGCGCAGCGGCGCGGGCAGCGCCATGACGTCGGGCCGGCCGATGCCGTCGACCACGGCTTGCAGCGAAAGCGCATAGAGCTCGAGGTTGCGCTCGATGTCGCGTTCGGCAATGAGCGCGACGTTGCGCGAATTCTCCCGCGCGCGCTCCAGGGCGTCGTGGCGGCTCTCGTAGAGCACCGTCGCACAGAGCGACGCCATGATGAAGGCGACCGCCAGGCTGCCATAGAAAATGGTGCGCGGCCCCGTGAGCCATCTGAGCAGGTTACCGTTGCTGAATGCTGGCCGCATGGCTCGCTTCCAGGTAAGACTGCGCGCTCGCGGCATCCACAGGGCGTGAGAACCAGTAGCCCTGCGCTTCGTTGCAGCCGTTCTCGATCAGGAATTCCAGTTGCCGCAGCGTTTCCACGCCCTCGGCCACCACCCGCATGCCGAGCGTATGGCCGAGCGCGAGCACGGCCTTCACGATGACCTCGTCCGCGCGCGAGTGGCCAATGCCCTTCACGAACGACATGTCGAGCTTGAGGCGATCGGGCATGAAGCTGCGAATATAGCCGAGGCTCGAATAGCCCGAGCCGAAGTCGTCGATGGCGACCGAGAGCCCCATCTCGCGAAGGGCGCGCAGCGTGGTGAGCGAACGGGGCGCCATGAGGACGCCTTCGGTGATTTCCAGCTCGATATTGCGTGGGCTCACGCCGGTGCGCGCGAGCGTTTCCGCCATCATGGCGGGCAAATCCGCGCGCACGAACTGGACCGGCGAAACGTTGACCGAAACGACGATCTCCGGGTGCTCGCGCGCCCACTCGCGGGCCTGGCGGCAGGCCTCCTCGAACACGAACTCGCCGATCTGCACGATCAGGCCGTTTTCCTCGGCGAGCGGCACGAACAGCGCCGGGCTCACCTGGCCGCGCTCCGCGTCGTGCCAGCGAACGAGCGCCTCGAAACCCATCGTCTCGCCCGTTGTCGGGTTGACTCTCGGCTGCCACGCGACGGCAAACGCGCGCGACGCCACGGCGAGGCGCAACGCCTGCGCGAGGCTCGCCCGCTCCAGGTTCTGCGTGGCGATGGCCATGTCGAACACCTGCATGCTGCCCGGTCCCACCGACTTGGCGCGGTACATGGCCGAGTCGGCGTACTTGAGGAGTGAATCGGGATCGCTCGAATGATCGGGGAACACCGCGAGGCCGACACAGGCGAGCGGCACGATGACCTTATTGCCGATCAGCAGGCCATGCGTCAAGGATTCCTGCATGCTTGCCGCGGCGGCGACGAAGTGATCGACATTGCCCCGGCCGTAGAGCACAGCGACGAACTCGTCGCCCGCATAGCGCGACACCATCTCACCCTCGGCGATATTGGCGGACAGGCGGCGCGCCACTTCGCACAGCACCTCGTCGCCCGCGGTATGGCCGAGCGAGTCGTTGACCTCCTTGAAGTTGTCGAGGTCGATGAACACCAGCGCGAACTTCTGCTGCGCGTCGAGGGCCGTCCTGACCAGCTCGCGCAAACGCGCCTTGAGGCCGAGCCGGTTCGGCAGATGCGTGAGCGAGTCCTCGTTGGCCTGCAGGCGCAACTGCTCCTGATAGCGGATGCGCTCGGAAACGTCGTTGAACACCGTCACGCAGTGCGTGGGGCGATTGCGCTCGTCGAGCACCGGCGCGACATGCAGCTCGATCCAGTAGGGCGAGCCATCGGGCCGGCAGCATTTGAGCAGGCCCTCGCCTTCGCGCTCCGATTGCATGGCACTGCGAACGATATGGGCATCGGCGGACGCTTTATCGCAATCGAGCATGTCCCAATGCCCGGCGCCATTTGCCGTCGCCACGGCGCGGCCGGTGATGCGCTCGAACGCCGCGTTGGCGTACGTGATGACGCTTTCGCCGTCGACCTTTTGCGAAATGATCACGGCGTTTCTCGAGGCCTCCAGCGCCCGGCTGCGAATGCGCAAGTGCTCTCTCGCCTGTTCGTGCGCCGTGACGTCGTGCGCGGTGATGAAGCACGCTTCCTGGCCCGCATAGTCGAGCAGATGCCAGGCGATATCGACGTGGATCACTTCTCCGTCGACGCGCACATGCCGGCGCACCCCGCCTGCGCCGCTTTGCGCGCCGGAATTGACGTAGCCGTGCAGGTCGCGGCGGAACGCGCCGGTTTCGGCCTGCGGGCGAAGCCGCTCGATCGACATGCCCTTGAGCTGCTGCAGGCTCGCGCCGTATTGGCGCTGGGCCGCGGCGTTGGCGGTGAGGATCGCATAGGAGCGCACATCGAAGATGAGCATCGCAACCGGATGCTGCTCGAAGTACTCGCGAAAGCGCCGCTCGGCCTCGAGCGCGACGATCTTCGCGGCGCTGCGGGAAAGCGCCGCGCGGTGGCTCGTAAACAACGTGAAGAGCAGCAGCAATGCGCCGGCTGTCGCCGTGCCGATCAGCGAGATTTTTTGCCGCGCGAGCTGGGCCTGCGCGCCGAACTGCACGACCTTGATCTGCTCGCGCTGCTCGGAGCGCAGCTCCGTGAGCAGCGACATGATGGAACTGAGCGTTTCGTTCGCTCGCTGCATCAGGGCGGGCTCGAGCCTCGCGCCCGCGTCGGCGAGCGCGATGTTGCGCGCGGCCGCGTCGAGCTGCCCGGGCCAGACGGCGCTCAACTGGCGCAACTCGTGGATCGTGCGCTCGTTGCGCGGCGCGCCGGCAAAGTCGTGCTCGAGGCGGTCGTAAATACCGGCCACGACGGCGGCCCGCTTGATCGGCCACGCGCGCGACGTGTAGCCCGCCGTGCCGACGCCTTTGAGGAAGTCGGTATTCGCCGCGATATGCAGCGTAAGCAGGGCTTCGAGTTCCGACGTGATGCTCAGTTCCCGGCGAAGCCGCGAGTCGGCCGTGCCGCGCGAAAGATTCGCGCTCAGAATCGCGCCGATGGCCACGCAGACGATCAGCGCCACGGCTAGCGCTACGGCGACTCCCTTGCCGGGCGCGCGGGACGGGGCCTGTGGAGGGGTTCCGGAGAGTTCAGCTACGTTCATCGCTACGCAACGCGATTCGGCACATCGCCACTCGCGCCGCGTTGCTCGGCCGGGGTGGGCAGGTTACTGGTGAAGGCACCGGGGGGCAGAGGGGCCATGGTGTTCCGGGCGTGCAGACGGCGAAGGCACGGCAAGTGCGTGATCGGTCGCTACTGTCTGAATAACGGGTAGTTGGCGTACCGCTTTGATGGGTGTTTTTACCTAGATGCCTGGATGCTGGCGCTACGCGTGGGACAGACATCCGGAATGCATTCGACGCCCGTGCTTCAATACCGCTCATGGCATGAAGGATCTCGCGCGGTCCGCCGTTTTTCCCTCTCGTATCTGCCCCTCGTTTTTGCCTCCGGTTACTCGTTCAAGGGACTCCCATGAAGAAACTCGTCAACGATCCCTCGTCAGTCGTGCGCGAAATGCTCGAGGGCATTGCGCGTACTGCGCCGCATGTCGCCGTGCTCGGCAACGAAAACGTGCTCGTTCGCAACCCGCTGCCCAGCCCGGCCGAGCGCCCCGTCGCCGTGATTTCGGGGGGCGGCAGCGGCCACGAACCCGCGCATGGCGGTTATGTCGGACAGGGCATGCTCACGGCCGCCGTGTGCGGCGAGGTGTTCACGTCGCCATCCACCGACGCCGTGCTGGCCGCGATTCGCGCGAGCGCGGGGCCGAACGGCGCGCTGCTCATCGTGAAGAACTACACGGGGGACCGGCTCAATTTCGGTCTCGCGGCCGAACTGGCGCGAGCCGAGGGCATGCCGGTCGAAATCGTCATCGTGTCTGACGACGTGTCATTGCGCGGGCATACGGAGCGCAATCAGCGGCGCGGCATTGCGGGGACGGTGCTGGTGCACAAGATCGCGGGCGCGGCGGCGGCGCGCGGCGACGCGCTAAGCCTCGTGGCCGCGATTGCGCGCGGCGTGGCCGCGAATCTCGGCACGATGGGCGTGGCGCTCGACGGCTGCACTCTGCCCGGCGCGGAGCAAGCCGGCTTTCGTCTCGCCGACGACGAGATCGAACTCGGCATGGGCATCCACGGCGAGAAAGGCGTGGAGCGCACGGTGCCGATGGCGGCGGGCGAATTGACGGAAACGCTGCTCGCCAACATCGTCGAAGACCTGGCGTTGAAAAGCGGCGAGCGCGTGGCGCTGCTGGTGAACGGACTGGGCGCGACGCCCGCGATGGAACTGGCGATCATCATGCGCGATGCATTCGAGGGCCTGAATCGCTGTCATGTGACGGTCGAGCGGGCGTGGACCGGCACGTTTCTTTCGGCGCTCGATATGCCGGGCTGTTCGATCTCCGTGCTGCGGCTCGACGATGCGAAGCTGGCGCTGCTCGACGCGGCCACCGAAGCGCGCGCGTGGCCCGGCGTCGGCATGGTCAACCGGCGAATCCGCATCGAGCCGACGCTTTCAGCAGCGGATATGCGCGCCGAGGCGGGCGCGACGCCTGCGGACGCGGCGAGCGTTGCATGGGCGCAGCGACTGAAGCCCGCGCTCGATGCCGTTGCGCACGCATTGATCGAGAACGAAGCGTTGTTCACGGACCTCGATTCCCGGGCCGGCGACGGCGATCTGGGCGCGAGCATGCAGCGCGCCGCGCAGGCCATGCTCGCCATGCCGCAAGGCGCGCTCGGTTCGCCGGGCAGCGCGCTCGCCGCCCTCGGCTCGGCATTGCGCCGCGCGATAGCGGGCAGTTCCGGGCCGTTCTACGCAACGGCGCTGCTGCGCGCCTCGCGCACGCTCGGCGAGAAGGCGCAGCCCGACGCGCGGGATTGGGCGGCCGCCATGCGCGCTGCGGCTCAGGCGATCAGCGAACTGGGCGGGGCGAAGCCCGGCGACCGCACGATGCTCGATGCGCTCGTTCCCGCCGTCGCTGCGCTGGAAAGCGCCTTGAAGTCGGCGCGCCCCGTGGGCGAGGCGTGGGCGCAGGCGGTGAGCGCCGCGGAGTCCGGTGCGAAAAGCACGGCGCAAATGACGCCGCGCGCGGGCCGGGCAAGCTATCTCGGCGCGCGGGCGATCGGGACGCCCGATGGCGGGGCGGTGGTGGTGGCGTGCTGGCTCAAGGCGCTGCAGCCGCATATCGGCGCGGCGTGAGGCGCTGGGGCGGCGAAACGCGTCGCTCAGAGCACTTCAAAAATGCTGTAGACCGGGCCGCCCGGAAAGCGGTGGCCCGTGCCGACAGCCATGACGCGGTTGAGCCACTCATACTTGCCCGCGGGCGCTTCGAAGACGGGATTGGTACGAAAGTAGTAGCTGGCGGGGTCCACGGCTTCGCCACGGTCGAGCCGCTGCAAAACTTCCGGGTCGCCATGGCGCACGCCGCGATACGACATCAGCAGATTCGTGCCGTCGTCGGTGCGCAGGAGCAGCCGCACGTCGAGCGTCGTGCTGCCGTCGCCCCGCACGGTCTGCCAGTCGCTGCCGCCGTCGAGCACGACGCCCGAAAGGCGCTCGCCTGCGAACGTGCCGGACGGCACGATGCCGACACGGCGCAACGCGCCCCCGGTCTGGCCGACGATCTCGATCGGCTTGACGTCGAGCCGCATCACAAAGAGCGGACGGGTTTGCACCGCCTGGAGCGAGGGCGGGAGTTCATCGAAACGAGGCGTGGACATGGTGGTCACCTTGGAGCCGTTCACGTTGATGGCGGGCTTGCGGACGTCGTCGGATAACGCTTCTTCAGCGGCGAGAAACCGGTGGGCCGCATCAGTGTATGCGAGCGGCCTCTGGCCTGGGCGGTGGCGCAACGAGAATTCGCCCGTGGGTTCCACGCGAGGCGCCGGCGGTCGACCTCGTGGTCGGGTACGGCCGCGCCCGGTTAGCCATGCCCGCGAGGCATGCCCCCCGCTTTACCGGGCCGATCATCGCGGCTGGCGGCTTCGACGGCGAGAGCGCCGAAGCGATCGTGGCGTCGGGCGACGCGGATTTCGTGGCGTTCGGCAGGCATTTCTCGTCAAACCCGCACTTGCCGTATCGTCTGAAGCACAAGCTGCCGCTGACGCCCTATGTGCGCGCCGCATTCCGGGGCGGCGACGAAAAGCATTACTCGGATTTCCCGGTTCATCAGTCGAACTCACAGGCCGCGATGAGCCTGTGATGCGCTCATTACGTCCTCATCAATCGAAGCAGGAGTCAGTCATGTCACGCACAGTCAGGTTTGCACAAGCAGGTGGCCCGGAAGTACTGCAATTCGTGGACGAACCGGTACGCGCCCCCGGCCACGGCGAAGTTCGCATCAACGTGAAAGCCATTGGTCTGAATCGCGCGGAAGCGATGTGGCGCGCCGACCGGTACATCGAGCCTGTGCGCTTTCCGGCAGGACTCGGATACGAAGCGGCCGGCATCGTCGACGCCGTGGGCGAGGGAGTAGTCGGCATCGCACCGGGAGACAAGGTCAACGTGATCCCGTCGTTTTCGATGAATCAGTACTTCACGTATGGAGAAAGCATCGTCGTGCCGGACTATGCAGTCGTCAGGCATCCTGAATCGCTTTCGTTCGCTGAGGCCGCGTCGGTGTGGATGATGTTCCTCACCGCATACGGCGCGCTGATCGAAGATGCGAAGGTGGGCGCTGGCGATTACGTCGTCGTGCCGGCCGCGTCGAGCAGTGTCGGACTCGCGGCGATCCAGATCGTGAACTATGCCGGTGCGACGTCGATCGCGGTCACGCGTCACGCCTCCAAGAAGCAGCCGTTGCTCGCCGCAGGCGCGGCGCACGTGGTCGTGACCGACGAGACGGATCTGCAGGACGAAATCATGCGCATCACCGGCGGCAAGGGGGCGCGTGTCGTTTTCGATCCGGTCGGCGGCCCGAACTTCGCGAAGCTGATCTCGGCGCTGTCTTTCCAGGGGATCGCGTATCTCTACGGCGCGCTCGATGAACGTGCCACGACGCTGCCCGTGCTGGAGATGATCGCGAAGGTCGTGAGCGTGAAGGCCCACAACATCTGGCTCACCAGCGGCGACGCAGAGCGCCGCAAGGCCGCGGTGGAATACGTGCTAAAGGGACTCGAAAGCGGCGCGCTCAAGCCCGTAATCGACCGCACGTTCACGTTCGAGCAGATGGTGGATGCGCACCGTTACCTCGAAACCAATGGGCAGTTCGGCAAGATCGTGGTGACGGTGTAGTCTGCCGATGCGCGGCGCCCAGCATCGGCAAAAACGATCAGCAATAACCGGTGCGCAGCGCCGCTGCCCAGTCGGGCCGGCCATTGGAAGCGGCACGTTCGGCGGCCGCGTGCCAGTCGTACTCCACGGTGCGAAACTCCACCTCCCAGCCGCGCAGCGTGCGAGTGACGCTCGCGTAGCGCGCGTGCGGCGTCCCCGATTCCATGCGATGCGCAAACGGATGCGCGTCCTCGTACGCGGGCAGGCCGACACTGCCTGGGTTGACGATGAGGCGGCCGTCGGCGAGCTGCATCGAGCGTGCGAGATGCGTATGGCCGCACAGGATCAACGCGGCCTCGACTTCGGCCGCGCGGCGTCTGACCTCACTGTGCGTGGCCGTTCGGCATCCGCTGGCCGTGACGGTTTCGAGGAAATAGGAGAGGTCGTCCTGTGGCGTGCCGTGCACGAGCAGCACGTCGCTTTCGAGCCATAGCGTGGCAGGCAATGCGCCGACCCACGCCAGCTGTTCTTCACTCAGCACGCCGCGTGCAAAGCGGTCCGACGGCCCCATGTGAGTGCCATCCGCGCCGAGCAGCTGTCTTTCGTGGTTGCCGCGTATCGTGGGCAACCCAAGCCGCATCAACCGGTCCGCCGTTTGCGACGGATAAAGCGGGCCAGAAAGGATGTCGCCGAGATTGACGATCACGTCTGCGCCTTGCCGCTCGATATCGTCGAACACCGCTTCGAGAGCGGGCAAATTGCCGTGAATGTCGGAAAGCGCCGCGATTTTCATGGTGCGAACGGAGGCTGGCCGCGAAAGTCGTGAATTGCGCGATTCTGGACGATTCGCCCCCCCGTGTCCACGGCCGATCGTTCGTATTTGCGTATTGCATGGATCGCACCGGTTATTGACAGATCAGTCAACAAATTCTATTCTCGCGTCATGGTCAGACCTAGAGAATTCGATCGGGACGAGGCACTGGGGCGCGCGCTGCGCGTGTTCTGGGCAAAAGGCTATGCCTCGACGTCCACCGAGGACTTGCTCGCTGCGATGAACATCGGGCGGCAGAGCCTCTATAACGCGTTCGGCGACAAGCGCAAGCTTTACCTCGAAGCGCTGGAGCGCTATCAAGGCGAAAGCACGACAGGGCATATCGCGCGCCTGAATGGCAGCGCGTCGCCGCTGGGCGGCATCGAGGCGCTCCTGCTGGGCCTCGTCGCCGACGACGAGGACGAGCGCGCGTTAGGCTGCATGGGCGTCGTGGCCATGAGCGAATTCGGCGCCGCCGACCCGGAACTCGTGGCGCTGCGCAACAAGGTCGCGCCGCGTCTTTCGAAGCGTCTCGTGGAGCGTATTCGCGAAGGCCAGGCGGCCGGCGAAATCGACACCAGCCTCGACGCGCGCCAGGCCGCGGCCTTTGTGCTGATGACCATGCAGGGCATCCAACTCGCGGCGCGCGGCGGCAGCGACGCGAAGAGCCTGCGCGCGCTGGCGCGCTTCGCCATCGACCGTTTCAGGGCGCGCTGATCTGAGCTGAATCGACAACCATCGAACCGCGCAAACCGTAGTTGCGCGGTTCATTTTTTGTCTTGTTATGGACTGATCTGTCAAAAAAGGGGAAATAGATGGAAGCACCTGTCACACTCAAGGGAAAAACCGCGCTCGTATTCGGCGGTTCGCGCGGCATTGGCGCGGCGGCGGCCCGACGTTTGGCGCAGGAAGGCGCCGATGTCGCGCTGACCTACGTATCGGCGCCACAGCGCGCGGCCGAAACCGTTGCCGCTATCGAAGCCGCAGGCCGCGCGGGTCTGGCCATTCACGCCGATAGCGCCGATCCGGTCGCCATTCGGGGCGCTGTTGCGCAGACCGTGGAACGGTTCGGAAAACTCAACATCGCCGTAGTCAACGCGGGCATCCTCATGCTCGGCGACATTGCGAGCGTGAGCGTCGAGGATCTCGATCGCATGCTCAGCATCAACGTGCGCGGCGTCTTTCTGGCCATTCAGGCTGCTGCCGCGCAACTGACCGAGGGCGGGCGCATCATCACGATCGGCAGCAACACGGCGGTGCGCAGCGGCCACCCGGGTTCGAGCGTGTATTCGATGACGAAGGCCGCCGTTGCCGTCATGGTGAAGGGCGCGGCCGTGGATCTCGCGAGCCGCGGCATCACGGTGAACAATATCCAGCCGGGGCCGACGATCACCGACATGACCGCCGAACACATCGAGGCGATCGAGCCGCTCATTCCGCTCAAGCGCGCGGCAGACCCGGACGAGATCGCCGGGCTCGTTGCGTGGCTCGCGCGCAAGGAGTCCGGCTATATGACGGGGTCGAGCCTCACCATCGACGGCGGCATGGCGCTGTGAGCGCGCGTGGTGGCGAGTGTTCAGGCCCGCTGGGCGTAGACGTTGCACCAGCCATCGGCGGCCACCGCCTTGCCCGGGAACATCGGGCACGCCCCTGAGGCGTCGACCGCCGCGCCGGCATAGAAGCGGCAAGTCGCGCAGCGCTGACCCGCTGCGTATTTCGGATACTTGCCTGCGTCGACGCTGCTGGCTTTGGCGCGATAGCCCAGCGACTTCGCGGTGGTGTCGTTCTCGTCGACGAGGGCGGGGCCGGCGAGTGCGCGGCCGGCCGTGGCGAGCGCGGCGCAAATACCGGCGGTATGAAGGATGAAGGTTCTGCGATTGCGGGAGATCATGCGGGTTTCCTGGGTTGGGTTAGTGGCGCGGTCCGGCGTTGAGCGGCGTGGTCGACGATTGCGCAGCTTCGGAAGTGAGCTTTGCGTTGCCCGTGTCATAGCCGTTCGTGTAGAGCAGGAAGGCCATCAGATCGGCGTATTCTTGATCGCTCATCTTGCCCGGTCGGTCGGCCGGCATGTTGGTCGACATGTACTGATAGATGCCGCCGATGGTCAGATGCGAATTCGCGGCCGGCGCGAAGGCCGGGCCGCTCAGCGCGGGTGCGGTGATGCCTTCGAGTTGCGCACCATGGCATTTCGCACAGGATTCCGAATAAAGATGCTGGCCGTGCTCGACCTGTTCGTGATCGAATGCGGGCGCGTTGCCGCCAGTCGTTGCGGCGACCTTGATGAAGGCGCCTGGGCCGTGCATGGCGCTGCGCCGATATGAGGCCTTCGTGCTTTCGAGCGAGGGCGCATTCGAGCGCGCCTCGCTCGCGGCGCTTTCCGGCAACGTCCAGCCGCGCGTGAGTGCGGCGAGACGGCCGTCGTCATTCATGCGGGCAAGGGCGTCGTCGATGCGCGTTTGCAGCGCACGCATGCCGGCGCCCGATGCGAACACGAGATGCCAGGCGGCATACGGCGATGCCGTCGCCGCGACTGCGAATTGATGCTGTGGATGCGCGCGCTGGTAAGCCACGACGGCCGGATACCAGACGATCGCGCGCTGTGCACGCCCTTTCGCGACCGCGTCGACGGTCAGCTCGGAGGTGTTCTCCAGGTCGAAGCGCGCGTTCTTCTGCTGCACGGCGATGAGCTGCGACGGGCTCGACCAGGTCGCCGCGACCGTTTCCTTGCCGTCGGCAGCGGGTGCGGCGGCGCGCGGGTGGCGCAACGTGACGCTGACATAGCCCGAGCGCAGGTAGCCTTGCGAGAAAATCATCTGCGAGCCCGATGCGTCGGCGACGCTCGAGCGCGGGAAGCCCGCAACGAGGTCGCAGTCGCGGCCCAGCGCGCTGGCGAGTTCGTGCGCCGAGATGCCGTCGTCGCCGCCATCGTCGTCGATGCCGCGTGTGACGAACGCTGCGGCCACGCCGGCGGTTTTCAGCACGGCGCGCGCGACGGCCCGGTCGAGCGCGACCGTGGGGCTGCCCGGCAGCGTGCAGACACGCACGGCGTTCGCCGCCGCCTGGGCGCTGGTGTGCGCGCCGCCTGCCGCGAGCGCGGCGGCCACGGCGAGCCAGGTGATCCGGATATTCATGATCGTGTGTTCCAGTGAAGTCGGGCCGCACGCAAGCGCGCGTGGCTTGCGCACATGCGTGCGGCGAAAGGCGAGAGCGTCGTTCAGCCCAGGTTCAGCCCCGGTCCAGCGCGAACACGTAGAGCGTGCCGCCGCGCGGGACATCCTTTGCCACATCGGCCATCGGGCCACCCCAGATCGGGTTCGCGCCGCCGTAGCCCGCCAGCACGGCGACGTACTCCTTGCCGTCGACTTCGAACACGGAAGGCTGCGCGACGATGCCGCTCGCGAGCTGCGGGCTTTCCCAGAGCACCTTGCCGGTGGCGACGTCGAATGCATAGAGATGGCCGTCGAGCGAGCCGCTGAACGCGAGACCGCTGGCCGTGGTCGCCACGCCGCCGTTCCAGGGCATCTTGCTCCAGTGGCCCCAGAGCTTCTTGCCGGTGTTCACGTCGATGGCCTGCAGTTCGCCATAGCCTTCGCTGCCCGGTTCAGGCTTGATTTCGAAGCCTTCGCCGAGATAGGGCAGGCCTTCCATATAGCTCACCGACTTGCCCGAGAGGCTCATGCACGCGTGAAGAGCGGGCACCACGGCAATGTGCCGCTCCGGATCGTAGGACACCGACCACCAGTTCTTGCCGCCCAGAAAGCTCGGGCAGGTGTCGATGGTCGTGCCGGCCTTCGGGTATTTCGACGGGTCCTGAACCGGCTTGCCGTCGTCCGTGTAGCCGGTGACCGAGGTCGCCTTCACGAATGGCTCCGCGTAGATCAGCTTGCCCGTTTGACGGTCGATGGCGTGGAAGAAGCCATTGCGGTCGGCGTGGATGATGGCGTCGTAATCCTTGCCCTTGTACTGGATGTTCGCGAGGATCGGCGTGTTGACGCCGTCATAGTCCCACGTGTCGTTGCTCGTGTACTGGTAATGCCATTTGAGCTTGCCGTTCTTCGGGTCGAGCGCGAGCAGTGAGTCGGAGTACAGATTGTCTCCGGGGCGCAGCGCGGCGAGCCACGGGCCAGGGTTGCCCACGCCCCAGTACAGCGTGCGGCTCGCGGCGTCGTAGGTGCCGGTGAGCCACGCGGCGCCGCCGCCGTGCGCCTGCATGCCGTCGGGCCAGGTCTCCGCGCCTTTTTCGCCGGAGCCCGGAATGGTGTAGCGCTTCCACACGATCGCGCCGTCGTCGGGTTTCAGCGCGGCGATGTAGCCACGAATGCCGTACTCGCCGCCCGAGGTGCCTACGACGATCGAGCCGTCGAGCGCGAGCGGCGCGAGCGAGAACGCATAGCCGAGGCCCGGCTCGAACATCTGCTTTTTCCAGACCACCTGGCCGGACTTTGCGTCGAGTGCGGCGATCTCGCCGCTCAGCATGGCGATATAGACGTTCTTGCCGTACAGCGCCACGCCGCGGTTCACCACGTCGCAGCACGCGGTCTTGAACGACTCCGCGCCGAGCTTCGGCTCGTATTTCCAGAGCTGCGCGCCGGTCTTCGCATCGAAGGCGTAGACGTTGTCTTTCGGCGTGCTGACGAACAGGTAGTTGCCGTTGACGATCGGTGTCGCCTCGAAGCCCTGCTTCAGTTCGGCGGGGAACTGGTAGCTCCACGCCTGCTTCAGCTCGCCGACGTTCGACGCGTCGATCTGCTTGAGCGGCGAGTGCGACTGGCCGTTGTAGCTGCGGTAGTACGTGAGCCAGCCCGGGTCGCTTTGCGCGCGGGTCAGGCGGTCATAGGTCACGGGCGGATAGTCCGAGGCGGCATCCACTGGGCCCGCGTTCAAGGACATCGCCGCTGCGATGGCCAAGGCGCAGGTCGCAAGCCGGCTTGCCGCAGCCGAGCGTCTCTTCATCTTCGTCTCCTGAATATTTGTCGATGCACGGCCGGGAAGCGGTCAGGCTGGATGCGCGGGGATGGGGCCGGTCCGGGTGCGCTGCCGTTCTCGCAAGTCGTATGCCATTCGCCGCGAAGCGTTGCGTGTCGGGCGATGCAGCCGGTTGAACGGCTTCCCGGCGAGGTGCCCCGCGTGTGGCCGATGTGTTGCATTCCGGTACAGACCGCGGCGAAAAGTGTTGGCGAACGTGACAGTGGGCCGCTCGCTCAGAAAAGCGCTGCGCGGTATCGCATCGTGCCGATGACAAGCGCGGCATGGCACAGGGCGCCGCCATGCACGCTGGCACGCTCCTGGCTAGATCACGGCAAAGAGGAGACGGTTGTGCGTGCATCGGTCGGCGCTCGACGCTACGGGGTCGAACTGCACGAGCGGATAAAACAGATGGAGACGAAAGTTGATCCCAGAGAAGGCGGTGGGCGCCAGGCGCGCGTATGCGACGCTCGGCACGAGCCTCGCCCTCGGTGCGCTGTGCGCCGGTACATGCACGCTGGCCATCGCGCAGGCACAGAGCGCAGCGGATAACAGCGCGATGAGCGTAGCGCCGGGTCCGCTCGTGCTGCCCGCTGTCGTGGTGGTCGGCACGACGCCGCTGCTCGGCATCGGTACTCCGCTCGCGAAGGTGCCGGCCAACGTGCAGACCGTGAACGCGCAGGATCTCGCGACACAGCACCGCGAAACGCTGACCGACTTCTTCGCCACGAACCTGCCGGGCGTGAGCGTGACCGACGCGCAAGGCAATCCGTTTCAGATGAACCTGAACTATCGCGGCTTCACGGCTTCGCCAGTGCTCGGCACGCCTCAGGGATTGTCGGTGTTCGTCGACGGCGTGCGCGTGAACGAGCCGTTTGGCGACGTGGTGAACTGGGACCTGATACCGGCCGGCGCGATCGACAGGATCCAGCTCATTCCAGGCTCGAATCCTGTCTACGGCCTCAACACGCTGGGCGGTGCCATCGCGATCACCACGAAGAACGGGCGCACGAGCCCCGGCGGCGACATCGATCTCTCGGGCGGCTCATGGGGGCGCAAGAGCGCGCAGTTCGAGCAGGGCGGCACGCTCGGGTCGCATGTCGACTACTACGCGAACGCGAACGTCACGAACGACAACGGCTGGGCAGACCACAACGCGAGCCGCGTGCGCCAGGGATTCGGCAAGCTGCGCTATACCGACGACGACACCACGCTCTCGATCTCGGGCGGCGGCGAGGACAACCAGCTGTACGGCAGCCAGACCATTCCGCGCTCGTTTCTGGACAACCCGAAACAGGCCTATACGTTTCCGGACCTGAGCCGCAACGGCGTGGGCTACCTCACGCTCTCGGGCGAACACTTCTTCAACGACAACGTGGAGCTGAGCGGCAACGCCTACTATCGCCATCTGCGCAACGAGAACGTGAGCAGCAACAACAACACGGACTACGGCTCGATCGACGCGGACGGCAACGTCGACACGCTGGAGGGCAGCAACGTCGATTCCATCGTCACGACGGACAGCTTTGGCGCGAGCCTGCAGCTGACACTGCTCGGCAAGCTGGGCGGCATGGCGAGCCAGCTCGTTGCGGGCGTGGCGGCGGACTTTGCGAACTCGCGCTACGTTTCGTCGTCGCAGGACGCCGCCTTCACGCCCGACCGCGCGACGGTCGGCATCGGTGACTTCGTTCAGCAGACCGATGCAAAAACGCGCAACGCGAACTATGGCATCTACCTGAACGAGACGCTCACGCTCACGCCGCAATGGACGCTCACGCTGTCGGGCCGCTATGACCGGGCGAGCGCGCGCATCGCAGACGAAAGCGGCGTGCAGCCGCTGCTCGACGGCTATCACACGTTCTCGCGCTTCGATCCGGCCGTGGGGCTCAACTGGAATCCGCTGCCCGCCGTCACCATCTACGCGACCTACAACGAGGGCATGCGCGCACCCACCGCAATCGAGCTTGCGTGCGCGGACCCGGCTGCGCCATGCTCGTTGCCGAACGACTTCGTGGCCGATCCGGCGCTGCAACCCGTGGTCTCGAAGACTTTCGAGGCCGGTGCGCGCGGTCGTATCGGCGCGCAGACTACGTGGAGCGCCGCCGCGTTCAGCACCACGCTCTCCAACGACATCGAGTTCGTGAGTGCGGCGGGCAGCACCCGGGGCTATTTTCAGAACGTCGGCAAGACGCGCCGCCAGGGTGTCGAGCTGGCGGGCCACACGGCGTTCGGCCCCGTTGGCATCGGCCTGAACTACAGCTATGTGGACGCGACCTACCGCTCGACATGGACCGAACAGAGCCCGGCGAATTCCTCGGCGGATGCGAACGGCGTCATCACGGTGCGGCCGGGCGACCACGTGCCCGGCATTCCGGCGCATGCCGTCAAGCTGCGGCTCGACTACGCGGCCACGGCGCAATGGAGCATCGGCACGAACATCACGTGGCGCAGCGGCGTGTATGCGCAAGGCGACGAAAACAATCACGATGCCAATGGAAAGATCGCGGGCTATGTGCTCGTGGATCTCGACACGCGCTATCGCGTCACGAAACGGCTGGAGGTCTACGCGAACGTGACGAACCTGTTCGACAGGCGCTATGCGAGCTTCGGCGTGCTGGGCCGGAACTTCTTCAACGGGCCCGGCCACACGTTCGATGGCGCGAATCCGGTGAACGAGCAATTCGTCGGACCAGGCGCGCCGCGCGGTTTCTGGGTGGGCCTCCATTACGCCTGGGATTGAACTCAGGGGCCGAGTGTACGCATCGGGGTGAGTCCGCATTCCTCCACGCGGGTCATTTGCGGTAATACACAGGCAGGCGAATCGCGCGGCACGTGTTTCGATCGACGCACGCTGCCTTGCATACGGTTCGCTTACACAGCGTGTTGCGCGTCGCGCGCGCGTTCGGCGCAAACCGGCTGCCTGGAATCGAAGGCCGGATGGCCCGGAGCTTGCTAATAGAGGACACAGAGAAATACCGAAGTGTCCGGCAAGGTACCGGCCAATCGTGGAGGAGAGCATGCGCGACGACGTACAGATGGCCGCGGGGCAAGCGGTCCAGGTGTCCAATGGCTGGCCCGCGCCCGCCATTCAGAAGGCGCACGAGCGCTCGGAGACCTTCGGTCTGCGCGTAGGCGCGAGACCGGATTACGACGTGCTTTCGGGGGCGGGCCTCGAACTGAAGCGCGAGCAGAACCGCGTGTTGTGCATGCATGCCACGCCGGTCATGGAGACGCTGCACGAGCAGATCGTCAACACGCAAAGCATGATCGTGCTGACCAATGCCGAAGGCTTGATCCTGCATTCGATCGGCGACGACGATTTCCTCCAGCGCGCCGAAAAGGTCGCGCTGCGGCCCGGCGCCAACTGGGCCGAGGACCGCCAGGGCACCAACGCGATCGGCACCGCGCTCGCCGAGCGCTGTGCGATGGTCGTCCACGGCGACCAGCATTACCTCGCGGCGAACCGCTTCCTCACCTGCTCGAGCGTGCCCATCTTCGACCCGTACGGCGACGTGATCGGCGTGCTGGACGTGACGGGCGATCATCGCAGCTATCACCAGCACACCATGGCGCTCGCGCGCATGTCCGTGCAGATGATTGAGAATCATTTGTTTGCGACGACTTTCCAGGAGACGCTGCAGGTCTCGTTTCATGGCCGCCCGGAATTCCTCGGCACGCTGATGGAGGGAATCGTCGCCTTCACGTGTGACGGGCGTTTTCTCTCGGCCAACCGCAGCGCACAGTTTCAGCTCGGCCTCTCGCTCGCCGCGCTGCGTGCCCATACGCTCTCGTCGCTATTCCAGACCACCAGCGCGCAGCTGATCGACAGTATGCGTGCTGGGCTGGAATCGCACCTCATGCTCAATCTCGCGAGCGGGGCGGTGGTTTGCGCGCGCGTGCAGTTCCGGCGCGCGACGCTGGCTGAAGGCGCCCGACCCGTCGTGGTGCATGGCTCGGCTGCGCAGCCGGCCGCCTATGCGACGGCGCAGACGCCTTCCATGGGCCTCTCGCGGCTGAGCTACCTCGACACGGGCGATCCGCAAGTGGCACTCGTGATCGCGAAGGTGCGCAAGGTGATCGGCAAGGACATCCCGGTTCTCGTCACCGGCGAAACCGGCACGGGCAAGGAGCTGCTCGCCCAGGCCATTCACAACGATTCGCCGCGCCGCGACCAGCCGTTCGTGGCGGTGAATTGCGCGTCGATTCCGGAAACGCTTATTGAATCGGAGCTGTTCGGCTACGAGGAGGGCGCGTTTACGGGCGCGCGGCGCAAGGGCGCGGCGGGCAAGCTATTGCAGGCGAACGGGGGCACGCTGTTTCTCGACGAGATCGGCGACATGCCGTATCCGCTGCAAGTGCGCCTGTTGCGCGTGCTGCAGGAACGCATGGTCAATCCGCTCGGATCGACGAAGACCATCCCTGTCGATATCGCGATCATCTGCGCAACGCACCGCGACTTGCGCGAGATGATCGCGCAGAACCGCTTCCGCGAGGACCTGTATTACCGGCTCAACGGCCTCGTGGTGCGCCTGCCGCCGCTGCGCGACCGCACGGATCTCGCGGTCGTGATCCAGAAGCTCCTGCACCGCGAATCGCACGGACGTGCGGACGTCCTGCCGCTCAGCGTCGCACCGGACGTGATGGCGCTGTTCGAGCGCTGCGCGTGGCCCGGCAACTTCCGCCAGCTGGGCAACCTGCTGCGCACGGCCGCGGCCATGGTCGACGACGATGGCCAGATCCGCCGCGAGCACCTGCCCGACGACTTCTTCGACGACCTGCGCTGCTGCGGCCAGACCCAGGCATTGCCCCCGGCGCATGTCCACGCGGAGCCGCTGGTGCCGGAGGATGCTCGCCTCGAAGACGTGACCGCCTCGACCATTGCGGCCACGCTCGCGCGCCACGGCGGCAACGTGTCGGCTGCAGCGCGGGCGTTGGGCGTGTCGCGCAATACCATCTACCGCAAGATGCCCGCCGCCGATCCCGGTCGCGGTTCGGGCGACGCCTGAAGCGCCATTCGCGCGCGCGGCCAGGCCGCTTTCTGTCTCCTCCTCTGTCCCACGGGTGTTGCATCCTGTAGCACCCGTGTTCCGAAACGCAACACCCTTCCCCACGCAGGCAGCACTGGCCGCATCGGGCGAACGCTGGCCCGCATCGGCATGCCCCTTGCTTTGAAGAGACTGGCCGCACATTCGATGCGGTATGCAGCCTCAATCTCAAACAAGGAGACATGTCATGCAGTGGACCACCCCCGCTTATACCGACCTGCGTTTCGGCTTCGAAATCACGATGTATATCGCCAACCGCTGAGCGCACGGCAGTGTGCCGTCCGCGCGGCCATCAGAGCGTGGCGGGCGGCATGCAGCGAGAACGATCATGAAGATCAGGATACTGGGTTCAGGTGCGGGCGGCGGCCTGCCGCAATGGAACTGCAACTGCGCGAATTGCCGCCGCGCGCGGCAGGCGTGCGGCGATGTGCTGCCGCGTACGCAGTCGTCGATTGCGGTGAGCGGCGACGGCGTGGACTGGGTGCTCGTCAACGCGTCGCCGGATCTGCTTGCGCAGTTGCGCTCGCATCCCGATCTGCAGCCCGCGCGCGCCACGCGCGATAGCGCGCTCGCGGCCGTGGTGCTGACCGACGCGCAGATCGACCATGTAACGGGCCTGCTGATGCTGCGCGAACGCACCTCGCCGCTGCCGCTCTATGCGTGCGCGCCGGTGCTCGACGATCTGTCGGGCGGGTTGCCGCTCGTGCCGCTGCTCGGCCACTACTGCGGCGTGGAAGCCCACACGATCGCGCCGGACGAGCCGTTCACGATTGCCGCTTGCGCCGGCCTGCGCTTTACCGCGCTACCCGTGGAGAGCAAGCCGCCGCCCTATTCGCCGCGCCGCGAGGCATCCGCGCCGGGAGACAATATCGCACTCCTGATCGAGGACGTCGCGGCGGGCACGCGCGCGTTCTATGCGCCCGGTCTCGCACAGATGAGCACCGATGTGCTCCGCACCATGCGCCAAGCCGATCTCGTGCTCGTGGACGGCACGTTCTGGAGCACCACCGAAATGATCGACCTCGGCCTCTCGACGAAACACGCGGCCGACATGGGGCATCTCGCGCAGCGCGGTGACGACGGCCGGCCGGGCATGATCGACTGGCTCGACACGTTGCCGCGTGGCACGCGCAAGGTGCTCACGCATATCAACAACACCAATCCGATTCTCGACCCGCATTCCGTCGAGCACGCGCAACTGCGTGCACACGGCATCGACGTGGCCCACGACGGCATGCAGTTCCAGGTATGACGATGAACGCACCTCTCAACTTTGAAAACACGCACGCAATACCATGGACTGCGAATGAATTCGAGTCGCGTCTTCGTGC
The DNA here is from genome assembly GCF_040965695.1 of Paraburkholderia sp. BR10937. Classification (NCBI taxonomy): domain Bacteria; kingdom Pseudomonadati; phylum Pseudomonadota; class Betaproteobacteria; order Burkholderiales; family Burkholderiaceae; genus Paraburkholderia; species Paraburkholderia sp. BR10937. The sequence continues at coordinate 95,579 of NZ_JBFRCL010000002.1, forward strand.
GCTCGAATCGCGCTATCACATCCACCATCCATTCAACCGGATGCTCAACGGCGGGCGTTGCTCGCCCGCGCAGATCCGCGGGTGGGTCGCGAACCGCTTTTACTATCAGATCAACATTCCGCTCAAGGATGCGGCGATTCTTTCGAACTGCCCCGACCGCGCCACGCGCCGCCGCTGGATTCAGCGTCTGACCGACCACGACGGGCAAGGCGAGAACGAAGGCGGCATCGAAGCCTGGGTGCGCCTGGGCGAAGCCGTCGGCGTCGATCGGGACACGATGTGGTCGCAACGACTCGTGCTGCCCGGCGTGCGCTTCGCGGTCGACGCCTATGTGAATTTCGCGCGGCGTGCGCCGTGGCAGGAGGGCGTGTGTTCGTCGCTTACCGAGATGTTCGCGCCGCAGATTCATCTGGACCGGCTCGCGGGCTGGCCTTCGCATTATCCGTGGATCGAGCCGCAAGGCCTTCAATATTTTCGCAGCCGCGTGCCGCTCGCGCAGCGCGACGTCGAACACGGGCTCGAAGTGACGCTGAGCCATTTCCGCACGCCCGCCGAGCAGCAGCGTGCGGTGGAGATCCTGCAGTTCAAGCTCGACATTCTCTGGTCGATCCTCGATGCGGTCGAAAAGGCGTGGCCGATATGAACCCGATAGTGCCCGATGCAGGCAGCGGCGTGCCGCTGCGCCCGCGCTTGCGCGGCATGTACCGCCTGCAGTGGGAGGCGGCCCAGGACGCGTACGTCCTGCTGTATCCCGAAGGGATGGTGCAGCTCAATTCGAGCGCGGGCGAGATACTCGCGCGTTGTGACGGCGCGCATGAACTCGACGAGATCATTGGCGAGCTGGAGCGGCTTTTCAGCACCTCCGAGCTGGCGCCCGACGTCTACCGCTTTCTCGATCACGCGCGGCTGCGCGGCTGGCTCGACTGACATGGCGACCGCTACTGCACTTCCGCCCAAGCCGCTCTGGCTGCTCGCCGAGCTGACTTACCGCTGCCCGCTGCATTGCGCGTTCTGCTACAACCCGGTGGACTTCGCGCGGCACGGCGAGGAACTCGACACCGAAGCATGGCGCGCGACCATCAGCGCCGCTCGCGAACTGGGCGCGGCGCAGATCGGCTTTTCCGGCGGCGAGCCGCTGCTGCGCGACGACCTGGAAGCGCTCGTCGCGCATGCGCGCCAGCTTGGCTTCTATACGAACCTGATTACGTCCGGGATCGGCTTGAACGTCGAGCGCATCGAGCGGCTCAGGAAGGCCGGGCTCGATCATATCCAGGTGTCGATGCAGGATTCCACGCGCGAGCTCAACGACTTTCTCACGAGCACGCGCACGTTCGAACTGAAGCGCAAGGTTGCGCGGCTCGTGAAGGCGCATGGCTATCCCATGGTCCTCAACTGCGTGCTGCATCGTTTCAACCTGCCGCACATCGAGCAGATCATCGACATGGCGCTCGAACTGGGCGCCGACTATCTGGAGCTTGCGAACACGCAGTATTACGGCTGGGCCATGCTCAACCGCGATCAATTGATGCCTACCGCCGAGCAGCTTCGCGAAGCGGAGAAGACCGTGAACCGCTATCGCGCCCGGATTGGCGAGCGGTGCCGCATTCTGTTCGTCGTGCCCGACTACTTCGAACAGCGGCCCAAAGCGTGCATGAGCGGCTGGGGCAGCGTGTTTCTCGGCGTGGCGCCCGATGGCGCGGCGTTGCCTTGCCACGCGGCGCGTTCGTTGCCGGGCCTCGTGCTGCCGAACGTGCGCGACGTGCCGCTGCGGCAGATCTGGTACGAGAGCGAAGCGTTCAACGCGTTTCGCGGCGACGGCTGGATGCGCGAGCCCTGCCGCAGTTGCGACGAGCGTCACGCCGACCATGGCGGCTGCCGATGCCAGGCCTACCTGCTGACCGGCGACGCCGCCGCGGCCGACCCGGTGTGCGCGAAGTCGCCGCATCACGACCGCATCGTGCAGACCGTGGCATTCGCGAGACGGCCGACGCGCGACGACGAGCGGCCGATCGTGTTCCGCAGCCGGCAGAACTCGCTCGCGCTTTGAGTGGAGAATCGACATGGCGTCGGTCGTTGCGCGCTTCGATCGCGGTGAGCGTGTGGTATTCGGCCCGCACGTGTTGGGGCGGCGTGCTGCAATTGCCGCTGTGGTTGCGGGCGTGCTCGCGCTGCATGCCGCGCTGATTGTAGTGGCGCGGTGGGGGGCGCCCGCGTCACGCGCCGTGCCGGTGCGCGTGAGGGTCATCGGCACCGTGCTGATCGCGCCGGAGTCGCACAAGAGCGAAGCGCCTGCGCGAACGTCCTCGCCGAGCCGACCCACTCATGAAGCAAGCCGAAATCATCGTGTGGAGCCGGCTCGAACGCGTCCACCTGCGCCTGTGCGTGCGCAAAGCATCACGCGCACGCTGCCGCCGCCGCTAACGCCTCCGCCGCCCGCACACGCTGCCCCCGAAGCCGCGACGCCAACGGAACGCCTCGCCGGATCGCAGCCGCAATCGCAACCCGCCCCCGTCGCCCAGGCGCCGGCCGCGGACACGCCGCGCCGGGTCGCCCATCTGGACTGCGCGCTCACGAAGCCCGACTATCCCGCGCAGTCCTTGCGCCGCGCCGAGGCGGGCACGGCCATCATCGAAGTCGATACCGCAGCGGACGGCCATGTAGTCGCCGCGCGCGTAGCGACGACCAGCGGCTACACGAGGCTCGACGAAGCGGCGCGCGACGCCGCGCTCGCGAGCCGCTGCCAGCCGTATGCCGAGGACGGCAAGCCGGCGGCCGCCCGCGCCGACGTGCCGTTCACGTTCACCCTCAGCGAATGAAACGGAGGACCTCATGCCAACCTATGGAATCGCGCACCTGTGGGCTCAGGGCGATCCGATGACGCGCTTCGTGGCGGCGCTGCTCGTCGCGATGTCGGTCGTGTCGTGGTCGGTGATCGTGTTGAAGGCGTGCGAGTTCGCGCATCTGCGCCGCCATGGCGGCGCCGCGCAAAGGCGCTTCCGGGAAGCCGGCGACGCCGACGATGGCGTCGATGCCTTGGGCCGCCCCGGCACGCCGTTCTTCGAATTGGCCAGCGCCGGCCAGCGCGCGCTGGCGCACCACGAGGCGAGCGGCGCCGCGCATCGCGGGCGCGTCGACCTGAGCGATTGGTTGCTGCGCAGCCTCAGGGCTTCGGTGAGCGAGAGCTCGACGCGTCTTCAGCGCGGCCTTGGCCTGCTTGCCTCGATCGGCAGCACGGCGCCGTTCGTCGGCCTGCTCGGCACCGTGTGGGGCATCTACCATGCGCTGCTCGCACTAGGCGCGAGTGGCGACGCCACTCTCGAGCACGTCGCGGGGCCGGTTGGCGAAGCGCTCATCATGACGGCGCTCGGCCTGTGCGTGGCGATTCCCGCGGTGCTTGGCCACCACGCGCTCGCGCGTGTTTCGCGCGATATCGTCGCGCAGCTCAACCGCTTCGCCTACGGCGTGCACGCGCTGTTGCTCACAGGCAGCGCGCCTGCGCCGCGTGCGACGATGAAGGAACGGGTATGAACGACGATTGCGATGTGGAAGAGGAAGCGATGCCGACGGCCGACATCAACATGACGCCGCTCATCGACGTGATGCTCGTGCTGCTCGTCATCTTCATGGTGACGCTGCCGGTTCTGCACCATGCCGCGCAGCTGGCGTTGCCGCGCGCGAGCAGCCAGCGCGAGGACCTGGCCGCGCCGCACGTCGATATCGTCGTCGATGCGCTTGGCCACATGAGCTGGAACGCGCAGCCTGTGCAGGAGTCCGGTCTATCGGCACGGCTGGCGGAAGCCGCGCGGCTCACGCCGCAGCCCGAAATCCGGCTCTCGGCCGATCGCGCCACGCCGTACGGGCGTGTCGCGCAGCTGCTCGCGGCGGCGAGCGCGGCGGGACTCGCGAAGGTCGGCTTCGTAACCGAGCCGGACGCGCCGCCGCGCGGCCAATGACCGCTGGCGTCAAAGCTTCATGCGCTGCAAGACACGATCGTTGAGCACGAAACGATGAAAGAGCGCTGCGGCCACATGCAGGCAGATGAACGCGAACAGCACCCACGCGAGCACGCTGTGGACGTCGCCCATGGCGTGCCCGAACGACGACCCCGCAGCGGAGAGCGCGGGCAGGGGGATGGCGCCGAACAGCGTGACGTCCCACGCGCGCGACGAGGCGTTGATCCATCCGAGCACGGGCACGGCGATGAGCAGGGCGTAGAGGCCGACATGCGTGAGGGCCGCCACGGCGCGCATGAACGGCGTCTGGTCGTCGGGCGGCGGGCGATGGGTTGCGCGCCAGACCAGACGGCACACCATGGCGGCGACGAGCGCCGTGCCGACGCCCAGATGCCACGCAATTTCGCCAACGGGGCGCGTGTCGCGGTGCACATCGGGCATGGTCCAGCCGATCACGAACTGCGCCGCCACGAGTGCGACGACGAGCCAGTGAAGCAGGCGCGCAACGAAGTCATAGCGCGAATCGGCGGCGATTTGCATGGGCGCTCCGTGCTCAGAAATGATCGGTTGAAAGCGGCGATTCTAGCGTGCCCAGATTAACGGATCATTAACTGTGCAACTTGCCGACCCCCTTTAAAGCCATGTCCCCCCTTGGCGCTCGTTCGGCTCCTGTGCCAGCGCGTCGAAATCGTGGATCCAGTCCAGATGATTGAGCACGCCCTCGCGCGAGCCGAGCCGGGCGTTGCGTTCCTGCGCGGCGGGGCCGTCGGGCAGATGCAGCACGTCCGCCGTGGTGATCGAAGCGTACTGCACCTTGCGCGTGCGGCCCCGGCGCAGGCGCTCGGAGGCTTCCTGCGCTTCGCGCCAGTTGCCGGATCCCGCCTTCGCCAGCTGGTCGGCCAGCACCACGGCATCCTCGATCGACTGGTTCGCGCCCTGGCCGTGGTGCGGCACGAGCGCATGTGCGGCGTCGCCGATCAAGGTGATGCGGCCCTTGCTCCAGCGGCCGAGCGGCGGGCGGTGGAACAGCCCCCAGCGCTGGCTGATCGGGGCAGCGGTGATCATCTGCACGACGGCCGGGTGCCAGTCCCTGAAAAGGCGCAGTTGCTCGCCTTCCTGGGCGGGCATGACCCACTCGCGCGACGGCCACGGCGAGGGATGGCGCTCGACCAGCAGGAAGTTCTGGTCGCCCTTGTCGCCAATCGGATAGTGCAGCAGATGGCCGCCCGGCCCGACCCAGAACTGGATGGTCTCGGGGTCGGGCAACAGGTCCATGCGTTGCGCGGGCACCACGCCGCGAAAGCCCGAGCAGCCCGAATACAGCGCGTCGTCGTAGCCCAGCATCCAGCGCCGCGTGATCGAGCGCGCGCCGTCGGCGCCGATCACGAGATCGGCATCGACGCGTTCGCCGTTGGCGAAGGTCAGGCTCACGCGGTCGGGATGCTGCGCGAGATCGACGAGCCGGTGGCTGAGCTTGATGCGCTCGAGCCCGACCGCGCCCGACAGCACCGCTTGCAGATCGGCGCGATGCACGCCCCAGTACGAGCCGCCGAATTGCCCGCGCGAGTCCGGTGCGCCGCGATGGTGGCCGATCACCGCGCCGCTGCGGCCGTCACGATAGACGAGCCCCGGCACTTCCGCGCAGACTTTCTCGAAGGCCGGGCGCAGGCCCATGCGCTCGTAGAAGCGCGTGGCGTTGGCCGAGAGCGCGACGGCTGCGCCCACTTCGCGCAGCGCGTCGGTCTGCTCGAAGAGTTGCGCGTCGATGCCGTGCTCGCGCAGCGCGAGCGCGAGTGTGAGGCCGCCGATGCCAGCGCCGACGATCGCAATCTTCAGATCCGCTGCGCGCCACGCGCACCATGACGATCGGCATGACCGATATCGGCGAGGTCGTGTTTCTGCCCGCGCTGCTCGAGCGCCTCGCGCGCGACGCCCCGGGCGTCGCGCTCAACACCGTGCGCAATACGGGCGTCAATCTCAGCGACGAGATGGCCGACGGCCGGGTCGATCTGGCCATCGGGTTGCTGCCGCAACTCAAGGGCGGCTTCTATCAGCGGCGCCTCTTCGATCAGCGCTATGTCTGCCTCTTCAGGCGGGGGCATCCGCTGGAGAGCGCGGCGCTCACGCTCGCGGTCTGGCGCGAGGCCGAGCATCTGGTGGTGGTGTCGGCGGGCACGGGGCACGGCCAGGTCGACGAATGGCTGAAGCGGCGCGGCGTGAAACGTCAAGTGCGGCTCTCGGTGCCGCACTTCATGAGCGTGGGCTACATCCTCGAGCACACCGATCTGATCGCCACCGTGCCGGAGCGGCTGGCGCTGCAACTGGCGAAGCCGTTTTCGCTGAGCCTGAGCGCGCTGCCCATGAAGCTGCCCGCCGCGCCGATTCATTTGCTCTGGCACGCGCGCGTGCAGCACGACGAAGGCAACCGCTGGCTGCGCGAACTCGTGGTCGAACTCTTCGCCGATGGGGGCGGGCAAGCGCGCAAGGGTAGCGGCGCTGCCCGCGCTTGAGCGGCGACGGATTCGGCCAGCGCCACAAGTTACATCATAATGTGATATAAAGTGCGGAGGACGTTACTGACCGATTTCGAGCGGCAAGAGGAACCATGAGCAATCACAACGGCGACAGGGGCGATTTCGCGACCGATGTCCGGCTTCTGCGCATTAGCGCCATTGCGGCTGCAGGCGGCGCGTTGAGCACCGTCGCGGCGGACTTTCTCCTGCACCTCATCCGCTTCTTTACGAACCTGTTCTTCTTCCAGTCGTTTTCCACGGCGAATCATTCGCCGGCCGAGAACACGCTCGGCCTGCTCGTGGTTGCGATGCCCGTGATCGGTGGCCTGATCGTGGGGCTGATTGCGCGCTATGGCTCCGAGCAGATCCGCGGCCACGGCATTCCCGAAGCCATCGAAGCCATCTTGTTCGGCAAGAGCAAGATGTCGCCGAAAGTCGCCGTGCTCAAGCCGCTTGCGTCCGCCATTGCGATCGGCAGCGGCGGGCCGTTCGGGGCAGAAGGCCCGATCATCATGACGGGCGGGGCGATCGGTTCGCTCATCGCGCAGTTCTTCCACCTTTCGGGGGCAGAGCGCAAGGCGCTGCTCGTGGCGGGTGCGGTGGCGGGCATGACCGCGGTGTTCGGCACGCCGGTCGCCGCCGTGCTGCTCGCCATCGAGCTGCTGCTGTTCGAACTGCGGCCGCGCAGCCTGCTGCCCGTCGCCATTGCCTGCGCCGTCGCCGGATTCACGCGGCCGCTGCTGCTCGGCAGCGGCCCGCTCTTTCCGCTGCAAACCATGCCGCTCGGCACGGTCGGCATCGTGTCGTCGTGCATTGCCGGGCTCGTCGCGGGTGCGTTGTCGTGGGGCCTGTCCACTTGGCTCTACAAGGTCGAGGACCTGTTCGGCAAGCTGCCGATTCACTGGATGTGGTGGCCGGCGCTCGGCGCCATCGCGGTGGGCATTGGCGGGTACTTCCAGCCGCGCGCGCTCGGCGTGGGCTACGACGTGATCGGCGACCTGCTGCACAATCACCTCGCCATGCAGGCGGTGATCGGCATCGTCGTCGTGAAGGCCATCATCTGGGTCATTGCGCTCGCTTCGGGTACCTCGGGCGGCGTGTTGGCACCGTTGCTGATGATGGGCGCGGGCGTGGGCGCGCTGGCCGGCCCGTACATGCCGGGCCACGAGCCCGCGGTGTGGCCGCTCATCTTTATGGCGGCCGCGCTCGGCGGCATGATGCGCGCGCCGGTCATGGCCGCCGTGTTCGCGTTCGAACTCACGGGCGACGCCAATGCCTTGCTGCCGCTGCTCGCTTCGGCGGCGGTGGCGTACGGCTTTACGGTGCTGCTCATGCGCCGCTCGATTCTCACCGAGAAGATCGCGCGCCGCGGCTATCACATTTACCGCGAATACAGCATCGACCCGCTCGAGCGGCACTACGTGGATGAGGTCATGACCCAGGGCGTGCAATCGATCGACGCCCGCACGCCGGTCGCCGACGTGCTGCGCACCTACTTCGGCGCGCAGCAGAAGTTCCGCGCGTTCCCCGTGGTCGACAACGGCGTGCTCGTGGGCATGGCCGACCGCGCGCTGCTCGACCGTGCGTTGCCCAGTTCCGCGGATGCGCCCATTGGCGCGCTTTTCTCCGATGCACTGCCCGAAGTCGCGCTGCCCGGCGAGACCTGCCGGAACGTGGCCGCGCGCCTGGCGATCACGGGGCTCGACCGCGTTCCCGTCGTCGACGACGACAAGACCCGCCGCCTGCTCGGCATCGTGTCGCGCCACGATCTCGTCAAGCCTTCGCTTTCGGTGTTTACGGAAGAGCGCGAGCGCGAACAGTTCCGCCGCGTGTGGGTGCCGCGCAACGAGCGCTTCGCACCCACCAGCAAGCGCCCGGGCATGACGGACGAGCGCGCCGAAGCCAAACACTGAGCCCTGTCCGCACAACGCAACGCGCCAAAACGGAGAAATAGATGCCTGATGAGGGAAAAGCAAAACAGGGGTTTGGCTCATTCCTCAAATCATTTGCGACGCGCGTGCTGACCGAGCGCGACACGCACCTGGGCGATGTGCCCAATGAATACTTCGCGATGTGGCTGGACCCGAGAATGGTCTACTCGTGCGCGTGGTTCGAAAGCGGCGAAGAAGACCTCGCCACGGCGCAGCTCAAGAAGATCGACCATGTGCTCACGAAGATCGGCCTGCAGCCCGGCCACCGCCTGCTCGATGTCGATTGCGGCTGGGGCGCACTGGTCATTCGGGCCGCGCAGCAATACGGCGCGCGCTGCGTAGCCATCACGCAGTCGAAGAATCAGTTCGAATGGGCGAGCGAGTGTGTCAAGGCCGCGGGCCTTGCCTGTGGGAGGACAACTTCCGCGCGAAGGAAATGGCGCTGCGCCAACTCGTGAACGACCGGAAATATCAAACGTGGCGTCAATACCTGCGTGACTGGGCCACGGCGTTCGAACACGACGAGGTGTCGATTTACGAGATCGTCGGGCGCAAGGTGGGCACGCGGGCCAGCGCGCTGCCCTGGCCCGGCGTGAGTTAAGCCGTCCGTTAGCGGAACTTGCCCGCGCGCTGCGTGGCCGCGGGCAGTTGCCGCGTTTCGCGCACCGAACGCGGATGCCACAGACGCGCGCCGCCCTCGATGCCCCGGTCGTTCGACACGGTCGCCACGTTCGGCGGCAGATCGAACGTGAGGCGAGCCGCGTTGCCGCCGCCTATCCACAGCTTGTCGTAGTGCACGAGCGAGTCGAGGATGCCGATGATCTTCTCGACGCGCGCGTTCCAGCGCTTGTTGCCCGCCTTGCTGCGCGCGGCGTCGCCGATGTACTCGTCGTAAGCGCGCTTCCTGCTGACCGGGTGATGCGCGAGTTCGAGGTGCGGCATCAGTTCGCCGTCGCGGAACATGGCCGTGCCCACGCCCGTGCCGAGCGTCATCACGAATTCCAGTCCTTCCCCTTCGATCGCGGCGAGGCCCTGCATTTCCGCGTCGTTGATCATGCGCACCGACGCAATGCCCAGGCGCTCGCCGAGCATCTGTGCGAGCGGGACGTCGTTCCAGTCGTCGGGGCCGAGGTGCGGCGCCGTGATCACGTGATTGTTGCGCACGAAACCAGGAAAGCCGATCGAAACGTGCGTAGCCGGATATTGCTTGAGCAGCGGGCCGGCGAGCGTCGCGAGCGTTTCGACCAGCAAGGCGGGCGGGCACGGATGCGGCGTCGCCACGCGCACGCGCTGCGTGCGCATCGCGCCGTTCGCGTCGATGATCGCGGCCTTCAGGCCCGTGCCGCCTACGTCGATGGCGAGAATGTGTTCGATGTCCTGCGGGGTGTGCGCTGCACTGACCGCGCTTTTCACAGCGCTTTTCTTGACCGCTTTTTCGATTCTGGTCATACGTTCTCCTTGGCTGTCGGGTTCACGTCTTCTTCGCCGGCGCTGGCGCGAGGGCGCGCCACGCCCGGCCGTCGCGCGCGAGCAGCGCATCGGCCTGCGCCGGCCCTTCGCCGCCCGCGGCGTACTCGTACACGGGAAGCGCGGCGTCGAGTTCCGGGTGCAATACGCCATCCACGGTCGACCATGCCGCTTCAATGCCGTCGGCGCGTTGAAAGAGCGTCTGGTCGCCGAGCATGCAATCGTAGAGCAGGGTTTCGTAGCCCACGTTGGCGCGCTCCGCGAAGAAGTCGTCGTAGTCGAACGACGAATGCACGGGGCCGATCTGCACGACCGGCCCCGGCGTCTTCACGTTGAAGTCGAAGCTCGTGCCATGCGAGGGGTCGATACGCAGCGTCAGCACGTTTGGCGTGAGCGTATCGACCGGCGTGTCGCGAAAGAGCAGGAACGGCACGCTCTTCAACTGCACCGAAATCTCCGTGCGACGCGCGGCGAGGCGCTTGCCGGTGCGCAGATAGAACGGCACGCCTGCCCAGCGCCAGTTGTCGATCTGCACGCGCGCGGCAGCATAGGTCTCGGTGCGGCTGTCCTGCGCCACGTCCGGTTCTTCGCGGTAGCCCACGCCCGCCGGGCCTTTTGCGTATTGACCGAACACCACGTCGTCGGGCGTGAGCGGCTTGAGCGCATCGAAGATGTCGGCCTTCTTGTTGCGCACGGCTTCGGCGTCGAACGAGTTGGGCGGCTCCATGGCGACCATGCCGAGCAGCTGAAACAGGTGATTGGGCACCATGTCGCGAAACGCGCCGGTCTGCTCGTAGAACTTGCCGCGGCCCTCCACGCCGATCACTTCCGAAGCCGTGATCTGCACGCTGTCGATGTACTCGCGCCGCCAGACCGGCTCGAACATCGCGTTGGCGAAGCGCAGCGCGAGAATGCTCTGCACTGTGTCCTTGCCGAGGAAATGGTCGATGCGATAGACCTGCGATTCGTTCGCGACGCTCAGCACATGCTGGTTCAAGTCGCGCGCCGAAGCGAGATCGGCGCCGAAGGGCTTTTCGATCACGATGCGGCGGAACACGCCGTTGCTGTCGTTGCCCTCGTCGAGCAGCCCGGCCTTGCCGAGACGCTCGATAATCGGCTTGAAGAAGCGCGCGCCCACGGCGAGATAGAACACGACGCTGCCGCGCGACTTGCCGTTCAGCTGCTGCGCGAGCCGCTCGAACGCGCTGTCGTCCTCGAATTCGCCCGCCATATAGGTGAGCCGCTGCGCGACCCAGTCCCATGCCTTGTCGTCGAGCTTGCCGGCGTGGAAGGTGCTCGCCTTGTCGGCGGCGAATTTTTCGAGCGAGGCGTGCAGGTCGTCGGCCCACGCCTTCGTCTCGCGCTCGCCATGATTCACGCCGATGATCTTCATGCCGTCGTCGAGCAGGCGGTCGACGGCGAGGTTGTAGAGCGCCGGCATTAAAAGGCGTTTGGTCAGATCGCCGCCCGCGCCGAAGATCACGAGCGTGCAGGGCGGCGCGGGATGCTTGCCGGGGGGCGAGGCGGGCGCGGCCGGTGCGCCGCGTGGATGCGCAGGCACCTTCGCGCTGGGGGCCGCGCGGGAAGCTTCGCTGGAAGAGGCAGGGTGGGTCGGTTTCGTCGACATGATTTCGCTTCAGTGGGCCGAAATGAATACGGCGAGCAAATCCGGTACCTTGACTGACCGAGTTTGCGCGCATTGAGTTCAATCCGCCAATGAAGGCATTTTGTAATATCGTGGGCGCGCACGTCGGGCCGCTCGCCACCTCGCCGATGGCGCGATTCGCAGTACCCTTACCGGCGACGGCACTTCGATCAATCTGCATGAACCGACCCGAGGATGGTGGTTATGTCCGACAAGCACTCCCCCGACGAAAAAGATTCCCATGATCCGCACGGCATGCGCGGCGGACTGACGAACTACGGCGACACGGACTTCTCGCTGTTCCTGCGCAAGGCCTTCATCAAGGGCGCCGGATATACCGACGACGCGCTGGCGCGTCCCGTCATCGGCATTACGAACACGGGCAGTGCGTACAACCCGTGCCATGGCAACGTGCCTCAGCTGCTCGAGGCGCTCAAGCGCGGCATCCTGCTGGCGGGCGGTTTGCCGATGGAATTCCCGACCATTTCCATCCACGAGAGCTTTTCGCAGCCAACCAGCATGTTCATGCGCAACCTCATGTCGATGGATACGGAGGAGATGATCCGCGCGCAGCCCATGGACGCGGTCGTGCTCATCGGCGGCTGTGACAAGACGGTGCCCGCGCAGTTGATGGGTGCGGCATCGGCGGGCATTCCGGCCATCCAGCTCATTACCGGGTCGATGGTGACGGGCGCGCACCGCGGCGAACGCGTCGGCGCGTGTACGGATTGCCGCCGCTACTGGGGCAAGTTTCGCGCGGGCGAAGTCACGGCGGACGAGATCGCCGAAGTGAACGACCGCCTCGTGCCGAGCGTCGGCACCTGCGCCGTCATGGGCACGGCCAGCACGATGGCCTGCGTGGCGGAAGCCATGGGCATGACGATGCCGGGCGGGGCTTCGCCGCCGGCGGTGAGCTCGGAGCGCATGCGCGTGGCCGAGCAGACCGGCGCGCAAGTCGTGGCGATGGCGCGACGGCGGCTCACCATCGACCAGGTGCTCAGCGCCGAGTCGTTCGAGAACGGCTTGCGGGTGCTGCTGGCCATTGGCGGGTCGACCAACGGCATCGTGCATCTTGCCGCGATTGCCGGGCGCATGGGCTTCGACATCGATCTGGACGGGGTGGACCGCATGGGCCGCGAAACGCCGGTGCTGCTCAACCTGAAGCCATCCGGCGAGCACTACATGGAAGATTTTCATCGGGCTGGGGGCATGGCCACGCTGCTTCACGAACTGAAGCCGTTGTTGCATCTCGACGCGATGACCGTGACTGGCCGCACCCTGGGCGAGGAGATGGAGCGCGCCGGGCCGCGCTTCGCGCAGGACGTCGTGAAGCCGCTCAGCGCGCCCATTTACCCGCAAGGCGGCCTCGCCGTGCTGCGCGGCAACCTTGCGCCGGGCGGCGCGGTCATCAAGCAATCGGCCGCATCGGCGGCACTCATGGAGCACGAGGGCCGCGCCGTGGTGTTCGAAGATGCGACCGATATGGCGAACCGCATCGACTCCGACGACCTCGACGTGCAGGCCGACGACGTGATCGTCCTCAAGCGCATCGGGCCCAAAGGCGCGCCGGGCATGCCCGAGGCCGGCTATATTCCGATCCCGAAGAAGCTGGCGCGGGCCGGCGTGAAAGACATGGTGCGGATTTCGGATGGACGCATGAGCGGCACCGCATTCGGGACGATCGTGCTGCACGTCACGCCGGAAGCCGCCATCGGCGGCCCGCTCGCGCAGGTCCGCAACGGCGACCGCATCCGCTTGAGCGTGGCCAGCCGCGAGATTGCCCTGCTCGTGGACGACGAAGAACTGCGGCGCCGGGCGCAGGCGAATCCGGTGACTGCACCCACGGCAAGCCGCGGTTATCACAAGCTCTTTCTGGACACCGTGACCCAGGCCGACCAGGGCGCCGATTTCGATTTCCTCAGGGCGACCGAAACGCGCGGCGCGGTCCCCAGGAAGTAGCTTGCGGGCCGGAAGGCCGGGAAAGCCGGGTGTGAAGATGCGCGTGGCCGCGCTGCTTGCCCGGCGTCCTGATTTCGGTATAATGAATGCTCGTTCGAAATATCGAACAAGAGAAATCAAGCAGCAGCAAAGCATCCAGAGTCGGACTGACCGACGCCAACCTGCCCTCCCGGGCAAGGTGGAAGCCCTCGAGGCGATGCGGCCGATTAACGGCAACGAAACGGGAACAGCCTGGCTGGCACCGGTTCGATCAACCTTCATCCGGAGCCACCATGCATCAAGATACCTCCTCCTCGTCGACCGTCTGTGAAGACCTGTCGCACTGCCTCCCTGGCTTCACGTTGACTCACACCGTTCATCTGGTATCCGGTCTGGATCTCGGCGTCGTTTCGACTGCCGCCGGCGTGCTCGACGACGAACAGGTGGTCGTCGACCGATGGGCCGTGACCCGCTTCGGCGACGTGCTCGAGCAAAAAATCGTATTTGGCGACATGACCGAACGGCGGGCGGCCCGGCTGCGCGAACAGCTCGCGGCCGTCGACGGCGTGTTGCGCGCGAAGATAGAGCATCATTTCGTGCGCGCCCGCTGAAACGTCGGCTGGCTGCGCCGATGCACTGAACGAGGAGCCAGGGTGCCAGACACCAGCGTTGAACAAGGGCAACACCCACGCGTCTTTGTCGCGGACATCGGCGGCTCGTACATCAGGCTCGGTGTATCGGACCGCCCGGGCAGCGTGCGCCTCGTCGAAAGCGTGCCGACGCCCGTCGACAGCTGGGAGGCGTTCGGCACGGCCCTCGAAGCCCTCGCGGCCCGTCATGTCGGCGAGACCCGCTCGCCCCTCGTCATCTCGATGGCAGGGGCGGTCGATCCCGCAAGCGGCGTGATTTGCGCGTCCAACGTCCCCTGCGTCTCGGGCCGCGTGCTCGGCGCGGCGCTGTCGTCCCGGCTCCAGCGGCGCATCCGCATCGCCAACGACGCGGACTGCCTCGCCTTGGCCGAGGCCGTCGAGGGCGCGGGTGCGGGCCACGATGTCGTGTTTGGCGTGGTCCTCGGTTCCGGTGTCGGCGGCGGGCTCGTCGTGGGCGGCCGTGTGGTCGGCGGTGCGCGCGGCATCGCGGGCGAGTGGGGCCACGGGCTGCCCGTCAGCACGCACGTCGACTTCGACGGCACGGGCCACGCTCAGCCCGTGAGGGCCTTGCGTTGCGGCTGCGGGCGCCTGGGCTGCGTCGACACCATCGGCGCGGCACGCGGTCTGGAACGGCTCCACGCACTCCTGCACGACGAACAGAAAGACAGCCATACCCTGCTCGACGACTGGCAGCGAGGCGGCGCTCGCGCGCGGCGCACCGTTTCCGCCTGGCTCGCACTGGTATCGGAGCCGCTCGCAGCCGTGGTCAATATCACGGGCGCCTCGGTCGTCCCGGTTTGCGGCGGCCTGTCAAATGTGGCCCCATTGATCGACGCGCTGGATGCGGCCGTGCGCAAGCGCACGCTGCGGCAGTTTCGCGAACGCGTCGTGGTTCCGGGCGCGTTCCGGCAGGACGGCGGACTCATCGGCGCGGCCATCATCGCGCGGCAGGACGACTGGCGCGAGCCGTAGCGCGCCGTGATCGCCCGCACAGGAAAAAAGGGCTTCCGACGCCTAAACTAATCTATGAAGCCAGACGGCTATCGGTCAGCGTATCGGTCAGCGGCTACCGGGGTAAGCATCATGAAAGCGCGTGAATTGTGCAGACTCCTGCTCGTGCTCGTGGCGCTATGCATCAGCGCCGGGGCGAGCGCGGGGAGAGGCGGCGGATGGATGCATGGCGGCGGCGGTGGTTGGGGCGGCGGTGGAGGCGGTGGCTGGGGCGGCGGCTATGGCGGCGTGAATCGCGGCAGCGGCTGGAGCGGCGGCTACCACGGCGGTTATAACGGCAGCTACCACGGCGGCGGCTGGTATCACGGCGGTTATTACCACGGCGGTTACTACCGCGGCTACGGCTGGCACCACGGCGGCTACTATCACGGCTGGTATGGCTGCTGCGGATCGGCGAGCGTCGGCTTCTACTTCGGCCCCGGCTTCATCTACGGCTATCCGTTCTATCCGTACTACTATCCGCCGTACGTCGCGAGCGTCTACTACCCCTACGTTTCCGGCGACTTCTCGCAGCCCACGCAGTGGATCGAACAAAGCCAGGGCCAGGCCCAGTATCAGGTCGAGCCCCAGTACGGCGGCGCCAATATGTACGATCAAAACGAGCAGTACGGACAAGGCGGCCAAACCGGCCAGGACGGCGAGGCGCCATACGGCGTCTGGTACTACTGCGTCGCGTCGCAGACCTACTACCCGTACGTTCGTACCTGCCCCGGCGGCTGGCAGCAGGTGCCCGCGCGGCCACCTGACAGTTGAATGACGGCGCGTCAGCGCACGGCGTAGCGTTCGGCGTCGGCGTGCCGGAACGTCAGGCCATGACCGTGGCACGCGAGGTCGGGCGCGATCTGCCCGGCGTGCAGGCGCGGCGCGCCTTCGAACAGCATGGCCTCGATGCGCGCGTGATCGTGAAACCACTCGATATGCACGAGGCGCCGCGCCGCGCACGCCACGTGCAGATGCAGCGCCGGCGCGCAATGCGCCGAGAGCGGCGTATGCCACGCATCGCACAACGCGTCGGCCTGCAGAAAGCCCGTGATGCCGCAGCAGCGCGTGGCGTCGGCCTGCAGCACGTCCGCGGCGTGGCTTTCCAGCAGCGCGCGGAAGTCGTCTGCCGTATAGGCGTATTCGCCGGCCGCCAGCGCCATGCGCGCGGGCAGGGCGGCGCGCAGCGCGGCGAGGCCGCGGCGGTCGTCCGAGGAGACCGGCTCTTCGAACCACTGCACGTCTTCTTGCGCGAAGCATTGCGCGAGCCGCTGCGCCTCCTTGATCTCATACGCGCCGTTGGCGTCGACGAAGAGGTCCGCCGTGCTGCCAATCGCCTGGCGCGCCGCCTTCACACGCGCCGGGTCGTCGCCCGGCTGCGCGCCGACTTTCATCTTGACCCACGCGCAGCCCTCGTCCTCGACCCAGCCGCGCAGTTGCTTCGTGAGCGTTTTCAGGTCGTAGCTCGTGAAGCCGCCGCTGCCGTACACGGGCACGCGCTCGCGCTGCATACCGAGCAGTGCGCATAGCGGGATGCCGAGCGCTTTCGCCTTGAGGTCCCAGAGCGCGGCATCGACGGCGGAAATCGCGCAGGCCGCGAGGCCCGGCCGGCCGATGTTGCGCACGGCCCGCTGCATGTCGAGGTTGATGCGCGCGATGTCGAAGAGGTCGTGCTGGCGCACGGCGTCGCCGAGCACGCTCTCCACGAGTGCCGTCGCGCCCGCATGCGCATAGGTATAGCCGACGCCCGTGAAGCCGAGCGCGTCGATTTCGACCAGCACGAGCGTGGTGGAACGCCAGGCGATCGTGCCGTCCGCTTCGGGGGCGTCGGTGGGGATCGTATAGGCGCGGGCTTCGAGGCGCGTCATCCGGGTGGTGTTCATGGCGTCGTGGCGCGTGCCGGTTTCACAGCAGCTTGTCGAGCGTGATCGGCAGATCGCGCACGCGCTTGCCCGTGGCGTTGTAGATCGCGTTCGCCACGGCGGCGGCCACGCCCACCACGCCGATCTCGCCCACACCCTTCGCGCCGAGCGGGTTCACCACGTCGTCGTGCTCGTCCACGAACAGCACGTCGATCTCGCCGATGTCGCGATTCACCGGCACGTGATACTCCGCGAAGTTGTGGTTCATGATGCGCCCGAGCGTATGGTCGAACTGCGCTTCTTCGTGCAGCGCCATACCGATGCCCCATACCACGCCGCCGGCGATCTGGTTCGCGGCCGTCTTCGGGTTGACGATGCGGCCCGCCGCGACGGCGCTCACCACGCGCGCCGCACGCACCACGCCGAGCGCTTCGTCCACGCGCACTTCGGCGAACACGGCCGAGTGTGTCGCCATTGAATACTGCTTCTGGAGCGCCTCGGGCTCGAGCGTGACCTGCGCTTCGAGCGTTTTCATGCCCGCGTCGGCGAGAACGTCGGCAATGCGGGCGCGCGTTTCGGGTCGGCCAGCGCTCTCGCTCCTCAACCTCACTTCACCGTCTTCGATCACGAGCGCTTCGTCCAGCATGCCGGGGTCGAGATTGGCGAACGCCACGCCGCCGTGCGCGGGCAGCAGTTGTGCGAGGCGCGAGCGCAGTTGCGTGCAGGCGAGCGATGCGGCGCTGCCCACGGAAGCCACGGTCCACGAGCCGCCTTCGATCGGCGCGGGCGGTAGCGATGTGTCGCCGAGCGTGAACTCGACATCGTCGATGGCCATGTGCAGGGCGTCGGCGGCGATCTGCGAAATGGCGGTGTAGGTGCCGGTGCCGATATCGGCCGTGGCGCTGGCGAGTTCGAGCCGCCCTTGCGCGGTGAGGACGGCGCGCACGGTCGCTTCGGTCTGCAATGCCTCCCAGATGCCCGTGGCCATGCCGTAGCCCACCAGTTCATGGCCCTCGCGCATGGCGCGCGGCGTAGCGATGCGCGCGCCCCAGCCAAAACGCTCGGCGCCTTGCGCGTAGCAGTCGAGCAGCGCCTTGCTCGAATACGGCAACTGTTTGTTCGCGTCTTCGTCGGCGTAATTGCGGATGCGCAGTTCGAGCGGGTCCATGTCCAGTGCGACGGCCAGTTCGTCCATGGCGCATTCGAGCGCGTAGAGGCCTTGCGCGGCGCCGGGCGCGCGCATGTCGAGCGGCGTGTAGACGTCGAGCCGCCCGAGCTTGTAGCCGAGCTGGACGTGCGGCGCGCGATAGAGCCGTCCTGTCCAGTTGACGACCACGTCGGTGAAGTCCTCGAACTGCGAGGTTTCTCCCACGGCTTCGTGGATGATCGCTTCGAGGCGGCCGTCGCGTTGCGCGGCGAGCGCAACGTGCTGGATCGAGGCGGGCCGGTGGCCGATGGTGAACATCTGCGCGCGCGTGAGCGTCACGCGCACGGGCAGGCGCAGCGCGCGCGCCGCCATCATCGCGAGCGGCAGATGATATTGCGGCCGCAGGCCGGAGCCGAACGCGCCGCCCACGAACGGCGAGATCACGCGCACGCGGTCCTGCGCCAGGCCGAATACCTTCATCAGGTACTGCTGAGTATTGACCACGCCCTGGGTTTTTTCGTAGACGGTGTAACGCCCGTCGGCCGAAGGCACGACGGTGCAGCCGTGCATCTCCATCGGCTGATGGAATTCCGCGGGCGTGCTGTAAAACGCGTCGGCCCGGGCGTGGGCGCGCGCGAGCGCCCGGTATGCGTGGCCTCGCGGTGCCGGCGGCGGCTCGAAGCCGCCCTTCTCGGTAGAGGGATTGACGGCATGCTTCAGGATACAGCCCAGTTCAGTCTGATGCGCCTCGCTGCGGTAACGCACCCGCACGAGCGACGCCGCGTAGTGGGCGAGCTGCGGCGTTTGCGCCACCACGAGCGCGACGGGCTGGCCCGCGAAGGCGACGTGCGTGTCGGCGAGCGGGCGAAACGGCTTGCCGCCCGGTGCGATCTGATCCTTCCATGCCGCGTCGTCTTCGGCGAGCGTGGGGCGGTTCTCGTGCGTGAGCACGTGCAGCACGCCCGGTAGCGCGAGCGCCGCGGACGCGTCGATGGCGACGATCTCGCCGCGCGCGATGGTGGCGTTGACGACCGCGCCGTGCACGAGCCCCGTGGCCGTGAATTCGGCTGCGTAGCGCGCGGCGCCCGTGACCTTGCTGCGGCCATCCACGCGCGAGAGCGGCGCGCCGATGCGCGTGGCCGGCGTGGCGGCACGACGAGTTTCATAGGCGGTGCTCATGCTGGTTCCTCCCCGGAGTCTTCCGCGCCAGCGCCCCCGGCACGGGGCGCCAGCGCCTGTTCGAAGGCGCGCACGATCGCGCGCCGCGCGAGATCCACCTTGAACGCATTGCCGGGACGCGGGTCGGCGTGCGCGACCACGGCGTCGGCGTAGCGCTCGATGGCGCGCGTGTCGTCGGCAGCGCGGCCGATCAGCCGTTGTTCCGCTCCGCGGTCGCGCCAGGGCTTGTGCGCGACGCCGCCCAGCGCGCAGCCCAGCGCGCGTATCGTGCCGTCTTCCACGCGCACGCCGAGCGCGACCGAAACGAGCGCGAACGCATAGGACTGGCGATCGCGCAGCTTCAGATACGTGAAGTGCTGCGCGTAACCCTCGCGCGGCAATTCGACGGCGGTGATCAGTTCCTCGTCGGCGAGCGTCGTTTCGCGGTGCGGCGTGTGGCCCGGCAGGCGGTGCAGGCTGTCGAACGGCAGCGTGCGCGTGCCGCGCCGGCCCGCCACGTGCAGCGTGGCATCGAGCGCTTCGAGCGCGACGCCCATGTCCGACGGATGCGTGGCGATGCAGTGTTCGCTCGCGCCGAAGATCGCGTGCATGCGGTTCACGCCGTCGAGCGCGGCGCAGCCGGTGCCCGGCGCGCGCTTGTTGCAGCAGGTGGCGGGGTCGTAAAAGTAGAGGCAGCGCGTGCGCTGGAGCAGATTGCCGCCCACGGTCGCCGCGTTGCGGATCTGCGCGGATGCCCCGGCGAGCAGCGCCTGCGCGAGCAGCGGATAGCGCTCGCGCACACGCGCGTCCCATGCCAGCGCGCTATTGGTCGCAAGCGCGCCAATGCGCAGGCCGCCGTCTTTCGTCGCCTCGATGTCGCGCAGCGGCAGCCGTGTGATGTCGATGATCGCGGCGGGGCGCATGACGTCCTCGCGCATCAGGTCGACGAGATTCGTGCCGCCGGCAAGGAATTCGGCGCCGGGGGTGACGTAGTGCAGGCGCACGGCGTCGGCCACGCTTTTCGCGCGCGCGTACGAGAAGCGGTTCATGGCGCGTCTCCTTCTTCCTGTTCGCGGCTGGCGAGGTTCTGCGCGCGGCGCACGCCTTCCACGGCGTTCGCGATGTTCACGTAGGCTCCGCAGCGGCACAGATTGCCGCTCATCTGCTCGCGCACGTCGTCGTGGCAATGCGCGTGGCCTTCGGCGAGTAGCCCCACGGCCGAGCAGATCTGGCCCGGCGTGCAGTAGCCGCACTGAAACGCATCATGGTCGATGAAGGCCTGCTGCACGGGGTGCAGCGCGCCGTCCTGCGCGAGTCCCTCGATCGTCGTGACTTCCGCGCCGTCGTGCGACACGGCGAGCGCGAGACACGCGTTGATGCGCGTGCCGTTCACGAGCACCGTGCATGCGCCGCACTGGCCGTGATCGCAACCTTTCTTCGTGCCGGTGAGATGCAACTGCTCGCGCAGCAGGTCGAGCAGGCTGGTCCACGGTTCGACGCGCAGCGCATGGTGTGCGCCGTTGATCATGAGTTCGATCGGCACGGCTTCGGGCGGGCTCGCGGCCTCGCTGCGAAGCTGCGTGTCATCGTGCCTCGCCTTTGCGTCGTGCGCGCGCGGCGCGCGGGTGCGGGTGGCTGTGTGCATGACGGCCTCGTTGTCAGGGCGGGTGGGTGTGGGTGAGATCACGCAGTGCGCAATGCGCTTGCCTGGTGGCTGGATTGCGTGCGGGGGCACATGCGATTGCGCCCTTGAACCTATAGCGGATGCCCGCCATGCTCGCGCAGTTCCGGCTCGAAAAACACCCAGCGCGCAGCAGGGAACGCCTGCTGCAAGTCGTTTTCGACACGGTCGATGGTGCGCACGAGCTCGACGGCATCGCAGCGCTCGGCGAGTTCGGCCTGCACCGCGACGAAGAGGCTGTCCGACCAGCGCAGCACCACGAGACTCACCACGCGGCCGATCTCGGGGCGTGCATCGAGCCACGCGCGCATGGCCCGGCGCACGCTCGCGCGTGCCGCTTCGCCCACGATCAGCGACTTGATCTCGCGAAGCGCGAATACGGCCGTCATCATCATCACGCCGCCCACGCCGATGCTGCCGAGCGCGTCGAAGCCCGCCCAGCCGGTGAGCGCGGACAGCCCCGTGCCCGTGATCGAGACGACGAGGCTCACGAGCGCCGCGGCGTCCTCGCCGATCGAGAGCATGTTCTCCAGTTCGCCGGTTTCGCGAAACCAGCGCCATAGACCGCCCGCGCGGCGCCGCCGGTCGATGGAGCGGATCGATGCGCGCAACGCGCTGCCCTCGGCAAGCGCGGCAACGGCCAGCACGCCCAGGGCGACCTGCACATGATCCACGCCGTTGTGATGCCAGAGCCGCCATGCCCCGATGGCCATCGAAACCAGGCCGCCCACGAAGAAGAACTGCAGCGCGACGAGCATGGCGTAGAAGTGCGTCTCGCGGCCAAAGCCGAGCGGATGCTGTTCGTCGGGCTGGTTGCGGGCCGCGCGCCGGCCCGCGATGAGCAAAAACTGGTTCAGGCAATCGGCGCTGGAGTGCGCGGCCTCGGCGAGCATGGTGCCCGAATTCGTGTAAGCCGCGGCGGCGAACTTGCACGAGGCCACCACGACATTCGACGCGAGCGCGTAGTAGACGGCGCGCGGGACCGTGGCGTTCGCGTGTGCAGGCGCGCCGCGCTCCATCAGAACTCCGGCATGTCGCGTGCCGCAACGTCGATCGCCTTGATCCCTGCAGCCATCGCGTGCTCCCGTTCGCGCATTCCTGATAGCGGGCAGGCGCGCAAATCGCGTGCCGTGGGCGCACGCGCCCCATGCGCGATTGCAACGGCACATCGCTTGCGCTCCGGGTTGGTGTCGGCGCTCGCCTTCCCATTGTGGCGAGCCGTTCGGAACACTAACCAGGAGCCACCCCATGACACAACACAAACGCCCCCACGGCAAGCATCAGCCCACCGACGCGAAATCGCAGAGCCTCGAATCGTTTCGCGCGCATGCGGACGGCGGGGCGCTGCGCACCAACCAGGGCGTGAAGATCGCGGATAACCAGAACACCTTGCGTGCGGGCGCGCGCGGCCCTTCGCTGCTCGAAGACTTCATCATGCGCGAGAAGATCACGCACTTCGACCACGAACGGATTCCCGAGCGCATCGTGCACGCGCGCGGTTCCGCTGCACACGGCGTGTTTCGCGTGTACGAGTCCCAGGCCGAACTCACGCGCGCGGGCTTTTTGCAGGACCCCGCTAAGGAAACGCCCGTCTACGTGAGATTTTCGACGGTGCAGGGCCCGCGCGGCTCATCGGACACCGTGCGCGACATACGCGGCTTCGCCACCAGGTTCTACACAGACGAGGGCAATTTCGATCTGGTGGGCAACAACGTGCCCGTGTTCTTCATTCAGGACGCGATCAAGTTCCCCGACTTCGTGCATGCGGTGAAGCCCGAGGCCCCCGACGAAATGCCCACGGGCGGCACCGCCCACGATACGTTCTGGGACTTCGTCTCGCTCGTGCCGGAAAGCGCCCATACGGTCATCTGGGCCATGTCCGACCGCGCGATCCCGCGCAGCCTGCGCACCATGGAAGGGTTCGGAGTGCATACGTTTCGCTTCGTCAACGCCAAAGGGCGCGCGCGCTTCATCAAGTGGCACTGGCGGCCCGTACTGGGCTCGTACTCGCTGCTCTGGGACGAAGCGCAGAAGATCGCAGGCAAGGACCCCGACTTTCATCGGCGCGACCTGTGGGAGGCGATCGAGCGCGGCGATTACCCCGAGTTCGAACTGGGCGTGCAGGTCATCGAGGAGAGCGACGAGCACAAGTTCGACTTCGATCTGCTCGATCCGACCAAGCTCGTGCCCGAAGAAGAGGTGCCGGTGAAGATCATCGGCAAGATGACGCTTAACCGCAATCCGGACAACTTCTTCGCGGAGACGGAGCAGGTCGCGTTCCATCCGGGCCATATCGTGCCGGGCATCGATTTGACGAACGACCCCTTGCTGCAAGGGCGTTTGTTTTCCTATACCGACACGCAGATCAGCCGTCTCGGCGGCCCGAACTTTCACGAGATTCCGATCAACCGGCCAGTCTGCCCGTACCAGAACAATCAGCGCGATGCGATGCACCGGCAGACCCTCAACGTCGGCCAGGCTTCGTACGAACCGAATTCGGTGAGCGGCGGGTGGCCGAAGGAAACACAGCCGAAGGACGGCGGCTTCGAAAGCTACCAGGAACGCATGGACGGCGTGAAGATCCGCGTGCGCAGCGAGTCGTTCGCGGACCACTTCTCGCAGGCCACGATGTTCTACAACAGCATGTCGGAGCCGGAGAAAGAGCACATCAAGGCCGCCTACACCTTCGAACTGGGCAAGGTCACGAAGCCGGAAATACGCGAGCGCCAGGTCAACGCCATTCTCGCGAATATCGACGCGGACCTCGCCTCGAGCGTGGCGCTGGCGCTGGGCTTGCCAAAGCCAAAAGCGGGCGCAACGCCAGGCAAGCCGAGCACGGCCAGTTCGCCCTCGCTCAGCCTGCTCAAGCGCGTGCAGCCCGGCATCAAGGCGCGCAAGATCGCCTTGCTCACCGCGCCCGGCGCGGACCCCGCCTTGCTCACGCGGCTGCGCGACGCCTTTGCGCTGGAGGGCGCAACGGCGCTCGTCATCGCACCCACGCTCGCACCGATCGGCGATATCGCGCCCGATGCGACCGTCACCGGCATGCCCTCCGTCATGTTCGATGCGGTGTTCGTCCCCGGCGGCGAGAAGGCCACGGAGGCGCTCACGCAGTCGGGCGATGCGCGTCACTTCGTGCTCGAAGCGTTCAAGCATCTGAAGGTGATAGGCGCGGTCGATACGGGGCGGCTGGTGCTGTCCGCCGCGCAGTTGCCCGATCACGCGGACGGCGTCGCGAGCGGCGACGAAGCCGAACTCAAGCGCGTGCTCGAGGAATTCATCGAAGCGGCGGGACAGCATCGCGTGTGGTCACGCATGACGCAGACGCTGGCAGTGCCGGCGTGAGCGCGTGTGGGAGGGAAAGTTCAAATGGACAAGCCAGGTACACGACCGAAAAACGCGCGCAGCGACGCGCAATCGCAGTTCTCACGCTATGCGCAGCCGCTGGTGCACGAGGCGCTTGGGCGTGTCGCCGCGCTCGACACCGAGCCGGAGACGCTGCACAGGCTGCGCGTCGCGTTGCGGCGGCTGCGCACGCTGTTGTGGGCGTGGCGGCCGCTACTCGGGGGGGCGCGGGTCGAGCGGCAGCGCGCATTTCTCAAGCGTGCGGCATCGGCCGCGGGCGAGGCGCGCGATTGGGACATCGCTGTCTCGCTGCTGGGCGAGGACGGCGCGCTCGCGAACGAGCGTCTTGCGTCGGTACGACACGCGGCCCGCGAGCATGCTCGACAGACGCTTTCTGCCGCCGATCTCAAGCACGCGCTGCGCGACATGCTGCATGAGGTGAACCGGGCGTTGAACACGTCGCCGCGCCGCACGCCGCTCAAGCGCCTCGCGCGCCAACGAGTGCGCGTGGCGCGCCGGTCGCTGGCTAAGCGCATGCGGCGAGCGCGCAGCGCAAAACGCCGCGATTACGCCGCGTGGCACGAGGTGCGCAAGGGGGCGAAGCGCCTGCGTTATCTGCTCGAGTTCTTCGGATCGATACTGCCGCGCCGCGACAACCGGGGTATGAAGTCGCTCAAGAAACTTCAGGATCGTTTCGGCAGGCTAAACGATGCAGTCGCGAGCGAACACCTGCTCGCGCACCATCGCGAGATCTTCCCGGACGGTGCGAAGGCCGATGCCGCGCTCTCGGCGCTGCGTCGCGAACGCAGGGAGCGCCGGAAAAAAGCGGCGAAGCTGCTCGATTAAGGGGAGATGAAAGCCGCCAGTCTCGCCCGGCTCCAGGTTCGGCGTTTGCGCGGGTGACGCCAACACGGCAAACGACTCGGACCATCCGCAAGGAGAACGGCACATGGCGACCACCACAGTGAGTGACTTCATCGTCGAGCGGCTGCACGAATGGGGCGTGCGGCGCATCTACGGCTATCCCGGCGACGGCATCAACGGCATGTTCGGCGCGCTGCAGCGCGCGCACGGCAAGATCGAATTCGTGCAGGCGCGCCACGAGGAAATGGCCGCCTTCATGGCGAGCGCGCACGCCAAGTTCACGGGCGAGCTGGGCGTGTGCATCGCCACGTCGGGGCCGGGCGCGGCACACCTGCTCACGGGGCTCTATGATGCGCGGCTCGACCATATGCCCGTGCTCGCCATCGCGGGCCAGCAGGCGCGCGCCGCGCTCGGCGCGCATTATCAGCAGGAACTCGACCTCGTCTCGATGTTCAAGGACGTGGCGGGCGCCTACGTGCAGCAGCCCAGCGTGCCCGCGCAGGTGCGCCACGTGGTGGACCGCGCGGTGCGCATCGCACGCTCGCGGCGCACGGTCACGGCCATGGTGCTGCCCAACGACCTGCAGGAGCTCGAGTACGAGCCGCCCGCGCGCAAGCACGGCACGGCGCATTCCGGCGTGGGCTACAGCGCGCCCGAGGTGGTGCCGCGCGAGGCGGACCTCAAGCGCGCGGCCGAGGTGCTCAACGCGAGCAACCGGGTGGCGATACTCGTCGGCGCGGGCGCCATGCATGCCGGCGACGAGGTGGTCGCCGTGGCCGAGCGCCTGCACGCCGGCGTCGCGAAGGCGCTGCTCGGCAAGGCCGTGGTGCCCGACGACATTCCCTGGGTGACGGGCAGCATCGGCCTGCTCGGCACCAGGCCGACCGACGAGATGATGTCTTCATGCGACACCTTGCTGATGGTCGGCTCCGGCTTCCCGTATTCGGAATTCCTGCCGAAGGAAGGCGACGCGCGCGCGGTGCAGATCGATATCGACGCGGGCATGCTCAGCGTGCGCTATCCGATGGAGGTGAGCCTCGTGGGCGACAGCGCGGCCACGCTGCGTGCGCTCCTGCCGCTGCTCGAGCAGAAGAACGCCACGAGCTGGCGCAACCGCCTCATCCATGCGGGCGAGCGCTGGCAGCGCGTGCTCGAGGACCGCGCGCACGCGGCGACGAGCGGCAAGGTGAACCCGCAGCGCGTGGTGACCGAGCTGTCGCCGCGCCTGCCCGATGGCGCGATCGTCACGAGCGACTCGGGCTCGTGCGCGAACTGGTATGCGCGCGACCTCAAGATCCGGCGCGGCATGATGTGTTCGCTGTCGGGCGGTCTCGCCTCGATGGGGGCGGCGGTTCCGTACGCCATCGCGGCGAAGTTCGCGCATCCCGAACGGCCCGTGATCGCGCTCGTGGGCGACGGCGCCATGCAGATGAACAACATGGCCGAACTCGTGACCGTGGCGAAGTACTGGCGCCAATGGGCGAGCCCGCGCTGGATCTGTTGCGTGTTCAACAACGAGGATCTGAATCAGGTCACCTGGGAGCAGCGCGTGATGCAGGGCAATGCGAAATTCGAAGCCTCGCAGGACATTCCCAACGTGCCGTATCACCGTTTTGCGGAACTGGTGGGGCTCACGGGCATCTACGTGGACAACGCGGAGCAGCTGGGCGACGGCTGGGAGCAGGCGCTCGCTTCGCCACGCCCCGTGGTGCTCGAAGTGAAGACCGATCCCGACGTGCCGCCGCTGCCGCCGCACGTGACGATCGAGCAGGCGCGCCACTTCGCGCGCGCGCTCATGGAAGGCGACCCGGACGAAGGCGGCATGATTGCCAACACGGCGCGCCAGGTGATGGCGAGTGTCATCCCGGGCAAGAAGTGATGCGCGCACAAGGAGCCATCGATGGACGCTGATATTCCCGAGACGATGCTCGCCTGGCGCGTGCCGCGCTTTGGTGGCGTGGAGTCGTTGCGCGAGGAGAGCCTGAGCGTGCCCGAGCCCGGGCATGGCGAAGTGCTGATCGAAGTGCAGGCCGCCGCGCTCAATCCCGTCGATCTCAAGACGCTGCAGGGCCGCTATCCGCTCGTTACCGAAGGCGACTTGCCCTATACGCTCGGCCGCGATGTGGCGGGCGTTCTATCACTGCGCGGACGCGCCGCTGCGAGATGTCCTCGAGTGTATTCGTGAGGCGTTCGCGCTGGACGCCTGCGCAGCGCGTGGCGATATCGCCAATCGAGATCGCGCCGACCAATTCGCGCCAGCGGTTCACGACCGGCACGCGGCGCACCTGCGCCTCGGCCATGCGGCGCTGGACGGCATCGACGTCTTCGCATAGGCACCTCCGATCGTGTTCCTCCGTTGACAAGTACGGCTACGAAACACGGGAGCGCGCATCGCGCGTGCCGCGCGCCGCTAAAAACCGCATGGCCGAGGGTGCGCTGCGCACGCGTTTCAAGCCTTACGCGTAATTGATGCAAGTTGGCGCGTGGCCCACTGCAACGCGAAAAGACGGTACGCAGCCGTCGCAAAGGGACGCGCCCTCATTATGCTTGCGAACCTTTCGGGAATCCGAAGTGCTTGCACAGGTTCGATCGCGCCCATTCATGCGCGGATGGCGCTAAAGTCCATGACCCGAACACGCCTTATCGAAGATTACGCATTGCTTGCCGATGGTTGCAGCGCGGCGCTGCTCGCTCGCGACGGCTCGATCGACTGGCTCTGCTGGCCGCGTTTCGACAGCGAACCCTGCTTCGCCGCGCTGCTCGGCGGCGAAGACGATGGCCACTGGCGCCTTGCGCCCGCCGATCCGGCGTGCCGCGCGAGCCGCAGCTACCAGCGCGACACGCTCGTGGTCGAAACCGGCTGGGAAAGCAAGCACGGCAGCGCGCGTGTGACCGACTTCATGGCGGCCGATAGCGGCGAGGCGTGCATCATGCGCATCGTTGAAGGCACGCACGGCAGTGTGGATATGCACATGATCGTGCAGCCGCAAGGCGCCGACGGGTCCGCTGCGCGAGCCGCGATAGACGCAAACGGCGCGGCGACCGTGCACGCTGCGTGTGGCCCATTGACCTTGCGCGCGGAGGTGCCGTTGCGCGTTCACGCGCAGGCGCTCAAGGCCGCGTTCACCGTGCGCGCGGGCGAGCGCTTCGTCTTCACGCTATGCCAGGGCGAGGCCGGGGGCGTCGATCCGGCATCCGCGGTCACGGCGCTGCACGACACGCAGCGTCACTGGCGCCGCTGGATCGACCACTTCGACAACGATCGCACGCTCTGGCCGCAGGCGGTGCGGCGCTCGCTCCTCACGCTCTATGCGCTGGTCTACCGTCCCACGGGCGCGATGGTCGCCGCGCCCACCACGTCCTTGCCCGAGGCGCCGGGCGGCGAACTCAACTGGGACTATCGCTATTGCTGGCTGCGCGACGCGAGCTTCGCGCTGGAAGCGCTGCTCGAAGCGGGCTTTCACGACGAAGCGCGCGCCTGGCGCGACTGGCTGCTGCGCACGATCGGCCACGTGCGCGGGCACATACACGTGATGTATTGCGTGGATGGCAGCCACGTGCCGCGCGAGCGCGAGGTCGAGCACCTCGCGGGCTGGCAGGGCGCGCGGCCCGTGCGCTTCGGCAATGCGGCGTGCACGCAGTATCAGCCGGATGTGTTCGGCGAGGCGTTCGATTGCCTCTATCTCACGCGGCGCGCGGGCATCGTCGCGGCGCACGAGGAAGCCGAACTCGAAGCGCGCCTGATCGGCTGGCTGCTCGATCATGGCGGGAAGCAGGGCTCGGGAATCTGGGAGACGCGTGGGCACGCGCGCCACTACACGCTCTCGCGCGTCATGGCGTGGGTCGCGCTCGACCGCTTCATCAAGCACTGGTGCGAAGACGGTCCGGGCATGGGCGACCCGCAGGTGCAACGCGCGCTGCAGATGCGCAAGGCCCTGCACGAAGAGGTCTGCGAACGCGGCTGGAACGCCCGGCGCGGCGCATTCGTGCGCGGTTACGGCGAAAAGGCGCTCGATGCGAGCGTGCTCCTCATGCCGCTGGTGGGCTTCATGCAAGCCGATGAGCCGCGCATGTCGGCCACCATTGACGCGATTCGCGCGGAACTGGGCGAAGGCGGGCTGATTCGACGCTGGCGGCGCGGGGGCGACGAAGCGCCCGACGAAGGCACCTTCGTCGCATGCTCGTGCTGGATGGCCGACTGTCTCTACCTGCGCGGCGACGAGGACGAGGCCATCGCCCAGTTCGAGCGCGTGCTCGCCGTGGCCAATGACGTCGGTCTGCTCGCCGAAGAATATGACGTGCGCGCGAAAAGGCTGGCGGGCAATTTTCCGCAGGCGCTCAGTCATCTGGCCGTGGTCAAGACGGCGATGCTGCTGAGCGGATCGGCGCAAGGCCATCGCCGCGCCAGGTGAGCCAGCGCGAGCACAGCACCGTGCTCATCGCTCGATCGACCACGACGCCTCTTCGTGCACCCGCGCCACGAGCGACGAAAGCGCGGCTTCCACGGCGTCGTCGCCGGGGGGCGCCAGCCAGCGCACTTCGAACGAGGCGTCGAGACGCTGGTGCGATGCCGTTTCCGCCGTGTGATGCGTGACACCGAGCAGCACCACACGGCAGCGGCGTCCTCGCAACGCGTCGTCGAGCAGCTTGCGGGCATCGTTGCCGGCATCGTGGCCCAGCGTGATATAGGCGCGTCTGCCGCGCGGCAGGCGATGCTCGATGTGCTCGAGCGTATGCAGCACGACGAGCCCGAGCAAGGTGCCCGCAATGGCGAGCACGTATTGGCCGCCGCCCGCGCAAAGCCCGATCACCGTGACATACCACATGGTCGCCGCGGTAGTGACGCCTTGCACGAGTCCGTCCTTTCTCAGGATCGACCCCGCGCCGATGAAGCCCACGCCCGAAAGAATGCCGAGCGGCAGCCGCATCAGGTCGAGCGTCACGAAGGAATCCTGAGGTTTTCCGTGCAGCACGAGCAGCACGTTCACCTGAAGCATGGTGAGGCAGGCGGCGAGGCACACGAGCAAGGTCGTGCGCAGCCCGGCCGCGTTGCCCGACTCGCCGCGATTCAGGCCGATCAGCGCGCCCGCCACAATGGCCACGATCAGCCGGGCCGCGAAATCGGGCCAGGTAACGACGAGCGGCATCGGGTTCATGAGTGCGGCGGGGTTCATCGCGGGCTCGGGCCATAGTGACGCCAAAGCGCGCGCAAGGCGTATGCCCTTGCGCTGCGGCAGACGCTTGCGGGTGTGGCACACCCTGTGCGGGATGAAGGGCTCGCGCGCGGGTGGTGTTCAGCATGGCCGCCCGTTTTTCCATCCAGACGATGACGAGGAAAGCCAACCATGAAGCCACGACACTATTTCATTTCTGCACTGGCAGGCGTGACGCTTGCCGCATCGGGTCTCGCGCTCGCACAGGGTTCGGGCGGCGGCAGCAGCAGCACGAGTCCGGGCGCTGCAACGGGCGGCGCGAGCGAGGTGTATCCGGCGCAGACTCAAGGCGTCGAGCAGAATCCTTCCGCGACCGGTACGACGCACAAGACTACCCATCACAAGAAGCACACGAAGAAGATGTCCAAACAGATGAACGACACGACCAACACCCCAGGTGCAGACGCAAGCAGCGACACCAAGGGGCAATGAACTCGTCAGCTAGCCCCTGATCCACACGGCGTGCGGTCGTTCGCAACCGCGCGCCCTGTTTTTAAGGACGCACTCAACGGTGGATCGCACCGCGCAGCCGCGTGACTTCGGCGGGCGCGATGGGCGGGGCGTTGTTGCCCCACGCGCCGCGCACGAAGCTCGCCACCTGGGCGATCTCGCTGTCCGTGAACTGCGTGCGGAACGCGGGCATCTTGCGCGGCGTGCCACCGTTGCTCGTTTGCGGACTCTGGCTGCCTTCGACGATGAGGCGCAGCACGCTGGTCGCGTCGGACGAGAGCGCGAGCGCACTGCCCGCAAGCGGTGGCGCCTTGTCGGGTTTGCCGGCGCCGTCGGCGCCGTGGCATTTCGCGCAGTACGAAAGATAGAGGCCGGCGCCAGGCCGCTCCGGCGTGCCGCCATGCAGCGCCGCCATGGTCGAGGCGCGCGCGGCCGCGGAATCGGCATACTGGCCGCTCGCCTCGCGTGCGGGCAGCGACTTCAGATAGGTGGCGATGGCGTGCAGATCGTCGTCGCCCAGGTATTGCGTGCTCGCGCCCACCACGGGCGCCATGGCGCCGAACGCATAGGCGCGGTCGTTGTGGCCGTCGCGCAGGAACGCGGCGATCTCGTCGGCGCTCCAGCGGCCCAGGCCGCTGCCGGGGTCGCCCGTGAGATTCGGTGCGTACCAGTGGTCGGTCACGCCGCCCGTGAGGTAGAGCGGGCTGCTTTGCGTGTAGCCCATTTCGTTGTAGGCGGGTCCGCGCGGCGTGTGGCACGCGCCGCAGTGGCCGAGTCCCTGCACGAGCCACGCGCCGCGATTCCACTGCGCGGAGTGCGCGGGGTCCGGTTCGAAGCGGCCATGTTGTGCGAACGCGAGACGCCAGAACATCATCACCCAGCGCTGGTTGAACGGAAACGGCAGATGCGTTTGCGGCGCGGCATTCGGCACCGGCTTCACGCCATACATGAAGTACTGATAGAGCGCGTTCACGTCGCTGGCGTGGAGCGCCGCAAACGAAGGATAAGGCATCGCAGGATAGAGCCGCTTGCCGTCGCGTGCCACGCCGCGCTGCAAGGCTGCGGCGAACTGCGCGGGCGTGTAGTCGCCGATGCCGTGCACGGGGTCGGGCGTGATGTTGCTCGCGTAGATGGGACCGAACGGCGAATTCACGGCGAGACCGCCGGCGAAGGGTTCGCGTTTGGCGGAGTCGTGACACGAGGCGCAATCGCCCGCTTTCGCGAGCTTTTCGCCGAGCGCGATCTGGGCGGCATCGGGCGGCGGTTTCGTCGTCGCGAACGGCTCGTCGCGGTGGCAGCCGGCGAGCAGCGCGAGGGCGGCAAGCACAGCGCTCGAACAGGCGCGGGCATTCATCGCAACGTCCCGCATAGCCGTTCGAGCGGCAACGCGAACAGCACCGTTATCGTGAACACGAGCGCGATCGTGAACGCCACGGCAACGGCCGTGCTGCTCCACGCGAGAAAGCGGAAGGTGTCGCGCTGTGGCGTGTTGACGGCGGCGCTGGCGCGCCACGTGCGCCGCGCCAGCAGCACGCCGGTGAGCGCCAGCGCGAACGCGGCGGCCGAGACGAGCGCCAGCGTCCAGTGCACGACCCGCCAGGGCTCGCCATTGCGTTGCGGGACGCCGCCCGCGCAGGCGGTGGCCGCGAGCGTCTGGCAGAACAGCACATGACCCGCCCAGATGGCCGGCACGCCAAAAATGCCGTACCACACGGCAATATGCTGCCGCAGCGTGGGCCGGATGCGCGCGGGCACGGGCGCTGGCGGGGCCGGGGGCGCGGGAGCGGCGGGCTGCGTCATCGTCCTCGCATCCAGTAAGGCGACAGATAGAGCACGGAGAAGATGAAGAGCCACACCACGTCGACGAAGTGCCAGTACAGGCCGCCGATGGTGAGCGCCGCATCGCGTCTGCCGTCGAAATAGCCGCGCGCGATCCAGAACGCGAGCGCGGCTAGCATCAGCACGCCCGCCATCACGTGGGCCATGTGAAAGCCAGTGATCGTGAAGTAGAGCGAACCATAGAGATGCGTCGCGAGCCCGTAGGGCCGGTCGTGCCACTCGAAGAACTGGATCGTGACGAACGCGACGCCGAGTGCAATGCCGACGATCATCGACCAGAACGCGGGCCGCGAACGCGCGCGCCGCACGAACGCGCCCGCGAGCCACACGAACACGCTGCTGGCGAGCAACAGCGCCGTGTTCAGTCCGCTCATGCCGAGCTTGGGCAGGCCTTCGGGCGGCCAGGGCTGCGCGCTTTGCGAAGCGAGATAGAGGTA
This sequence comes from Paraburkholderia sp. BR10937, assembly GCF_040965695.1. NCBI lineage: Bacteria > Pseudomonadati > Pseudomonadota > Betaproteobacteria > Burkholderiales > Burkholderiaceae > Paraburkholderia > Paraburkholderia sp. BR10937. The sequence goes on from NZ_JBFRCL010000002.1 coordinate 128,662, forward strand.
CGAGAAGATCAGATAGCCGAACAGCGCGGTTTCCGTCACGACGAGCGTGAGCACGCCCCACCAGCCGCCCGCATGTTCGCCGGCACTGCCAACGGGCAGGGCGAGAGTTTCGTCTTCGCTGCGGATCGCGGTCGTCTCGGCGACTTTGCCGGCGGGCGTGGTGGCTTGCGGCGCGAACGGTTCGCGCTGTCCGAGCGAGCGCCGCGGCCACAGCCACGAAAGCAGCGCGAGTCCGCAGGCGAGCCCGGCGAGCGCCGTGAACGAGGTCGAATGAAGCAGCAGCCCGACGAACACGAGCGTCGAGGCCACGCTGAGCACGAACGGTGCGTAGCTGTCCTCGGGCATCTTGAGGATCACGTCGGGTTCGCCCGCGAGCGGCGTGACGCCCAGCGCCTCGCGCCCGCGATGGAGCAGGTAGCCGGGACGCGGCACATTCGCATCGGGCTGCCAGAGCGGGTCTCGCGAGCGCACGCTCGGCAGGATCGCGAAGTTGTACGGAGGCGGCGGCGACGAGGTCGCCCACTCGAGGCCCGCCGCATTCCATGGGTTCGCGCTCGCGCGTGCGCCGCGCCGCGCGCTCACGATCGCATTGCCGATGAACATGGCGATGCCGATGGCGAACACGAATGCGCCGATGCTCGTGAGCAGGTTGGCCGTGTCCCAGCCCATGCCTTCCGGGTAGGTATAGATGCGCCGCGGCATGCCGAGGAGCCCGGAGATGTGCATCGGAAAGAAACCCAGATTGAAGCCGATGAACGTGACCCAGAAGGTCCACTTGCCGAAGCGCTCGTGCATGAGCCGTCCGGTGAACTTGGGGAACCAGTACGTGAGGCCGCCCAGCACCGGAAACACGTTGATGCCGAGCAGCACGTAATGGAGGTGGGCCACGACGAAGTAGGTGTCGGTGAGCTGCCAGTCGAGCGGCACGGCGGCGGTCATCACGCCCGAAACGCCGCCCACGGTGAACATGAGCACGAAGCCCGCGAAGTAGTAGAACGGTGTCTTGAACACGGGCCTGCCGGTCCAGATCGTGGCGATCCACGCGAACACGGCAATCGCGCTCGGCACGGAGATCACCATGCTGGCCGCGCCGAAGAAGGCCAGCGCGAGCGGCGGCAGGCCCGTCGCGAACATGTGATGGAGCCATACCACGAAGCCCACGAGCATGGTCGCGACCGTTGAGAGCGCAACGGCCGCGTAGGCGACGATCGGGCGGCGGCAGAACGTGGGCAGCGCGTCGGACACGATGCCCATGGCGGGCAGCACGACGACATAGACCCACGGGTGCGCGAAGATCCAGAAGAGGTGTTGCCACAGCAGGGGGCGCCCGTCGGCAGAGATGTCGAAGAAGTGCGCCCCTGCGTTGCGGTCGAGCCAGAGCATGAGGAACGCGAGGCTCACGGAGGGCACGGCGAGCAGATTGGCGGCCGAAGCCGTGAGCGTGCCCCAGACGAGAATCGGCAGACGCGCGACCGACATGCCGCTGGCGCGCATGCGCAGGAACGTGATGACGAAGTTCCCCGCGCCCACCGTGGTGGAAATGCCGAGCAGCACCATGCCGAGCGCGTAGACGTCGATGTTCGGCCCGGGGTCGTAGGCGGCCGTGGAAAGCGGCACGTAGTTGAACCAGCCCGCATTGGCGCCCTGTCCCGCGGAAAAGCTCGCGTAGAGCAGAATGCCCGCGCCGAGAAAGACCCAGTACGAGAGCGCGTTCAGGCGCGGGAACGCCATGTCGCGCGAGCCGAGCACGAGCGGCCACAGGTAGTTCGAAAAGCCGCTCAGCACCGGTAGCGCGTAGAGAAAGATCATCGTCACGCCGTGCATCGTGAAGAGCTGGTCGTATTGCTGGGGCGTGAGCAGCGTTTCGTTGGGGCGCGCGAGCTGCGCGCGCATGATGAGCGCCTCCACGCCGCCCAGCACGAGGAACACGAACGCCGTGACGAGGTAGCGGATGCCGATGGTCTTGTGATCCACCGTGCAGAGCCAGCCGCGCCAGCCGGGGCGCGTTTCCCAGATCTGTTCGAGGCGGCGCAGCGTGGCTTCGTCGAGCGGCGCCGTGCCCGTTTCCGGCACGCGCGAGAGGCGCCCCGCACGCGGGCGGCGCGGCACCATCGCGCTGGCGGGACGGTCGGAAGCGGCAGGAGTGGCTGGGATATCGTTCATGTCACTGAAGTGTGTCGAGCCACGCGCCGAGGTCGCTCGCCTCGGCGGGGGTGAGGGCGATGTCGGGCATGAGCGATTCGGGCTTGCGCTGCTGCGCATGCGCGACCCAGTCGAGCCGGCTGACGGGCGTGTTCGCGAGCGTGCCCGCGGCGATCAGGCGCCGCGAGACGAGATGCGTGAGGTCGGGCGCCTGCGCGCCGCCCGACTGCGTGCCGCGCACCGCATGGCAGCCGCCGCAGCGCGCGGCGAACAGTTGCTCGCCACGCCGCGTCGCGCCGCTTTGCGCGGCTGCGGCGGGCTGCTGTTGCGCCTCGAGCCAGCGCGAGAAATCGGCGGGGGCCTGCGCCACCACTTCCATGGCCATGTGCGCGTGCTGGGGCCCGCAGAACTGCGTGCACTGCCCGCGCCATACGCCGGGATGGTCTGCCTCGATCCACTGGTGATTGACCTGGCCGGGTATGGCCTGCGTCTTGCCCGCGAGCGCCGGAACCCAGAACGCGTGCACGACGTCGGCGCTTTGCAGATCGACGCGCACGGGCTCGCCCGTGGGAATGTGGATTTCGTTGGCGGTTTCGAAGCTCGCGCCCTCGGGCGTTCGATAGCTCACTTTCCACCACCAGTCGTAAGCCGTGACGGTCACGGTGAGCGAAGGCTCGCGCGGCGGGTCGGCCACGGCGGCCAGCACGCGCAGCATCGCCACGAGCGCGCCCAGCAACAGGACCGATGAAATGGCCGTGCCGACGGCAACGATGCGGTTCGCCGTGCGCTCGCCTTGCTCGTCGGCAACGTTGGTTTGCAACAAAGCTTCATCTTGCGCCGCGCCACCGCGACGCCTGCGCCGGATCGCCAGATAGAGCAACAACGCTATGACGATGCACACGCCCACGCACAGGAGGGCGAGGCCCCAGTCGAGCGCCTGCACCGGACCCGATGCGGGGCCCGCGCTGTGCAGGAAGTAGGCAAGTGGGGTCATGAGCGGCGCAGCAGCGTAGGCGTCCAGAACGTTTTTCGCCTGCGCACCCGGCATGCCCATGCACGCCTCACCGCTGCGCGAGCCAGGCACACGCGCTGCGCGATCCCGGCAGACCCGCTACGCGCTTTTACCGGCGTTTTTTATGGAGATCGAGCATGCAAAGCCCTTACGACCTGCCCCGTTTTCGACGCGTCCAGATGGAGCCCGCCACGCCGCCGAAAAAGAACGATCCGGGCGGCGGCGCCGAACCCGACGAGCGCGAATCTGGCGCCCCTCAGGCGGAGCCGCACGAGTTGCCGGACCTGCCGGAACCTGCCGAAGTCGGCGAGGATGGCTAACTCGCGAAACACGAAACGCGTGATGAAAGACGCGCCGCGTGCGCGGCGCGCCCGATCACTTCTGGTTCTTCTTCGGAATCTTCGCGCCGGATTTGCGCGCCTGGTTCAGCGCGATGGCAACGGCCTGCTTCTGCGACTTGCCTTGCTTCACTTCCGTCTTGATGTTCTTCGAGATCGCTTCGCGAGTTTTTCCCTTGCTGAGTGGCATGATGGCCTCCTTTTGAAAAACATCTGCGTCAACGCACGACGCGTGCCCGCGCGATGGTCATCAAAGCTCGCCGCGCGCGGCCAGCGCCTTGATGCGCTCGGCGGTGCGGCACGCAACGGCCTGGATGGTGAGCGAAGGATTCACGCCGCCCACGGTCGGAAACACGGAGCCGTCGCAGATCCACAAATTCGGAATGTCCCACGAACGGCAGTCCGCATCGACGACGCTCGCTTGCGCGTCGCGGCCCATGCGCGCCGTGCCGTTCAGGTGGCAGGTGTCGTCGTCCTGGGTCCAGATGTCGCGCGCGCCCGCCGCGGCGAGCGCGCGGCTCATATAGTCCAGCGCGTGGTTCACGAGCCGGCGGTCGTTCTCGCCCATCGACCAGGTGACGCGCGCCACGGGCAGGCCGAGCGCGTCTTTCTCGTCGGCTAGCGTCACGCGGTTGCGTTCCTGCGGCAGCGTCTCGCCCACCATCTTGAGGCCCGCCTGATGGTTGTACTTCGTCATCTCGCGCATGAGCGCGTCGCCCCACAGGCCGCGGCTCGTTTGCGTCGCCGCCCAGACGAGCGGCAGCGGGCCCTGGCTCATGTAGCAATAGCCGCCGTGAAAGTCCTTGCCTGCGTCCTCATAGTTCCAGTGTTCGGTGAGCGCCAGCGATGGCGGTCCCTTGTACCACCGGATCTCGTCGTCGAATGCGCCCCACGCGGCCTGGTTCGTCTGCGCCATGAGATTCTTGCCGACGAGTCCCGAGCGGTTCGCGAGGCCTTCGGGAAAGCGTCCGTTCGCGGAAAGCAACAGCAGGCGCGGCGTTTCGATCGCATAGCCCGCCACCACCACGTTGCGGGCGCGCTGGAAATGCCAGCGCCCCTCGCGATGAAAATGCACGCCGGCGGCGCGACCCAGCGCGTTGGTTTCGATGCGGCCTACCATCGCTAGGTCGCGGATTTCCGCGCCCGCGCGCACGGCGCGCGGAATCCACGTGACGAGCGCGCTCTGCTTGGCGTTGGTGGAGCAGCCCGTCACGCAAAAGCCGCGATAGACGCACTGGTGCGCGTCGCCGCGCGGCGCGGAGAGCGTCGCGAGCGGCGTGGGCGCCCAGGGAATGCCGAGCGCCTCGCAGCCTCGCGCGAGCACGAGGCCCGCGCCGTTGATTTCATGTGCGCGATACGGATAGCGCGGGCGTTTGGGTCCCCACGGATAATTCACCGGCCCGGAGATGCCGAGCGCCTGCTCGACTTCGGCGTAGTGGCGCCACATCTCGCGCCAGTCGAGCGGCCAGTCGGCGCCGTAGCCGAGTTTCGTGCGCGATTGAAACCATTCGGGCCGAAAGCGCAGCGAGACCATGGCGAAGTGCACGGTGCTGCCGCCCACCGCACGGCCGCTGTTGTTGCTGCCGAGCTGCAAGGGGTTCTCGCCGTCGCAAATGCGTTCGTCGGTCCAGTAGAGCTTGGCCTGGTGGGTCTCGTCGGAGGCGAATTCTTCCAGCGGCCGCCACCACGCGCCCGCGTCGAACGCCACCACGCGAAAGCCCGCTTCGGCGAGCCGGCAAGCGAGCGTCGCGCCCCCCGCGCCGGTGCCGACGATGGCGAAATCCACCGGGTCGTCGAGCGCGTATTCGCGCATGGGCATCCAGCCGCCGCGACGGAACACGTCGGGCGCGCGGCCGTGCTTGCCGCGCGGCGCCTCGCTGGCGTCGGTTAGGTCGGCGAGATCAGCGCACACGCTCGTTCTCCCTGCGGGCGGCCACCTGCGCCGCGTCGCTCTCGTCGGCGGCTTCGACGGCTTCCCACGGATCGCGCCGGCTCGTGTACAGGCGTACGTAGCCGCGCGGATTCGCCGGGCCGCCAAAGCCCATCGCACTCCACGCGAGCGGGTGCGACCAGTAGGCGGCGCTCATATCGTGCAGCACGCGCTTCTTGAAGAACACGTCGCAAGGCATGCCGTGCCAGGCCCGGCTGTGCAGGTCGCCACGCTGCATGCGGGCGACCAGCGCGCGCCGCCGTTCGTCCTGCAACTGCGCGAAGTGCTCGCCGTAGGCCTTCACGCTTTCCGCATCGAGGGCGGCGAGCCCCGTCTCCCACGCGGTGCGCAATGGCGGCAGGCGGGCGTCGCGAAAGCCGTCGCGGCGGTCGTCGAGCAGCTTGCCTTCCACGAGCGCGGCGACCGGCACGCGCGGGGCGGGCTCGCCGTGGGCGTTGCCGGGCTGCGGGACGATCGTGTCGCACAGCGCCACCAGCGTTTGCCAGTGCGACGGACCGAGATAGCGCGCCCGCTCCGGTGTGCTTACGCGCGCGTCGATCACCGCGCGCGTGGGGGCGTCCCACGAAGGCGTGTCGCGTTTGGCGAGCACGTCGTAGCCGGGATAGGTTGGCGTCCGGGTCATCGTTCGGTCTCCCGCATACGCAGCGCGGCGAGCCCGGCGAGCGCGAGCGCGCTGAAGGCGGGCGGCGCGGGTAGGGGCGGCCCCGCAAACAGGTTTTGCGACCAGTTGCGCCAGCCGCCCTGCGCGCGCGCCACGCCGTTCGCATGAAAGCCGAAGCCCGCAAAGCCGAGCGCCGCCGTGAGCCGCAGCCAGAAGCGCGCGAACACGCTCGCGCGGGCCGCTTGGCGGGGCGGGGCCAACGCCGCATGCGCGAGCAGCGCGCTGCTCACGGGCACGATGGTCACGGGCGCATACATCGCCGGATGCTGGAACGCGCCGCGAAAATGCAGCAGCGCCGCTTCGGCCGCCGTGCCGAGCAGTCCCGCGCCGGCCACCAGGGCGAGCGTCTTGCCCGCGGGCATGCCGAAGAGCCGCGGGTCGTGCCCGGGCTCGTCCCGCAACTGCTCGGCGACCGCACCCAGCACGCCGGAGAGCACCAGCGCGAAGGGCGCACCCGCCGGCGCACCGTAAAAGGCGTTATGCCAGCTGAATCCGCCGGGCCGTTTCGTCACGTTGTAAAGATGGAAGGCGGTGCCCGTCACGCCGGTCGCGGCGCTGGTGAGCTGGATCGCATGCCGCAGCCGGTGCGAGGCAGCGCGCCGGTCCGCGCCGCCGTGCAGCGCCGCGGCGAGCGCGCAGAGCGCCACGGCGGGCGGCAGATACATCGCACGGTTTTCGAACGAGCCGCGATAGTGCTCCATGGCGCTGTCGGCCAGCACGGAGAGCGCGAGCAGCGCCGACCCATGATTGAAGCTGCGCGCCGCGACCACGTGCTTGCCGCTCGCACGCGCGTGCGCCGACTCGCGCAGGTTGCGCGTGGACCAGATCGCGAGCGCGGCGCCCGCCGCGACGCTCGCCATGGCCGCGACGGCGCGCGTGGATTGTGTCATCGGTCTGCCCTCCATCCCGGTTCGTCAGTCCCGGACGAAACAGCAAGGCAGATGCCGTGGCACCGCGCTCGCTCTCTGCCACCCGTGCAGGCACGGCAATTGCGCCAAACGACTGATTAACCCGATTCACCCGCCAGCCTGGACACAAATTGATCTACCGAGACTTCATCGCCATAGGCACATCGTCGGGCGGCGTCGATGCGCTTCGAAGTCTTGTGTCCGGGCTTCCGCCCGACTTGCAGGCGACGATCGCAATCGTGCTTCACGTGGGCAGCCACTACAGCCATCTGCCGTCGCTGCTCAGCAGCGCGGGCCCGCTGCGCGCAGTGCATGCCGAGGACGGCGAAACCTGGTCGCCCGGCCGGATCTACGTGGCGCCCCCCGACCAGCACATGATCGTCGAGGGCTCGCGCCTGCGTCTCGTGCATGCCGCAAAGGAGAACTTTGCCCGCCCGGCCATCGACCCGCTGTTTCGCAGCGTGGCCTCGGAACTCGGGCCGCGCGGCATCGGCGTGATCCTCACGGGCCTGCTCGACGACGGCGCGTCCGGCCTCGAGGCCATCCAGGCCTGTGGCGGCACCGGGATCGTCCAGGACCCATCCGACGCCTTCGCCAGCGAAATGCCGCTCAACGCCGCGCCTTTTGCCGACTACATCCTGCCGCTCGCGGGCATGGCCCACCGGCTCGTGGAGTTGACGGGCCGCGTGCCGCCCGCGACGGCCGACGAAATCCTCGCGAGGCGCCGCACCGCCGAACTCATCAGCACGGAGCAGCGCGCGTGGCGCGAGGGCAAAGGACTGGCCGGCGATCTGAACCGCATCGGCACGCCTTCGACGTTCACGTGTCCCGAGTGCAACGGCACGCTCTGGCGCCTCGACTACTCGCGTCTGCTGCGCTACCGCTGCCACACGGGCCACGCCTACACGGCGGCCTCGCTCAACCGGGGGCGCAGCCGCGACGTGGAGCGCGCGCTGCGCGACGCGCTGCGGGCGCTGCGCGAGCGCGAATCGATGAGCCTTGCCCAGAGCGAGCACTACCGGCAATGCGGCGACTTCGATGCACAGCAGCGCGAGGAGGCGACCGCGCGGCGTGCGGGGGATGCGGCAGGACTATTGCAGTCGATGCTCCTGGAGGGATAATGTCGGCGCAGCACACGCGGCTTATGGGACGCGCGAGTGCGAACGCTATTCACTTCACCTTCAGGACCTGGCAACCATGCCGAAACGACGTGGCCATATGCCCCGCAGCCAGACCAATTACCCGATCGTCGGTATCGGCGCATCGGCAGGCGGCCTTAGCGCGCTGCTGGCCTTCTTCGAATCGCTGCCCTCCCACACCTCGATGGCGTTCGTGGTGGTCGTCCATCTCGCGCCCGACCACGAAAGCAGTATGGCCGCGCTGCTGCGCAAGGCGACCGACATGCCCGTGGTGGAGGTGACGAGCCCGACGCCCATCGAGCCCGACCACGTGTACGTCATCACCCCTTCACTCGATCTGGCGATGGTGGACGACTATCTGCGCGTTTCCCCCAGTCAGCCTCAGGAGGGCCGCCGCGCGGCGATCGACGTGTTCTTCCGCACGCTCGCTGAAACGCATCGCGAGCGCGCCATCGGCATCGTGCTCTCGGGCGCGGGCTCGGACGGCTCGGCCGGCCTCTCGCGCGTCAAGGAAATGGGCGGCATCACGTTTGCCCAGGATCCCTCGGAAGCGGAATACGACAGCATGCCGCGCAGCGCCATCGCCACAGGCATGGTCGACTTCGTCATCACGGCGGCGGAGATGCCGCAGCGGCTGATGGACCTCTGGTCGACGACGAAGGAAATTCAACTGCCCGTCGCGGAAAGCGAGGAGCGGCGCGAAGAGCATATCAACGAGGCGGCCGAGCGGGCGCTGCGCGAGATCATGATCATCCTGCGCACGCGCACGGCGCACGATTTCCGCCACTACAAGCGCGCCACGGTCCTGCGCCGCATCGAACGGCGCTTGCAGGTCAACGGCATCACCGACCTGCAGGCGTATCGCGACCATCTGCATCTGCATCCCGAGGAAACCCAGGCGCTGCTGCAGGACATGCTCATCAGCGTCACCAACTTCTTCCGCGACAAGGAAGCGTTCGACGTGCTCGAGCGCGAAGTCCTGCCGCAATTGTTCGAAGGGCGTGGCGAACAGGACCGCATCCGCGTGTGGTCGGTGGGCTGCGCCACGGGCGAGGAGGCCTATTCGCTGGCGATGCTGCTCCAGGAGCGCTCGCTCAAGTCGACGGAAGGCACCTCGTTCCAGGTCTTCGCGACCGACATCGACGAACGCGCGATCTCGTTCGCGCGCACGGGCCTCTTTCCCGATTCGATCCTCGCCGACGTCACGCCGGCACGCGTGCGCCAGTTCTTCTCCAAGGACGCCGCGCATTATCGTGTGAAGAAAGAGCTGCGCGAGCACATGCTGTTCGCGCATCACAACGTGCTGAGCGATCCGCCGTTCTCGCGCCTCGACCTGATCTGCTGCCGCAACCTGCTGATCTATCTGGACCGCGAAGCGCAGATCGAAATCCTCAAGATGTTCCACTTCGCACTGCGTCCGGGCGGCGTGCTGTTCCTCGGCAGCTCCGAGTCGGCGGACAGCGTGAGTTCGATGTTCACCGTGGTGGACAAGCGCAACCGCATTTACCGCGCGAACATGGCGGTGCGCGGCGACACGCCCGTGCCGGTGGCGATTGCCGGCACGATGAACGCGCGGCCCGTGGTCGCGACCGTGCAGCCGCCGGGCCGCCGCCGCTTTTCGTTCGGCGACCTGCACCAGCGCCTCGTCGAGCAGTACGCGCCGCCTAGCGTGCTGGTGAGCCGCGATTCGGAAATCGTGCATCTGTCCGACCGCGCGGGCCGCTTCCTGCAGTATTCCGGCGGCGAGCCTTCGCACAACATCGTCGCCGCCGTGCGCCCGGAATTGCGGCTCGAGCTGCGCACCGCGATCTACCAGGCGCTGCACACGAACCGCAGCGTCGAGGCGCGGCGCGTGCGTCTGGAGCGCGACGGGCGCTCGTATTTCGTCAACATGACGGCGCGGCCGGTGCACGACCCCGAGGCCAACGCCGACTTCGTGCTGGTGCTCTTCGACGAAGTCGAAGACAGCATGAGCGGGGCGGAAACGGTTTCCGTGGACGTGCAGAAGGACCCGATCATCACCCAGCTCGAACGCGAATTGCAGCGCACCAAGGAGCAGCTGCAGTCGACCATCGAGCAGTCGGAAACCTCGACGGAGGAACTGAAGGCGTCCAACGAGGAGCTGCAGGCGATCAACGAGGAACTGCGCTCGGCGACCGAGGAACTCGAAACCAGCAAGGAAGAGCTGCAGTCGATCAACGAGGAACTCACCACCGTCAACGCGGAACTGAAGTCGAAGGTCGAAGAGACCAGCAAGATCAACGACGACTTGCAGAACCTGATCGCGGCGAACGATATCGGCACGATCTTCGTCGACCGCAACATCTGCATCAAGCGCTACACGCCGCGCGCGACCGACGTGTTCAGCATCATTCCCTCGGATATCGGCCGCTCGCTGCTCGATATCACGCACCGGCTCGAATACGACAAGCTCGCCGACGACGCCGCCGAAGCCTTCGACTCGCTGCGCCTGATCGAGCGCGAGCTGAAGAGCAACGACGGGCGCTGGTATCTCGCGCGCTTCGTGCCGTACCGCACGACCGAAGACCGTATCGACGGCGCGGTGCTCTCGTTCATCGACATCACCGGGCGCCGCCAGGCCGAAGACCAGTTGCGCGAAGGCGAGCGACGCATGCGCATCGTCGCCGAGGGCACGAAGGACTACGCGATCATCACGTTCGACGACGAAGGCTACATCACGAGCTGGAACGCGGGCGCGGAACGCATTTTCGGTTATACGGAGGCCGAAATGATCGGCCAGTCCGCCGATCTGCTCTCGACCGAAGAAGACCGCGTGAACAAGGTCGCCGACCGCGAGTTCGCGCTGGCGCGCCAGCATGGCCGCACCGACGAGGAACGCTGGCACCTGCGCAAGGACGGCACGCGCTTTTTCGCGAGCGGCGTGCTTTCGCGCCTCGATGAAGCGGGCGTGAGCGGCTTTGCCAAGATCGCGCGCGACCTGGGCGAACTCGTGCCCGCGGACGCGGACCTGCGCGACGCCACGCTCGAACAGGTGCGCGACGCCGGCGAGCGCGACGGGCAGCGGCGCCAGGACGAGTTTCTCGCCGTGGTGTCGCACGAACTCAAGCACCCGCTCAATCTGATCTCGGCGAGCGCGGAACTCATTGCGCGGGCGCCGGAAACGCGCCAGAGCCTGAACCTCACCCGCGCCGCGGACACGATCCGGCGCACCGTGGTCGGCCAGGCGCAGATCATCGACGACTTGCTGGACATCTCGCGCGTGCGCACCGGCAAGCTCTCGGTCATGCGCTCGGCGGTCGACATGCGCGAGATCGTGCAGCGCGTTTGCCATGCCGTGCAGTTCGAGGCGCAGCAGCGCGGCATTGCGCTGAACGTCTCGATCACCCAGACGCCAGTGATCCTGCACGCCGATTTCACGCGCATCGAACAGATTGTCTGGAACCTCATCAGCAACGCGATGAAGTTCACCAATCGCGGTTCGGTGGACGTCTCGCTGGAGGTCGTCGAAGGCGAAGCCGTGCTGCGCGTGAAGGACACCGGCACCGGCATCGAACCGGCGCTGCTGCCGCACATCTTCGACATGTACAAGCAAAGCCGCCAGTCCGCCGCGCGGCGCTCGGGTCTCGGCATTGGTCTCGCGCTCGTGCGGGAACTCGTGACGATCCACGGCGGCAGCGTGCGCGCGGAGTCGCAAGGCCTCGGGCGCGGCGCGACGTTCACGGTGACGCTGCCGATACAGCGTTCGTTCGCGCATGCGGAAAGCAGCGACGGCGCGGCCATCGCGTCGCTGCAAGGGCTCCGTATCCTGATGGTCGACGACGACGCCACCACGGTCGAAACGTTCAAGCTGCTGCTGGAGAGCGAAGGCGCGAAGGTGCAGACGGCCACGAGCGGCGAGGAAGCGCTGACGCTGCTCAACGGCAACGCGCCGGATCTCGTGCTCTCCGATCTCGGCATGCCGGGCATGGACGGGTACGAGTTCATCGGCAAGCTGCGTTCGCAGCCCGCGCTCGAGTCGGTGATCTGCATCGCGCTGAGCGGCTTTGGCCAGGAGGCCGATGTGGAGCAGTCCGAGCAGGCGGGTTTCGACGCGCACCTCAAGAAGCCGGTGCTGCTCGAAGACCTGCTGGCGACTTTCGCGCGCTTGCGACGCTAGTTCGCGCGCCTCCGGGCGAGTACGGGAGCCACGTGTGCAACGGACGTTTTTCTACATCAACGGCGCAAGCGAGGGCGAGTTTCCCGAGCGGGAACTGATCCAGCTCGACAAGGCGGGCTACACGGTGGCGCTCAGCCGCGTGGCCATGGACGCGGTGGCGCCGTATGTGGCCGCCGCCGAACGGCCCGCGTTGACGAGACTGCTCGGACGCATCGATCCCGAGGATGAACTCGTGGTTCTGCAGCTTTCCGCCCTGGGCTGCAACGCGCGCGACGTGCTCGCCACGCTGCTCAACTGCCGCAAGGGAAAGATTGGCGTGCGCTGTGTCGAACTGGGCGGCGTCGATCTCACGGGGCGCCCCGAGCCGCAAGCGGTCAAGATGCTGCGTGCGGTGGTGCGCATGGAGGCGGCCACCCGCAGCGAACGCAGCCGCAACGGCCTGAAGGCCGCGCAGCGCAGCGGGCGCCCCACGGGCAGGCCCGCCTCGCTCTCGGCGCACGACCGCGCGCGCGTGATGAGTTCGCTGGGCAGCGGGCTCTCGGTGAGCGAGGTGGCGCGGCGCTTCGGCACTTCGCGGCAGACGGTCCTGCGCATACGCGCCGCCGCGGGAACACCGGATCTCAAGTAACCAGCGTATAAGGGTCGGCTTCCAGCGCGACGCCAGCCCCGCGTATCACCTGCATGTAAGCGAACGTGTCACCCACTGCCGCGCTGGCTTGCTCCGCGAGACTGCGCACATCGGCCGATTTTTCGGCGCTCGCCATCATGGATTCGAGCACGGCCGAATCCGCGAAGCCGTGCGCGGCCGCTGCACTGAGCACCGCATCGAGGATACGCCGGGCCGCCGCGCGGGCATCGACCGATGCGAGCGGGGCACGGTAGGCGAGAAAGCCTGCCATCAGCAGAAAGTCCGCTGGGCTGATACGGTGGCCATTGCCTACCGGCACGCCTTCCGGCATGTCGTGATATCGCGACATACATCGCCTCCCGGTTTGGAGCGCTGTGAATGCTGCTGCGGATGCCAGAAAAATATAGTACAGAAAGCATCGCTCATGCCGACGAATGCGGGGTTCTACTGTGTTCGACCGGCGGCGGCCTTGTTAAGTGGGGCTTTCGATAAGCGGGTACAGACGTTTTTTCGACGTGCCGCGGCAGCAAGTCGTAGTATTCTTGACCCGGGCAAAGCCGCCATCCGGCAAAAGTGTCATGTTTTTGTAGGCTTCGAGACAAATTCACGATTTTTCTCCGAGGGCATTCATGAAAACGCTGTTTCTGCAGGCACCTTCGTACGAAGGCTTCGATGGCGGCGCGGGCTCGCGCTTCCAGACGAAGCGCGAAATCCGCTCGTTCTGGTATCCCACGTGGCTCGTTCAGCCCGCCGCGCTGGTCGAAGGCAGCCGCGTAGTGGATGCCCCCGCAGACGACCTGACGCTCGAAGCGACCCTGGATATTGCACAGGAATACGAACTCATTATCATTCACACGAGTTCGCCCTCGTTCCAGAGCGACATCCAGTTCGCCGAGCACCTGAAGCGGCGCAAAAGCACGGTCCTCATCGGCATGATCGGCGCCAAGGTGGCAGTCGATCCGCATGGTTCGCTGACCGCGAGCGACGCGCTCGATTTCGTGTGCCGCGAAGAATTCGACTTCACCTGTCTCGAGATCTCCCAGGGGCGTCCGTTCGACTCGATCCTGGGCCTGAGCTATCGGCTGCCCGACGGCGGCATCATGCACAACGACGCCCGGCCGATCCTCGAGGACATGGATCAGCTTCCCTTCGTCTCGCCGATCTACAAGCGCGACCTCACGCCCGAGCATTATTTCAGCGGCTATCTCAAGCATCCGTATCTCTCGCTCTACACGGGGCGCGGCTGCAAGTCCCGCTGCACCTTCTGCCTCTGGCCGCATACGGTGGGGGGCCATCGCTATCGCACGCGCTCGGTCGAGCACGTGCTGGAAGAAGTGAAATGGATTCGGGACAACATGCCCGAAATCAAGGAGATCATGTTCGACGACGACACGTTCACGGATCTCAGGCCGCGCGCCGAAGAGATCGCGCGCGGGCTGGGCAAGCTGGGCGTGACGTGGTCGTGCAATGCGAAGGCGAACGTGCCGTACTCGACGCTCAAGGTGATGAAGGACAACGGCTTGCGTCTGTTGCTCGTGGGCTTCGAATCCGGCGATGACCAGATTCTCGTCAACGTCAAGAAGGGCGTACGCACGGACTTCGCGCGCCAGTTCAGCGAGGATTGCCGCAAGCTCGGCATCAAGATTCACGGGACCTTCATCCTCGGCCTGCCGGGCGAGACGCACGAAACCATCCAGAAGACCATACAGTACGCAAAAGAGATCAATCCCCATACCATTCAGGTCTCGCTCGCCGCGCCTTATCCCGGCACGGTGCTGCACAAGCAGGCGGTCGAAAATGGCTGGCTGAACGATACCAAGGTCATTACGCTCATCAATTCGGCCGGCACCCAGGCCTCGACGATCGGCTATCCGCACCTGTCGCGCGAAGAGATCTACCTTGGCGTCGAGGAGTTCTACAAGCGCTTCTATTTCCGGCCGTCGAAGATCTGGGAAATCGTCCGCGAGATGCTGGTGAGCTGGGAAATGATGAAGCGGCGCCTGCAGGAGGGCGCCGAGTTCTTCAAATATCTCCGCGCGCGCAAGGTCTGAAGCCGCCAGCGTCCCCTTCAGGAAAACGCCCGGCATTCCGGGCGTTTTCCTTGTCACTCGTCTGGCACAGTCCCCGCTTTTTTTCGTCGGCAGAATTGCGCACAAGTCGCGCTGCGGCGTGCAGCACGCGCCTGACCGAAATGCTGTCATTACGAACGACCTGCGGCAATTAACATTCTTTCCGGTGGTGCATAAAATGGCTCAGCCCTATTACGTACGCCATAAATAGCTTCATCGGGCCACCGGAGGAGACCGCAATGGCACCGGAAGGCAGGTCGCCCGCCATCGCCGACATCGATGCGCGGCCGTCTCGCGCGCCCGACCATGCGCGCGAGAATCAGGCGCTGCTCGCACTGGTCACCGCGCAACTGGATTCACGCGAAGTGTTGTTGCAGAGGATTGCTGACTTTGCAATGCGTCTGTGCTGTGCGCAATCGGCCGGCATCAGTTTGCTGGAGCGCGAAGGCGAAGAGCGCTACTTTCGCTGGCACAGCGTGGCCGGCAAGTTCGCGAACCTGTGCGGAACCCGAATCCACTGGAACGACTGCCCGTGCGCCGTCGTGCTCGAAGCCGGCAAGCCGCTGCTTTTCACCGCGCTGAGCGACGATTTCCCGGTTCTCGCCCCCGCATGCGCCGTCGTGCAGGAGGCGCTCATCCTGCCCATCGTTTCGAAAGGGCGGCAACTGGGTGCGATCTGGGCCGCCTCGCTCGAAGAACGTTCGCGCTTCACCCGCGAAGACCAGCGCGTGCTCAGCGAGTTTGCCGCCGTGGCCGGCCCGGCGCTCGAGCTGGTCGAGGCGCGCGACCATAGCCGCATGCAGACGCAGCGCTATTCGGAAGTGATCGCCGTGCTCGCGCACGAGTTCCGCAACCCGCTCGCGCCACTCGAAAACGCGTTCCAGGCGCTCCAGATGATCTGCGAAGACCGCGCGCCGCAGCGCGAATACTTCGCAGTTGCGCAGCGCCAGATCGCGCAGCTCAAACGTCTGATGGACGAACTGCAGGATGCCTCGCGCCTCGACCATGACAAGCTGAGCGTCGATCCCACCGATGCGTCGTTGAACGAAATCCTCTCCGACGCGCTCGCCTCCATCCGCGAGCGTGCGCAGGCGCGCAGGCATACGCTGAGCGTGCGTCCGCTTGCCGGCGATCTGCGGCTGTTCGCCGACCCGACGCGGCTCACGCAGGTGATCGTGAACCTGCTGTCCAATGCCGTGCGCTATACGCCCGACGGCGGCGAGATCGCGCTCGTCGTCGAACAGACGGGCACCGGCGACGCGCGCTGCGTCGAGATCTCGATTCGCGACAACGGCATCGGGATCGACCCGGCCGTGCTCTCGCGCATTTTCGAGCCGTTTGCGCAATTCGCGGGCAAGAGTGCGCAGCTGGAAGGGGGGCTCGGCATCGGGCTTCCCATCGCGCAGCGGCTCGCGCAGCTGCATGGCGGCGAGATTCTCGTGACGAGCGAGGGGATCGGACGCGGCACGCTGGCGCGTCTCTCGATTCCCGTGCGAACCGGCAGCGCCGAAGCCGTCAAGCCGCCCGCCGCCGTGCTGGCGGGCAACGGCCCGGCGCGCGTGCTCATCGTCGACGACAATGCCGACGCGTGTTTCGCACTCGGCGCGTTGCTCGAGCTGGAAGGGCATGAAGTCAGAACGGCCGGCGACGGCACGAGCGCACTGACTGTGCTGAGGCAATGGAAGCCGCATCTCGCGCTCGTCGATATCGGCATGCCGGGCATGAACGGCTACGAGCTGGCGGAGCGCATGCGCGCCATGCCGGATCACGCCGACGTGATGCTGGTCGCGCTGAGCGGCCATGTTTCGGACGGCGACCGGGCGGCCGCGCTGGCGGCCGGCTTCCATGCGCATCTCGCGAAGCCCGCCGATATCGGACGGCTGCGCGCGATGCTCGCGACGTGCGCGCAAGACGCCTGGCGCGAGGCCGGCTAGCGCAGGTGCGAAGAGCGGATGCCGTTGTGGTGGTGGAGGTTGCGCAACTGGCTTGCGCGGCGCCGTTCGCGGCGATAGTGCGCGATCACGGCCGTGGCCGCGATGACCAATACCATGACGCCGATGGCGGTTCCCCACTGTAGTGCGTCCATGTCTGCCTCCTTGTCACGTCAGGGCCGTCGCGTCGAGGCGAACGGGTTCAAGCGTAGTGTGGCTGGCAGGGTGCGTTCCGCGGCAAGCGCCGGGGGAAACAACGCGACGCACACGAAAGGGTGGCGCTGGTCGCGGACGCAAGCAAAGATTAGCCGATTGCGATGCGCAATTGAACCGTGCGGGCATGTACGGATGCCAGCCATTGCGGACACTTCGGCTTCGCCAAACTGGCACTCGGGCGAGCGCTCTTGAGTTCTTTGGGGAAGTATCGAGGCCTGCCGGGAGCAGGCCAGTTCGGCTGACGATTCGAACCCGGTTGCGATTGCCATTGCGCTTGCGTCGGCGCGCTTACTCCAGATCGCGCGTTTCGAGCTCCACGGACTGGCCCCCGTTTTTCTCCAGCGCGTGCCGCGCGGCCAGTTCGATGCTCGGGCGGTTCGCCTCGAAGGCGCTCAATAGCGCATGCGCCGACGTGCCGGTGTTGCCGAAGCGGTCGTTCAGCGCGTCGAGCGACACGCTGCACCATACCGGGCGGTTGTCCACGTTGGCTTCGAACGCGACGCGTGCGGCAGCCACAGCGTGACGGCGACTCGTGAATTCGATTCTCATCCTGGTCCTCCGTGAGTTCTATCGTTTAAGGGTAGAGCCTGGTGCAGCCAATGGTGAGTTCTTTTTGCGCTTCTTTTTGTTCTATTTGGCCTGAGCGTCGCTGGCGGGGTCGCTGCGCATCATCTTGTCGTGGATGGCGGGCCCCTTGGGTTTCTTCACAGGCATGTTGTCGGGGTTGGTGGGGTTCGATTCGCTTGCCGTGCCAGGCACGGCTGCCGGCGGCTTCACCATCGGCGGCGCAGGGGGATGAGCGGGCGTTTGACTCTGCGCCCGGGCGGACAGCGAGGCGGCGGCGAGCGTCACACAGGCGATCGCGCCCCGGACGGGAACATGCAGTGGCTTCATGGCTTCTCCCTGGTTTTCATCGTCATGCCCTCCAAGGTGTCGCGAATCGCATGCCCGCGAGCGTGGACGTACGGCCATCGTCGTCAGTGAAACAACGCCGATGTGTCGGGGGTTCGGTAATGGGCCCGGCGTTGACGGGATTGACGCTCGGCATGGTCGGCCGCGAGAACTAGTAGAGGAAGGGTCGGCTTCGCGCGGATGCATTGTCATTCCTCTCTGGTGAGAAGGGTCTTCCGCATCGGGCGTGCCTGCCGCGCGCCTCATGCGCTGCGGTTAAACCCCGGCCATGCCAGGGTTATGCCAGGGGTTCTAGAATGAGGTCGTGAGTGTAAAGGAGACCGTAATAACGTCATGGATACACAAGCGAAAACCTTCGAGGAATTGCTGCGGCGGGAATATCGGCACGGGTTCGTTTCGGACGTGCAGTCGGACACGTTGCCGCGCGGTTTGTCCGAGGACGTGATCCGTCTCATCTCGGCGCGCAAGCAGGAGCCGGACTTCATGCTCGAATGGCGGCTCGCCGCCTACCGGCATTGGCTCACGATGACCGAGCCGCATTGGGCGAGCATCGAGCACCCGCCCATCGACTTCCAGGACATCGCCTACTACTCGGCGCCGCACACGCAGGCGAACCGTCCGAAGAGCCTCGCCGAAGTCGATCCGGAACTCCTGCGCACTTACGAAAAGCTCGGCGTGCCGCTGCAGGAGCGCGAGATGCTCGCGGGCGTGGCCGTGGACGCGGTATTCGATAGCGTGTCGGTTGCCACGACGTTCCGGCGGCAGCTGGGCGAGCTTGGCATCGTCTTCTGCTCGTTCTCGGAAGCGGTTCGCGACCATCCGGACCTCGTGCGCCAGTATCTCGGCTCGGTCGTGCCGTACACCGACAACTTCTTTGCGACGCTCAACTCGGCCGTCTTCAGCGATGGATCGTTCTGCTATATCCCGCCTGGCGTGCGCTGCCCGATGGAGTTGTCCACCTACTTCCGCATCAACGCGCGCAACACGGGCCAGTTCGAGCGCACGCTCATCGTGGCCGACAAGGGCGCCTACGTGAGCTACCTGGAAGGCTGCACCGCGCCGATGCGCGACGAAAACCAGCTGCACGCCGCCGTGGTGGAACTCGTTGCGCTGGAAGGCGCACAAATCCGCTATTCGACGGTGCAGAACTGGTATCCGGGCGACGCGCAAGGGCGCGGCGGCATCTACAACTTCGTGACGAAGCGCGGCGACTGCCGCGAGGCCAACGCCCGGATTTCGTGGACCCAGGTCGAAACCGGCTCCGCCATCACGTGGAAGTATCCGAGCGTGATCCTGCAGGGCGACAACTCGATCGGCGAGTTCTATTCGGCGGCGCTCACCAACCACTATCAGCAGGCCGATACCGGTACGAAGATGGTGCATATCGGGCGCAATACGCGCAGCACGATTCTCTCGAAGGGGATCTCGGCGGGCCGCGGCAAGAACGCCTATCGCGGGCTCGTGAAAATGGCGCGCTCGGCTGAAAACGCGCGCAACTACACGCAGTGCGATTCGCTGCTGCTCGGCGACCGTTGCAGCGCCTTCACGTTTCCTTATATCGAGGTGAAGAACCCGAGCGGGAAAGTCGAACACGAAGCGTCCACGTCGCGGATCGGCGAAGACCAGTTGTTCTATTGCCGGCAGCGCGGGCTCAGTGAGGAGGACGCGGTGTCGATGATCGTCAACGGTTTTTGCAAGGACGTGCTCAAGGAATTGCCGATGGAATTCGCCGTGGAAGCGCAGAAGCTGCTGGGCGTGAGCCTGGAAGGCAGCGTAGGTTGAGAGGGAGAAAAGAATGCTGGAAATCCGCAATCTGAATGTCGAGGTGGAAAGCAAGCCGATTCTGCGCGGGGTGGATTTACGCGTGAATGCGGGCGAGGTTCACGCGATCATGGGGCCGAACGGCTCCGGCAAAAGCACACTCGCCCATGTGCTGGCGGGGCGCGAGCAATATGTGGTCACGGGGGGCAGCGTGCAGTACGACGGCTGCGACCTGCTCGCGCTTGCGCCCGATGAACGCGCGCGCCGCGGGCTCTTTCTCGCGTTTCAGTATCCGGTGGAAATACCTGGCGTGAGCAATATCTATCTGCTCAAGGCCGCGCTCAACGCGCAGCGCAAGCATCGTGGCGAGGCGGAACTCGACGCCATGGACTTTCTCGCGCTGGTGAAGGAAAAAATGGCGGCCATGGAGATGAAGGAAGACCTGCTCTACCGGGGCGTGAACGAAGGATTTTCGGGCGGCGAGAAAAAGCGCAACGAGGTGCTGCAGATGACGGTGCTGGAGCCGCGTCTCGCCATTCTCGACGAGACCGACTCCGGGCTCGATATCGACGCGTTGCAACTCGTCGCCCGTGGTGTGAACCAGATGCGCAGCGCGGACCGGGCCATCGTGCTCGTGACGCACTACCAGCGCCTGCTCGACTACATCGTGCCGGACCAGGTGCACGTGCTTTCGCAGGGGCGCATCGTGCGCTCGGGTTCGCGTGAGCTTGCGTTCGAGCTGGAGCGCAAGGGGTATGGCTGGCTCGGCGAGCAGGATGGCGACGAACCCGCAGCGGGGCAAGGGGCCGGGACGCAACACACGGCAGCGGCCAGGGAGCAACGATGAGCGAATCAACGCGCGAGCATTACCGCGACGCCTTCCGCACGATGGCGGGGACGCTGGCGGGCGTCGAGCTGCCGTGGTTGCGCAAGGCGAGACGGCACGCGTTCGACCGGTTCGAGACGCTGGGCTTTCCCGGCACGCAACTTGAAGCGTGGAAGTACACCAATGTGATGCCGATTGCGAAGCCGCATTGGCATTTCATGCCTTCGGACGGCGAGCAAACCGACTATGCCCGCCTGATCGACGACCTCGTGCCCGCCGACGCGGGCGGCCGTATCGTGTTCGTGAACGGCCGCCACGTGCCGAAGCTCTCGTCCTTGCCGCCTTTGCCGGAAGGCGCGTTTGTCGGCACGCTCGCGCAGGCAATGCGCAGGATTCCTGAGCGGGTCGAATCGATCATGGCGCGGCGCGCGCCCGAGGACGGCTTCGCGGCGCTCAACGGCGCGTTTCGCAGCGACGGCTACGTGGTCGTGCTGCCGCCCGGCTGCGCGCTGGACTGGCCGCTGCACGTGCTGTTCTTCAGCAGCGAGGCCGCGCTCGCCATGCATCCATTCAACGCGGTGGTCGCGGAGCGGGGGGCGCGTTGCTCGATCGTCGAGCAGTTCGCGGGCATTACCGACGAAGCCTATTTCGTCAACACCGCCACGGAAATCGTCGCCGACGAAGAGGCCGACGTTCAGCATTGCCGTATCCAGCAGGAAGCGCGCAGCGCGTTTCATATCGCGCACGTGGGCGTCTCGCAGCGGCGCGCGAGCCACTTCACCTCGCACTCGTTCGCGTTCGGCGGCGCGTTGTCGCGCACGCAGATCGACACGCGCCTCGACGCGGAAGACGCGCAAGCCGACCTGAACGGCCTGTATTTCGTCAGCGCGCGGCAGCACGTGGATCATCACACGCGCATCGACCATGAGATGCCGCGCGGCACGAGCCGGGAATACTATCGCGGCGTGCTCGACGGCGCGTCTCATGCGGTATTCGATGGCCGCGTGATCGTGCATCAGGACGCGCAGCAGACGAACGCGCATCAAGGCAACGACAATCTGCTGCTTTCGCGCAACGCCGAGATCGACACGAAGCCGCAACTGGAGATTCACGCCGACGACGTGAAGTGCACGCACGGCGCGACCGTCGGCCAGCTCGACGAGAGCCCGCTCTTTTATCTGCGCTCGCGCGGCATAGACGAGCGCATGGCGCGGGCGCTCCTCGTGTGGTCGTTCGCGCGCGTGAGCGTGGATCGCGTGGAAAGCGCCGCGCTGCGTAGCCGGCTCACACAACAGCTGCTCGCGCGCCTGCCCGGTGGCGAGTACCTGCGGGGACTGTCATGAATCTACTCGAACCGGTGGGCATTCCCGACACCGAAGCGGTCATCGGCTGGCGCCGCGACTTTCCGATTCTGCGGGAAAGCGTGCACGGCAAGCCGCTCGTGTACCTCGACAACGCGGCGACGACGCAGAAGCCGGCGAGCGTGATCGCCGCCGAGCAGGCCTATTACGAGCACGACAATGCCAACGTGCATCGCGGCGTGCATCTGCTGTCGCAGCGCGCGACCGATGCCTACGAGGGCGCCCGCGCGCGCATTGCGCGTTTCATCCATGCGGCGCACGAGAAGGAGATCGTGTACACGCGCGGCACCACGGAAGCGATCAACCTGGTGGCGCAAAGCTACGCGCGGCCGCGTCTTCAACCCGGCGACGAAGTGCTCATCACCGCGATGGAGCATCACTCGAATATCGTGCCGTGGCAACTCGTCTGCGCGCAGACGGGCGCGCTGCTGAAAGTGGCGCCGATCGACGACGACGGCACGCTCGACCTCGACGCCTTCGCGGGCCTGCTCGGCCCACGCACGCGGATGGCGGCGGTGGCGCATGCGTCGAATGCGCTGGGCACCGTCAATCCGCTTGTGCAGATGATCGAGCTTGCGCATGCGCGCGGCGTGCCGGTGCTGGTCGACGGCGCGCAGGCGATTGCGCATCTTCCCGTGGACGTGGCCGCGCTCGATTGCGACTTCTACGCGTTCTCGGGGCACAAGATCTACGGTCCCACGGGCATTGGCGCGCTGTATGCGAAGGCTGCGCTGCTGGAAGCCATGCCGCCGTGGCAGGGCGGCGGCGACATGATCCGCTCCGTGACGTTCGAGAAGACCGAGTACAACGTCATTCCGTGGCGCTTCGAAGCGGGCACGCCGAACATTGCCGGCGCGATCGGGCTCGGCGCGGCACTGGACTACGTCAGCGCGATCGGCCTGGAAGTAGCGCAGCGGCACGAGGCCGATCTGCTCGCGTATGCCGACGCGGCATTGCGTGCGATGCCTAACGTGCGAAGGATTGGAACGGCGAGAGAAAAACTCGGCATCGTCTCGTTCGTCGTGGAGAATGCGCACGCCCACGACATCGGCACGATACTCGACCAGTGCGGCGTGGCCGTGCGCACGGGCCATCATTGCGCGATGCCGGTGATGGACCGGTATGGCGTGCCGGCCACCGTGCGCGCCTCGTTTGCGCTGTACAACACGCGCGCCGAAGTCGACGCGCTGCTGGACGGACTCGCGCGCGTCGAGGAGGTGTTTCCGCTATGAGCGACTTGCGCGACCTGTACCAGGAAACGATCTTCGACCACTACCGGCGGCCGCGGAACTGTCACACGGTGCCCGGTGCAACGCATAGCGCCGAAGGCTACAACCCGTTGTGCGGCGACCGCGTCACCTTGTATCTGCGTATCGAGGACGGCGTGGTCAAGGACGCCGGCTTCGAGGGCGCCGGGTGCGCGATTGCAACGGCTTCGGCCTCGTTGATGACCGAGGCGCTCAAGGGCCGCACGCAAGCGGAGGTCGAGGCGCTGTTCGAACGCTTTCACGCCATGGCAACGGCGCCTTCGGACCGCCCGGCCTCTGCCGAAGGGCTCGGCAAGCTCGCGGTGCTCGCGGGCGTGCGCGAATTTCCGGCGCGCATCAAATGCGCGACGCTCGCGTGGCACACACTGCACGCCGCGTTGCGCGACGAGCGCGGGACCGTTTCGACGGAGTGAATCTGCGCGTGCCTGGAGGCAATTGACGATGAATACGCAAACGGCGAGCAACGACCTGCGTGAACGCGTGATCGACGCGCTGCGCTCGGTGTTCGATCCGGAGATACCGGTGAACATCTACGATCTGGGGCTCGTGTATCAACTGGACGTGGACGCCGAAACGGGTCACGTGACGATCCGCATGACGCTGACCGCGCCCGGCTGCCCGGTCGCGCAAACCTTCCCCGGCACGGTCGAGGAATACGTGAACGAGGTGGAAGGCGTGAGCGAGACGAACGTGGAGCTGGTCTGGGACCCGCCATGGACGAAGGCACGCATGTCCGAAGCGGCGCTGCTGCAACTGGGGATGCTCTGACATGGCCGAATGGGTGGACGTGGCGCCATATGCCGAATTTCAACCGGGTTCCGTGCGCCGCGTCGATGTGGACGGCACAGCGGTCGCCGTATTCAATCTCGAAGGGACCTGTTATGCCATCGAGGACACCTGTCCGCACGACGGCGGCGTGCTCACGGGCGGCGACGTGGAGGGCGACGAGGTGATTTGCCCGCGCCATGGCGCCCGTTTTTGCATCAAGACGGGCAAGGTGCTCGCGCCGCCCGCGTACGAGGACGTCGCGGTGTTCGCGGTGCGCGTGGAAGCGGGCATGGTGCAGGTGCGCGATACGCGCTGGGACGAGGGCTTTTCCTGAGCGCGGCGCCCCTGCCGACGCCCCACGTCTTACGTACGCTGCAGTCGCTGCTGCGTCCAGTTGAGCACGCCGCCACTGCGAAGGTACTCGACCTGCCGGCGCGTCAACGTATGGCGGGTTTCGAGCGTGCGTTTGCCGTCCTCCAGCGTGATCTTCAATGGCTTGCCCGAGGCTAGCGCGGTCTGGATGCCCTCGAAATGGAGCGTGTCGCCAGCTTTGATCGATTCGTAATCCTGTTCATTGGCGAACGTGAGCGGCAGAATGCCGAAATTCACGAGATTCTGGGCATGAATGCGCGCGAAGCTTTTGGCAATCACCACGCGCAGGCCGAGAAATCGCGGCGCGAGCGCGGCATGTTCGCGGCTCGAGCCCTGCCCGTAGTTGCCGCCGCCTATCACGCAATGATCGCCCGTGTCGCGTGCGCGTTTCGCGTAGGTGTCGTCGATGCGCTCGAAGGCGAATTCGGCCAGCTTCGGCACGTTGCTGCGAAACGGCAGCACGCGGGCGCCCGCAGGCAGGATTTCGTCGGTGGACACGTTGTCGCCGGCCTTCAGTAACACGGGTAAATCGAAGCTTTCGGGCAAGGGCTCGAAGTCCGGCAGGCTCGCGATGTTGGGGCCCTTCTTCAAGGCGACTTCGGCCGCGTCTTCGCGCGGCAGCGGTCTCGCGAACATGGCGCGATGAACAATGGGGTGATCGGGGTCGCTGATGCGCGGGTAGGGCATCGGCAGCGTGCGCGGGTCGGTGATTTCCCCCGCGAGCGCGGACGCCGCGGCCGTTTCCGGACTCACGAGGCAAACCTTGTCTTCGGGCGTGCCCGAGCGGCCCGGGAAATTGCGCGGCACGGTGCGCAGCGACAGCGTGCTCGTGGCCGGCGCCTGGCCCATGCCGATGCAGCCGTTGCAGCCCGCCTGATGCAAGCGTGCGCCCGCGTGCAGCAGATCCTGTACGTAGCCTTCGCGCGAGAGCATCTCGAGCTGCGCGCGTGACGTGGGATTGACGTCGAACGACACGCGCTCGTGCACGGCCTTGTCGCGCACAATGGCCGCGGCCACCGCGAA
Source organism: Paraburkholderia sp. BR10937 (assembly GCF_040965695.1). Classification (NCBI taxonomy): domain Bacteria; kingdom Pseudomonadati; phylum Pseudomonadota; class Betaproteobacteria; order Burkholderiales; family Burkholderiaceae; genus Paraburkholderia; species Paraburkholderia sp. BR10937. The sequence goes on from NZ_JBFRCL010000002.1 coordinate 154,086, forward strand.
ATCGCGGTAACCGGGATTGGCGGAGGAGCCGATATAGGCCTGATAAATGGGCTCGCCGGCCACCTCTTTCACGGTGACCACATTGCCGGGGCTCGAAGGCATGGCAATGAGCGGCTCCAGCGACGAGAGATCGATTTCGTCCTCGATGTCATAGGCGGCCCCCGCATCGGCGCCCAGTTCGCTCCAGTCGTTCTCGCGTTGCCAGGCGCGCAAGAAGCGCCGCGTTTCCCGGTCGGAGGGAAATACGCTCGCCGTCGCGCCGAGTTCCGCGCCCATGTTGGCGATGACGTGACGGTCCATTGCGCTCAGACCCGCGAGACCCGGGCCGTGATATTCGATGATCCTGCCAACACCGCCGTCGACGCCATGGCGGCGCAGCATTTCGAGAATCACGTCTTTGGCGCTGACCCAGTCGGGCAGACTGCCTGTGAGCCGGATGCCCCATATTTGCGGCATGCGCGTGAGGAACGGTTCGCCCGCGATGGCCTGCGCCACTTCGAGCCCGCCCGCGCCGATCGCCAGCATGCCGAGTGCGCCCGCCGCGGGCGTGTGGCTGTCGGAGCCGAGCAGGGTTGCGCCGGGTTTGCCGAAGTTTTCCTGATGACAGGGGTGGCTCACGCCGTTGCCGGGCCTCGAATACCACAGGCCGAAACGTTCGGCGGCGCTGCGCAGGAAGATGTGGTCGTCGGCATTGCGGTAATCTTCCTGGATCAGGTTGTGATCGACGTATTGCACGCTGAGCTTCGTTCTTGCGTAATCGAGGCCCATGGCCTCGAGTTCGAGCATGACGAGCGTGCCGGTTGCGTCCTGGGTCAAGGTCTGGTCGACGGAGATGCCGATTTCATCGCCCGCGGAAAGCTTGCCGTGTACGAGATGCGAAGCGATGAGTTTTTGAGCGACATTGAGGTGCATGATCGTCCCTCATTCTGGGTGGGCATAGGGGCTTTGCAATCGAATGGAGCAATGCCTGCGCCCAGCTGTCGGCGGCATAATTGCTGCGCGGATCGATGCAATGGCCGGTCGACTCAATCAAGTCGATCGCGCCGCGTTCCGCGCTTTGCATGCGTTGCAACTATCGAGAGGCATCCATGAAGGCACTGTTCCATCTCGCAGCGGCCGCCGCGGCAGGCACGCTCGTCATGTTTTATCTGGACCCGGTTTCCGGCCCGCGTCGCCGCGCGAAACTGCGCACCCCGCCGTTTTCGCGCCGTGGCGGCCGTGCGAACGTGCACGGCCATGCGGCTGAACTGGGCGTAGACGGCGAACTGGCGGGCCCGGGCGGCGGCATCGGCACCGCGCCGTGAGCGCGTCGAGGCGAGCATCTTGCGCAACGGCGGCGGTGTAGTGGCAACCCATCGCTGAAGGAGTCCGCCATGTCCGCTCTCTTACCCGACCTCAATCATCGCGTTGCGCTCGTGACCGGCGGCTCGCGCGGAATCGGACGCGCCATTGCCGTGGCGCTGGCTTCGGCTGGCGCCGCGGTCGGCGTGAACTACCGGCAGCGCGCTGACGAGGCGGACCAGGTCGTCGCGCAGATCGAAAGCGCCGGGGGCCGCGCGCTCGCGGTGCGCGCCGACGTGTCGTCGGCCAGCGAGGTCACGAGCATGATCGGCGAGATCGAGCGCCGCCTCGGCGCGGTCGATGTACTCGTGAACAACGCCGGCACCGGCACGTTCAGCGACATCGAGTCGCTTACAGAGGCCGAATTCGACCACACGCTCGCCGTCAATCTCAAGTCGGCGTTTCTTTGCACGCAGGCGGTGCTGCCCGGCATGCGCGCGCGCCGCTGGGGCCGCATCGTCAATCTGTCGTCGGCGGCCGCGCGCGGCGCGGGCCTCGTCGGCGTTCATTACAACGCTTCGAAAGCGGGCCTCGAAGGCTTGACGCGCGGCTACGCCTCGCGCGTGGCACGGGAAGGCGTGACCGTGAACGCCGTCGCGCCCGGACCCATCGACACGGAAATGGCCGCGCCGCTGAAAGCCGCGAACGTCGCCGAGCGGCTGCCCGTTGGCCGCCTCGGCGAAGCCGATGAGGTCGCACAGGTCGTGTTGATGGTGATCGGCAACGGCTTCGTCACGGGGCAGACCATTGCCGTCAACGGCGGCGTCAGTTTCATCTAGGCCGCCTGTTCATTTTCGGGCCGCCGCGTCGCGGCCCGGTTCATTGAGTTCGCCTTGTTTGCTAACCGGTGCGCATCAGCGCGCTGCGCAATCTTCATACCTTAATTTAGTCTGGCTTTATCGCTTCAGCGAATCGGCGCCAAACTTTCCAGTCGAAAATATTTCGTAAGGAGTCTGACGCTGAGCATTCATACCCCGATGCTCTAATCCTCATGCCGTGTAGCCTCCGCATTCAGCTGGCATGAGCGCCACGATGCGAGCTGCATAACGCCTTCACCCGGCTTCACGGTGATCCCGACAATACGAAACCAACCAGGAGCCGAAAATGCAATGGCGTCATGTCGCAGTTGGTTCGCTCACAGCCGCAGCACTCGCATCGACAGTTGCGTGGAGTGCTGGTGACGATCACGACAAGAATCATCCGGAACACAATCACACCGCCACTCCGATCAAGCACCTGGTCGTGATTTATGGCGAGAACGTTTCGTTCGACCATTACTTCGCGACTTATCCGCACGCAACCAACCCGTCCGGCGAGCCTGCATTCAGGGCGCAACCCGGTACGCCCGAAGTGAACGGTCTTTCTGGCACGCTGCTGACGAAGAACCCGAACTTCACGAACACGGCCAATGGCACGGGCGCGGCCAATCCGTTCCGCCTGGATCGCACGCAGGCGGCCACGGCCGACCAGAACCACGCGTATACGGCCGAGCAGCAGGCATACGACGACGGCCACGCCGACCTGTTCCCGTTGTACACGGGTAACGGCACGAGCGGCGGCGCCGGCGCGTTCGGCACGAAGGGCCAGGTGATGGGCTATTACGACGGCAACACGGTCACGGCCCTGTGGAACTACGCCCAGCACTTCGCGATGAGCGACAACGCCTATACGTCGACCTACGGTCCTTCGACGCCGGGCGCGCTCGAATTGGTCTCGGGCCAGACCAACGGTATGAAGGCTGTGCTCACAACGAAGAAGCCTTCGACGGCCGGTTCGTACTATGTGAACGACGGGCAGAACGGCTTTACGATGATCAACGACGTCGATCCGGCCTACGACCTCTGCTCGAGCGCGACCGACACGGCGCAGATGACCGGCAAGAATATCGGCGACCTGCTGAACGCGCGTAACGTCTCGTGGGGCGGCTTCATGGGCGGCTTCAACCTCGCGACGACGAACAGCAACGGCACGACCGGCTGCAAGCGCAGTACGCTCTCGCCGGTGGTCGGCGCGGCGACGGCCGACTATATTCCGCACCACAACTGGTTCCAGTACTACGCTTCGACCTCGAATCCGCAGCATCTGCGTCCGAGCTCGCTCGCCGCGATCGGGCACACCGAGGGCAAGAACGGCAACCCCGACCCGGCGAATCACCAGTACGATACCGACGACTTCTTCGCTGCCGTGAAGGCGGGCAATTTCCCGTCGGTGAGCTTCCTGAAGGCCCCGGCCTACCAGGACGGCCACGCCGGTTATTCCGATCCGCTCGACGAGCAGGCGTTCGTCACGAAGGTCGTGAACTTCCTGCAGCAGCAGAACGACTGGGAGGATACGGCCGTGATCGTGGCATGGGATGACTCGGACGGCTGGTACGACCATGCCTACGCGCAACCCACCAGCGCTTCGTACGACAGCGTTGCCGACCAGTTGACGGCCGCCGGCATCTGCGGCACGGGTTCGGCGCCTGCCGGCCTGAACGGCAAGCCCGTGAACGGCCGCTGCGGTCCGGGCACGCGCATTCCGTTCGTCGTGATCTCGCCGTGGGCTCGCGAGAACTACGTCGACCATACGCTGATCGACCAGTCTTCCGTGGTGCGTTTCATCGAAGACAACTGGCTTGACGGTCAGCGCATCGGCGGCGGTTCGTTCGATGCGACGTCGGGCAGCATCATGGGCATGTTCGACTTCGACCGTCGCGGCCGCGGCCACGAAGACCGCAGGCTGTACCTCGACCCGACGACGGGCGTGGTGCTCGACAAGGCACCGAAAGTCTGAGCGTTCAGGATCGATGACTGTTGTTGATGGGTAAAAAGAAGCGCGCCCCTGCCAGGTTCATCAGGCAGGGGCGCGCTGTGTTTTTCAGCAGTCGATCACGCGGGGTGGGAAGCGTGACCGTGATCGCCTGTTCCGTGCGCGTCGTCGTATTCGCGCGAAATATCCTTGTTCGTGTAATCGCCCATGCGCCAGGCGGCGAGCAGACTGATCACACCGCACACGGCGATATAGATCGCGATTGCATAACCCGTGCGGTAGTACGCGAAGAGCGCCGTTGCGATCAGCGGCGCCGGGCCGCCCGCGATCACGGAAGCCAACTGGTAACCGAGTGAGGCGCCGCTGTAACGCAGCCGACCCGTGAACGATTCGGCGATGAACGCCGCCTGCGGACCATAGAGCATGGCGTGCGGCACGAGCGACAGCACCACGGCCGCAAAAATCAACGCCGTGTTTTTCGTGTCCAGCATGCCGAAGTAGATAAAGCCGAAGATGCCCGCAGCCACCGCGCCGATCATGTACATGCGCTTGCGTCCGATCAGGTCGGACACGTGCCCAAAGAACGGAATGGTCGCGAACTGCAGCACGGCGGCCGCCAGAACCGCGGTGAGCATGAGGTCGCGCGAAACGTGCAGCGTCTTCACGCCATACGTGAAGACGAAGGCCGTGTAGATGTAGAACGGCGCCTGTTCGGCCATGCGCGCCAATGCCGAGAGGAGAATGTCCTTGGGCTGGCGGCGAATGACTTCGAGCATCGGCGTTTTCTCGATTTTGTTCTCGGCGAGGAGCTTCGCGAAGATCGGCGTTTCAAGAATGCTCAGCCGGATATAGAGACCGATCGCGACAAGCAAGATGCTCAGCAGGAACGGAACCCGCCATCCCCACGTCATGAAGGCGTTTCCCGAGAACGCGCTGACGGCGAGCACCACGAGATTGGCGATGAAGAGTCCCGCCGGCACGCCGAATTGCGGCCAGGAAGCGACGAAGCCGCGGTGCGAATTGGTGCGCGCCCATTCCATCGACATCAGGACCGAGCCGCCCCATTCGCCGCCTACGCCCACGCCCTGAATGAAGCGCAGCACTGTGAGCAGAACGGCGCCCCAGATGCCGATGGATGCATAGGTCGGCACAAAGGCCACGGCGAAGGTGGCGAGCCCCATGAGCAGCAGCGTGACGATCAGCGTGGCTTTGCGGCCGACGCGATCGCCGTAGTGGCCGAAGATGGCCGCGCCGACTGGCCGTGCAATGAAGCCTACGGCATAGATCAGAAAAGCTTGCAGGGTGCCAACGAGCGGGTCGGATTCAGGAAAGTAGAGCTTCGCGAAGATAAGCCCGGTGACGATACTGTAGAGGAAAAAGTCGTACCATTCGATCGTCGTGCCGATGGTGCTGGCAATCACAGCGCGGCGCAACTGGCGGTGGGCGTCTTCCTCCGAAAGGAGCGTGGCTCCCGGTTGATCTGCATTCATTTCGGACCCCCCAAGGCAAGGGCGATACGGCCAATGCAAAACGCATGGCCAAGGCTCCCGGTAGCGCGCAAAAAACGTGCCCCATTCGGCCGGGATGTTGGCTTCGCCGGATCGGTGGAAGTGATACGTCCCTCGCTATCGCTCCATCCTGATCGGCATGGGTTGAGACGTTGTTATACAAGCCGATGATATGTCACGTTGTGATGCAATGTGCGTATTTTGAATGAAATCGCCATGCGGCAGTGCATCACGCAACACGGAGGCGCAATGACGCCACAGCAAACCGCGCAGGCCCTCAGCCCTTCGGAGTACATTGCGCGGCATCTGCAGAATTTCGCCTCGTCCACGCCGGCTTCGGCGAGCGTCGATCAGCCTCTGCAATTGATCGTGTGGAGTGAGGACGTATTCGTCATCGCGGGCATGCTGTTCGTTGTGCTCGCATGCATCGGCGCGCGCCGGGACAAGTGGGCGCTGTTTACGCTGACTCCGCGGGTGTCGTCCGGCCGGCGTCTTTATCTCTGGTGGTCCTGCGCCTGGCGCCAGTGGCTCGCGAGCGCGCTGCTCTTCGTGGTGGCTTTCTCGGTGTTGCGTCTCGCGCTCGGAAAGATTGCGACGCCGCTCATGGCATTCGCCGCGAACCGGGTTCCGCACGACCTCGCGCAATCCTCGCCAGCCGTTTCGCTTGCGATCGCCGGCATGCCCTTCATCGTGCCCATGTTTGCTTATGTGCTGCTCAGCCTGCCGCTCGTGGGGTACATGGTGCGACGCGGGCTGGCCGCGCACGCCATGCCCGCGCCCCGGCAGTTCGGCTTCTGGCGCGCCACGCTGCTCGGCTTGATCACTTATGCGTGGACCTTGCCGGCCAGCCTCGCCATTACCAATGTCGGGGTCTCCTCTGCGCAGCCACTCGCGAACGCACTGCGCGCGATCCTGCTCGTGGCATGGGGCATGTATATCGTGCTGCCGCGCCAGGCGCGCAGCGTCGCGCGCCTGGCCGCCCCTCGGTAGCGGGGACTTCAGGCCGCCAGATCGACGACGGCCATCAGCGGCATCAGTCGCCATTCGCCGGCGGTCGCGAACGCGATGATCTGCGAGAACGTGGCGGGCGCGTTGCTGAAAATCTCGGCCTCGAGCGCGGGCGGGCTGCCGGTACGATGGATGATCGAATCCGGGTCCTCGTCCAGCAGCCCGTAGAACACCTCGACGACGATGCGGCCGCCCACCGGGCCAAGACGCGTCAATGCGCCGACCCCGAGCTTGCCGTCCTGCGTGCCGAGCATCGCGTCCTCGCCGAACGTCTCGCCCACGGGCGCAAGCTCGAGCACCGGAACTTGCGCTTCAGCGAGGATATAAAACCAAAGCGGCGTGTCGTCCTTGAACGTGTCGCCAAGCGCCGGGCTCGCGCCATCGACATTCAGCGAGGCGATGCGATCGAAGCGGAAGGTCTTCGACGGATCGCTCGAAACCTGGGTGCGGACCACGAGTTCGTCGGGACCGAGCGGCGGCACGCCGAGCGCGCTTGCCACCGTCTCGCCGCTCGGCAGGCCATAGACGTTGCCGCGCAACAGGTTGAGCATGGCGAGCGAGCGGAAGCCCTTTGCCGATGCCAGCTTGTCTGCCGCGGCCGGAATCGGCACTTCGGACACGCTGTGCGGGAGTTGCGAAAGCGGATCGACGAGCGATGGATCGAACTTGTACGCGTATTGCAGACGCTTGACGTCGTTCGAAGCATTGTCGGCAACACCGGCGGCGGCCTTGTTCGCGCCATCGAGTCCGGGCCCGCCTTTTTCGCCCGGCAAGGGATGCTCGCGCGGGAAGAAGCGCTGCCAGTCGTCGATCACGTGTGTTTCGGGCAACCGGTCGAAACCGACGAGGCTGTCCTTGTTCGTATTCGTGCCGTCGAATATCGGTGCCTTGAAATTGTCGTTCAGCACATAGCCGTTGCGCACGCCCGAGTGGCCGTAGCGGTACGCGGCCCCCGTGAATTCGCGCGGCAGGTTGCGTCTCGCGGGACCCGGACCATAGAGCTTGTAGGCATGCGCGCGGTCCTGGTCGTGCGCGGTCACGAAGGCGTCGACGACGGACGAATCGACGATCCGATACAGGAAGTCTTCGACCAGCACGCGCTGATAGGCCCAGCGCACCTGCGTGCGCGCCGCTTCGAACAGATCGCTGCCGCGCAGCGTGCTGTCGGCTTTCGCGAGCCGCGCGACCACGCGGTTATGAAAACGCAGGAACAGCATCTGGATCTGGCAGACGATCGAATTCTCGTCGTTGCGCTTGTCGCCGATAATCGCGCGGGCGTTGTAGGCATTCTGGGTTCGCGGCAGATCGTCGTGCCCCTCGATCAGCGAGGCGCCCTGATAAATCCCCTTGTGCGGGTGGTTCTCGTCCGCATACATGTAGGGCGCGTCGTCGGGTCCCGGGCCGTATACGTTGTCGAGGTCGAAGCGCGGCGTGCGCAGGTTGGTCGGCAGCTGGCCGGTCGTGCGCGCCTGGATCAAGGTCAGCTGCGACGTGGTATCGAGCGTCAGGTCGTGATCGATGAACTGGCCGAAATACGTGTAACCGGCCGGCACATACAGGTTCTCCTCCGGGTCGGGATCGTTCGATACGGTATCCGCCGCCGACTGCATGCCGCGCGCGAGTACGGCGAGGTCCGCGGGGTCATAGTGGTTGAAACGCGGCGGGAACATCGATGTCAACTCTTCGTTCAGGCCGCTCATTCCCGCATGGGCTTCGACGAGGTCGCGGGGTGTACCTTGGGGATTCATAATCGTTCTCCTAAGTAATTCATCGCAGAAAAGACACTTCGCGGGAGAGCCGGCGAAGGACCCCGTTCGACTTCGGACTGAATGGATTATTTTGAGGTTAGCGGCGACGATCGCCGCAAACTCAGAGGGCGGATTGACAGGAAGCAGGATTAATCTTTCTGAAAGCTCTGAATGTGCGCTAACCCACGCTTGGGCGGCGCTTCGATTTGCGAACGTCCGACAACGCAGGTGTGCAATCGCCAATCGCGCCCAGGCCACCCGGCTGATGGTTACGTGACGGTATGCGTGTGTTGCGCGCCGAACTGCAGCGCCGCGAGCTGCGCGTAAAGCGGCGAACTCTGCAGCAGGTCCGCATGCCGGCCTTGCGCCACGATGCGGCCTTGCTCCATGACGATGATGCGGTCGGCCTGCTGCACGGTGGCGAGACGATGCGCGATGACGAGCGTCGTGCGGTTTTGGGCAGCGTTGTCCAGCGCCGTTTGCACGAGGCGTTCGCTCGCGGCGTCGAGCGCGCTGGTGGCCTCGTCGAGCAGCAGAATGGGCGGGTTCTTGAGGATCGCGCGCGCAATGGCAATGCGCTGACGCTGACCGCCTGAAAGGCGCACGCCGCGCTCGCCGAGGAACGTGTCGTACCCTTGCGGCAGTTCCTCGATAAAGCCGGCCGCGGCCGCCATGGCCGCGGCGCGCTGGACGGCTTCGAGCGTGGCGTCGGGCGAGCCGTAGCGAATGTTGTCGAGCACGCTGCCCGAAAAGATCACCGACTCCTGCAACACGACGCCGATCGCCTGGCGCAACGCGGCGAGCGACACCTGTTGCGTTGGCACACCGTTGATGCTGAGGCTCCCCGATTGCGGGTCGTAAAAGCGCAGCAGCAATTGAAAGAGTGTGGTCTTGCCTGCGCCCGACGGACCGACCAGCGCGACATGCTCGCCCGGGCGCACGTCGAGCGAGAAGGCGTCGAGCGCCGCAATGCCGGGGCGCGAAGGGTAGGAGAAGCCAACGTTGTCGAAGCGGATGCCCGCGCCGTGAGCCGGCAGCGGCACGGTCGCCGCCGCTTGCGCCACGGGCGAGCGCGCGGCGAGCAGTTGCAGCAGCCGTTCGGTGGCGCCCGCGGCCCGTTGCAGATCGCCCCACACTTCGGCAACGGCGCCCACGGCGCCGGCCGTGAACACCGCGTAGAGAATGAACTGGGACAGCTGGCCGGCGCTCATCTGCCCGGCCAGTACGGCCTGCGCGCCGAGCCAGAGCACGAACACGACGGCGGCGAACACGAACACGATCACCACGGCCGTCAACCCGGCGCGCGCCCGAATGCGTGTGAGCGCCGTTTCGAAGGCCGCTTCCACGGCGCCGCCAAAGCGTTTGGCCTCGAACGACTCCTGGGCATACGACTGCACCGTGGGCATGGCGTTGAGCACTTCGCCCGCCAGAGCGCTTGCGCTCGCCACCTTGTCCTGGCTCGCGCGCGAAAGCCGCCGCACGCGCCGCCCGAAGATGACGATAGGTGCGACCACAACGACCAGTGTCGCGATGATATAGCCGGACAGCACCGGGCTCGTCGCAACGAGCATCGTCACGCCGCCGACCGTGAGGAGCACGTTGCGCAGTCCCAGCGAGAGACTGGTGCCCACCACGGTCTGGATCAGGGTCGTGTCGGTGGTGAGACGCGAGAGCACTTCGCCTGTTTGCGTGGTCTCGAAGAACTGCGGGCTCATGCGTATCACGTGGTCGTACACGGCGCGCCGCAAGTCGGCCGTCACCCGCTCGCCGAGCCATGAGACCCAGTAGAAGCGCAGTGCCGTCGCCGCGGCGAGGATCAGCGAAACCACGAAGAGCGCGATGAAATAGCGGTCGATATGCGTACGGTCGCCGCTCGCGAAGCCACGGTCGATCAGGTACTTGAACGCCACCGGCAGCGCGAGCGTCGCGCCCGCCGAGGTCAGGAGCGCGAGGAAGGCGAGCGCCCAGCGCCCCGCATAGGGGCGCAGGAAGGGCAAAAGGGCGAAGAGGGGCGCGACGCGTGAAGGGCGGCGGGCGGCGACGTCTGACATGGAGCTTCCTGGCGGATCGGCAATGGATGGATTGTGCCAGCCCGTGGCAGGACGAGGCTGGCCATGGGCTGGCTTACTGCGCGGGCGGCGTGGCTCCATTGCGCAGGTGCTCGCGCTCCTCCGGCGTCATGTGCTGCCACTGTTGCCACTGGTGCCAGTGCATGCGCCGGCGGCAGCCACCATGCCCGCGGAAGCCGCCGAACAGGATCCGGCACAGCACCAGCAGGCCGATCGCGCGTGGATAGTCGATGGCATGCGCGTTGGCGACGATCGCGGGTGCGATCCAGTTCCACAGGCCCATGACGATCGCGCCCAGCAGGGCGATGACCGCTATCATCAGCAGCGCCTTGGCGAATATTTTGCGGCGAAACTTCATTTCATTCTCCTTCGGTTCAATTCTCGAGGTCGTCCCATGACGCGCGCAAACGTTCGCGCAGATGCAGCACCGCATAACGTTTGCGCGCCAGCAGCGTATTCACGCCAACTCCGCTCGCGGCGGCCAGCTCCTTGAAGCTGCGCCCGTCCAGTTCGTGCGCGATGAACACCTCGCGCTGGCTGGCGGGCAATTCGTCGAGCGCGGCGCGCAGCGCGTCGAGCATTGCTGCGCGCTCGTACGCCGCCTCGGGGCCGGCGTCGGGCGAGGGCAGCGCGAGGTCGAGGCGGTATTCGCTTTCATCTTCTTGCGGCTCGATGAGCGGCACTTCCTTGCGTTTGCGAAAGCGGTCGACGATGCGATTTCGCGCCACGCGAAAGAGCCACGCACCAACCTGCTCGATGGGCTCCGGCAGCCGCCACGCCTGAACCAGTTCCTCGAATACGTCCTGAAGAATGTCCTCGGCTTCGTCCTGGTCGAGCACGCGGCGGCGGATGAAATTGCGCAGCCTCGGGCGCTCGCGGGCGACGGTGTCGGCGATTTCGCGGTCCTGCGTACTCTGCGGGCTGGGGGTGGGCGGCGGTTCCATACCCGTGTAGACGATCCGGAAAGAGAAATATTGTGACGCTTGCTCTGCGGCTCTATGTGGCGCGCATATTTCGTTAAACAAGGCAAGAAATAGCGGCATATTTTATTGACATCGCTCACTATATTTCGGTCACAATGCAGCATCGAACAAAACCAACAAATTCACACGCTATCGGTCATGCACCTTCACGAGCCTGGCAGCGGTACTGCGTCAAAAACGCTGGAACTCCTCGGGGACCCTGGGCAACTGCCCCTCGAAACGCCGCTGCCATTGGCGGTGTTTCACCATGACGGAACGATGCTGCTGCCGCAAGGCGGGGTGCTGAACAGCGAGCAGCGCGACTTCCTCTTCGCGCACTTCCAGCCTTATCGCAACACGGCGGAGGAGGCGAGTCTCGCGAGCACGCAAGACGGCCTGGCCGACCGTGGCGAGCGTGGCAAAGGGCCGTTGACGCTGGACGACATGAACCTCGCCATTGGCGCGCTGCTGGGCATACGCAGCCAGGCGGGCACGGGGCGCGAGATGCTGCCGTGCCGGCTGATCGGTTTCCGGCCGGGCGGCGCAATGTTCGTCACGCCACCCGCCGCGGCCAAACCCGCGTGGGAGCCGTTCCAGGGCGAACAGGTCGAGATCGTTGCGATCGCAACACAAGCCGTGTTCTGGCTCGTCTGCACCGTCGAGGCGGTCTGCACGCATCCGTTCCGCTATCTCGTGCTCTCCGAACCGGGCACGATTCGCCGGCTGCGCGAACGCCGGGCCGTGCGCGTGCGTACGCAACTCGCGGTGCGCTATGGCGTGGACCTGACGGGCTCGGAACTGGACCGGGTAGGCATTGGCTGCGATATCAGTGTGCTGGGCATGTCGCTCGCCGCCGGACGCAAGATCGGCGAGGTCGGCGAGCGTATTTGCGTGGTGTTTCCCATCGAAGCGGGGAACGTGGGGGCGACGTTCCAGGCCGTCGCCGTGATACGCAATCTGCGCGCCGATACCCCACAGGCAGGACTCACCCTGCATGGACTCGAATTCGACACGCTTTCTCCCGAGAGCCAGGTCGCCCTCAAGACGTTCGTGTTCGACCGGCAGGACGCCGTGTCTTACTGGGCCGGCATGCCGACCTGAACACGTTCTACGCGATGGCGCCTGGTGGCGGCTAGTTCCGCTTGTTGCGCTTTGTCGCCACCGCGCTTTTCCTGGCGGCCGCCGCGGTGGCCGTAGTTTTGGCTGCGGCTTTGGTGGCCGGCGCGGCCGGCGTGGCGGTCGACGGCGCAGCGGCGAGTGTGTAGCCCTGCGCTTTCGCCGTCATATGCTCGGCGATCAATTCGGTCTGAAACCGGTTGATCGTGTCGGGGTCCGTAAAGATGGTCTGCGTGTTGTTTTGCGCCAGGTAGCCCGGCCCTCCCGGTGCGCCCTTGATCACGAACGTGCCCTCGCCGGATGCCGACCAGTTCACCGATCCCTCGCCGCCCACCTTGCCATCGGCAACGAATCCCTTCGTATGACTGATTTGATGGGCCGCCGACTCGCCGATCACGAAGAACGTGTTGAATTTGACCGGGTTCTGCGCGATATCGGATTCGAGTAGCTTCTTTTCGTGCACGCCGCCCGCCTGGCTCTTGTCGAGCGTGATCATCATGGTGATGGTCGGGTCGAGCGCCTGCTGCATGAGGATTGCGTTGAGCTCTTCGTCGTCGAATCCGAACATGTTCATGTAAAGCGAAACGCTGGCGCGCGAAAGGACGTACGCGCTCACGTTCTCTGCCATTTCAGGCTCCTCGTTTGGGTCAGTGCAATGATCGGTCGTTCGAACTCGAAGGCATAGGTGTGAACGTGCAATTCGGGTCTTTGTGCGCGGGATCACTGCAGCAGGCCAGTAACGCCTCGACCGACGCGACGTTTGCCTTGTCCCATTGCTCTTTGCTCATCGCGTTGTCGGTCGGCATCCAGTGGTTTAGTGGATAAGTGTTGGCGAGCTGGTCGTTGCCTGGCGCGTTCAGCTTGCCCACCGAAAGCCCGAGAAAGGCGGTGCAGCTTTGCTCGCTGCCAATGCGGTGACAGCCAATGCAGGTGTTGCCCGGTGTGCTCATCGTCATGAGGCGATACGACGAGAAAGCTTGCCCGATGCTCGAGTACTTCCCCCATGGATCCGTGGGCACCTTGTCCCACACCTGCCCGATATACGGGCTGAAGATGAAGGGGCCCGCGTCGTGGCATTTGAGGCAGGTGGGGTTCCCGGAGGCGACCACTGCGGGTGTTGCCCAGAATTCGACTGCGGAGGTCCGTCCTGCGGGCGGCTTTCTCTCGTTTGGCGGCGGCACGCGGGTCGCGACGATTCCGCTACTTGCGGGCACGTCAGCTTGCGATTTCGGTGGTGGCGGTGGCGCCTTCGCCTCGAACCAGCAGGTCTTGCCATTGCCCGAGTGATGCATCACGACGACTACGCCGTCATAGTGCGGATCCTTGTCGGGGCGCAGCACATCGCGACGGCAGTACGCGGAAATTTGCGTGTTGCCGCGCGACAGATTCAGGATTTTCGAAAACGGAATGCATTGACCTTTTGCTTCGGCACGCGGGCTCAGCAAAGAGGGCTTATCGCATCGCTTCGGGGACTCGTTGGGCCCAGTCGGTTTCCCATCGATCGTAATGGGAATATCGGTTCCGTCATTGCAGTTGAATGGCGGGATTTCGCCAATTTCTCTCACGCATTGATCGGCGTACTCGAGCAAGGTCTGTTCATGCGTAAAGGCAGCAAGCGGCACGGCGAAGAGGAAGCACAAAGCGAACAAGCGGGCGCGGACAGACATGGTCATCCTCCGCTTTTCATCTGCATTAGCGCGACTTTGCGAATCGCCTCGCGATACTTCACGTAGCCTGTGCACCGGCACAGGTTTCCGCCCACCCAGGTGTCGATTTCCGTTTCGAGCTGGTCTGCGCTGATACGGTATGCCTTCACGTGTTCGAGCATGGCGGTCGCCGCCATCAGAAAGCCAGGCGTGCAATAGCCGCACTGAAACGCGAAAGACTCGAGAAACGTCTGCTGCAGCGGCGAAAGCCTGTTGCCGTCCGCGAGGCTCTCCACGGTGTAGATATGTTGATTCGCGACCGCGCTCACGGGCGTGACGCACGCCAGGGTCTTTTCCATCAGCGCGTCGCGGCTGCTGCGCAGGCCCACGGTGCATGCACGGCACGCGCCAATGCCGCAGCACACCTTGGTACCCGTCAGGTCCATTCGCTCGTGAAGAAATTCGCCGAGGCTCATGTCGGTATCGGCGGCCGGAACGGTGACGGCGCGTCCGTTTACGTGAATCCTGATGTTGGCTTCGTTCACTTCAGGGCCTCGCGTATCTTGTCGGGCGTGACGGGGGTTTCCCTGAAGCGATGCCCGGTCGCCATGGCCAGCGCGTTCAGCAGCGCCGGCGCGATGGGGCACATCACGGCCTCGCCGATGCCGCGCGCGCTGTGATGGTCTCCATCTGGCGGCGGCAGCGCGATCAGTTCCTGCCGCGGGACATCGGTCATGCGCGTGATCAGGTATCGGTCGAGATTCCACGTGCCGTTGCCGGGGCCGTCATTGCCCAGCGGGCACGATTCGCTCAGCACATTGCTCATCGCCATGGCCACTGCGCCTTGCGACTGGCCCTGCACGATCTCTGGACAGATCAGACGGCCGGCGCTGAGCGTCGTGACGACATGTTCGACCCTCACGTGCCCGGATTCGGGGCTCACGGAGACCGCGACAAGCGCCGCCGAAGGCGCATAGTTCGTGCGCCCGAAATTGAACGTATCGCGTGGCGGCAGCAACGCGCCGTGAGGCAGGCCCTTGAGATGGTGCGTATCGGGGCCAACGGCGATGTAGTCGCAGTCCATCACGACGGTGCCCGACGCGAACGTGTACTGGCTTCTCCAGAACCCGCCGGCATAGGTGACATGGGCGGCGGCCACAGTAGGCAACTGCTGGCGGTTGATCTCGTCGAGCAACGCGGGCCAGCTGATTGCCGGGTGACCGGTGGCGCCCAGCTTGCCATTTGTCCACTTGAGGTCATGCCGCTCGACGTGCGGGCTGTTCCATATTGCACGTGCGGCGGGCAGCACGCTTTGCAGCATCAACACCATCGCGGCGCGGTCTACGGCCTGAAAGTGATGGAACGCACCGAGGCAGGCGCTCGAAGAACCAAAGGGGGCCGAGATCGCTTTGCTTCCGGGAGCATCCAGGATGCCCAGCGTTGTGTAATCGAAACCCGGTATCTGAAACGCCTCGACTTCGTTCATGGTGATTTTCTGCGCGTTCTGCCCAAGGCATGCGGAAGGAGCCAGGGCCAACGTCGTCGCTGCGCCATTGCCCATGTCCGTGTAATGCGTGAGCACATGCAGGCCCGCGTTCGGTTGAATCTGCACCATCGCGAATACGGCGTCTTTGCCGGTACCGTAGGCCTGGTTCGACATGGCGAGCCCAACGCCATATCGCAACCCGAGCGCGTGGCGTTGCGCGCGCACGCTTTCCCTGTTGCGCCATAGCTCGTGCGCTTCAAGCTGGTTCAGCAGGTCGGCGAGTTGCAGATGGAACAGAATGGGTGCGCCAGTGAGCGTTTTGCCGTGCTGCTTGCGGAGCAGGTTAGTGCGCCGGATGTCGAATGGACTTTTGTGCAGCGCCTGGGCGGCCTCGTCCATGAGCGTTTCGATGGCGAGATAAGCCTGAGGGCCGCCGAAGCCGCGCTGCGAGCCGCCGAACAACGCGGGCGTATACCTCACGGAGCTTTGCGCAATGGCGCGCGGAATGTCGTAGCAGCTCATGGCGCTCATGGCGGCAAGGTCGCCAACCGGGCCTGTGAGATTTTCCTTGGCGCCGCCATTGAAGCTGAAGGAACTGACGAGTGCCTGGAGCTTGCCGCTATCGTCGAGCCAGATGGACTCAGTGAAATCCGTTTCCGCGCGTTTCAATCCGACCTGAAATTGTTCATAGCGCGATTGCTGCCAGCGCAACGCCCCCTTCGCGAAGGGCGCGGCGAGCGCGAGATAAACGGGAAAATACGACTCGTCGCGGCCGCCAAATCCGCCGCCTGGGTAGCAGCTGATCACGTGAACGTGCTTGACGTCGATATTGCTGTCCTTGAACACCTTACCTGCGGCCAGGCAGTCGCCGCGCGGCGATTGTGTGCCGAGCACCAGGTTCAGACAACCGGAATCCGCCTGAAACCACGCCAGCCCCGACTCCGGTTCCATGAAGACGGGATCGATGGCGGGCGTTTTAAAAGCACCGTCGAACTGGTGCCAGGCCTTGCTGTCGACCTTGGCGCTGGCCCGATCGTAAATCTCTTTACTTGCGCTGTTGCGTGCGTTGGTGAATTTCTCAACGGGGAGGCTGCTCCTCTGGAGGTTCGAAAACGACCTCGCGTCGTCGCGCACATAAACCTTGGATGCGGTCGCATACAAGGTGGTGATGGCGCTTTCCGGCACCGTTGCTCCGTACCGGATCACCGACTCGTTGAAATCGAGCAGTTTCTTCGCGCGGCGATACGTGTCGAAGTCTTCGAAGATCAATAAGGCGACGGGCTGGCCGTAGCAATTGGCGGGTTTGCCTTTCTGTGCGAAAAGATAGATATCCTGGCTCGCTACCGGATCCTTCTCGGCAGCGAGATAGATGCGATTGTCATTCAACGTCTGGTTGGAAACCACGGCGATTGGGCGAAGATTGTTCGGCAATACGCTCAGGTCGAAGTCTTCGAAAATCTTGTCGACGCAATTGCACCGCAGCGCGTATAGCCAGTTTTCTTCTTTCGGCCAGCCGTCGAAGTCGCGCGCCTTGTAATCGCGCGCGTAGATTTTCGCGCCCGTGACCTTGCTCACGCCGTCGATGCGCCAGCGCGCCTTGCCAGGCTCCGGCGCCCAGTCGGGCGCGCCGTTCGGTGCCTGTGGCGCGGAGTGGGCGCCCGTCGCGGCATGTGCGGCTGGACTGGCGGCCGCGTATGCGGTGATGGAACTGACCGACATCGTGACCGCGCCGCTCCCCATGGCCTTGAGGAATGTCCGGCGAGTGATCGGAACATCGCAAGCCATGTGCGTCTCCAGGCGAGACCCGCAGCGTAATCTGCGTTATTTCATGTCGCGCGCTACGCGAAATCCATTGGCCTCGTAGCGCACGCTGCTGTCGTATTTGAAGCGCGTGGCGGCGAGCATATAGCCCGCGCCGTCGCGCCACGATCCGCCGCGGATCACGCGCGTCTGGCAGTTGGGCTCGTCCCACGAGTGGCCATCGTTCGGCGCGTTCTTGTACGAGTTGTGCCAGCAGTCGCTGACCCACTCCCAAACGCCGCCGGCCATGTCGTAGAAGCCGAACGCATTGGCCGGGAACGAGCCGACGTCGTCGGGCGCCTCGACGTGCCACGGCGGCCCGCAGTCCTTGCAGTTCGCCGTGCCCTTGCGCATGTCGTTGCCCCACCAGTAGCGCGTTTCGGTGCCGGCGCGCGCGGCATATTCCCATTCCGCCTCCGTCGGCAGGCGGTAGGGTTTGCCGCTGATCTTCGAAAGCCATTTCACGTATTGCTGCGCGTCGTCCCAGCTCAGGTCGCGCACGGGGGCGTTTGGCGAGGCGTTGTTCTCGTTCGACAGGCGCGGGCACGCGTTCGCGGCGACGCACGCGTTCCACTGCGCTACCGTCACCGCATACTTCGCGAGTGCGTAGCTATGGCTGATCGTCACGTGGTGCGCGGGCCGCTCCGAGGCGTCGTCGGTGTCGATGCCCATGGTGAAGTTGCCGGGCGTCACCGCGACCAGCACCGGGCAAGATGGGCAGTCCTGAATGTCGTGCGGACCCGGCTTCGAAAGGGCAGGGTTGCCCTTCGCCGCGACTGCCGCCGCGGCTGCAGCCGTTGCCGCGGTCGTTGCGGCGGCCGGCGGTGCGGAGGCGGGCGCTGCCTTGGTCTGTGCGGCTGGCGGCGCGGCCGGGGGCGGCGGTGTCTTTGCCTGAGGCGCTGGCACTGGTGCGGGTGCTGGTGTGGGCGCGGCGGCAGCGGGGCTGCTAGCCGGATACTGGGCGGACGTAGCGGGCGCGGCGGACGCTGCAGCTGGTTTCGATGCCTCCGCACGCAAACGCGTCAGGCGGGCCTGCGCGAGCGGCGCGAAGCGTCCGTTCGGATAGGCCTTGAGATACGCCTCGTAGTCGCTCGCGTATTGACTGTCCTTGATCGAATTCCAGAACGTGATCTCGTA
Organism: Paraburkholderia sp. BR10937; assembly: GCF_040965695.1. Taxonomy (NCBI): domain Bacteria; kingdom Pseudomonadati; phylum Pseudomonadota; class Betaproteobacteria; order Burkholderiales; family Burkholderiaceae; genus Paraburkholderia; species Paraburkholderia sp. BR10937. Next base: position 172,658 of record NZ_JBFRCL010000002.1, read on the forward strand.
TTCCTGGGAGGTGTCTTTCGGCATCAGGCCGACGCGCACGATCGCGACGCCATAGCGTTGCCGCGCTGCGCCAGCCGCGGTGAGGCGCTCGTGCGCGGCGTGGGCGCTTGCGTACCGGCCAGGGTCTTGCGGCTCGAGACGCGGCTGCTCGCGTGCCGGAGCCGAACGGTCATGCGCTGCCGGCGCGGCCGAGCGTAGTGTCGAGGTCAGGCCTAGCGAGATCAAGAGGCACACAGGCAACACTAGCCGCCACATGTTCGTTCTCCCTATCAGGTGCCAACCCGGGTGCCAACCCAGGCGTCATCGCCTTTCAATGCCGACGGTGCGCTACCCCGCTGCAGCCGCCGGCCGCGCTCGCGGGATACGCAAGCCGCCGCTGGCAAACGCACTGCCTGCGCACAACTACAAAATAGCACGCACGCCGGGCGATGCAGTATCTGGGTGGCACCCGCACGCGCCGCGCCGATTTACCTCCATCCGCTTGAATCCGTCCTAAGCTGTAGAACACGCACCGAACTCCAAAGCGGCGCGCCGTCTGCCGAACAAGGAGCACGAAGATGCAACGAAGAGCAACCCTGTTGGCCCTGGCAGCGGCCGTTCTGATGCCGCGCCTCGCGTTTGCCGAGCGCACTCCGTCGCCGCCCGGCGCAGAGGCCTACATCATCTGGCCGCCGGACGGCGCGACGATTCCCACCGGCAAGTTCTGGGTGCGCATGGGCCTGCGCAACATGGGCGTCTGCCCCAAGGGGATCAACAAGGCGAACACAGGCCATCATCACCTGCTCATCGACACGGACCTGCCGCCGCTCGATCAGCCGATCCCGTCGGATCGCAATCATTTGCATTTCGGCGCGGGCGAGACGGAAGCCCGGGTCGAGCTTCCGCCGGGCAAGCACACGCTGCAGTTGCTGATGGGCGACTACAACCACGTGCCGCACGACCCGCCGGTCTACTCGAAGAAGATCACGGTCACGGTCAAGTAGCGAAGGACGTCCGGCTTTAGCCGCAGCGCAAAAGAAGCGGGAGTGCACGCCATGAACAGGTTCCTCGTTTTTGCTGCCAGCCTCGTGCTGCTCGCGGGCGGTGCGGCGCATGCAGGCACGACGCCGGCCGACCCGAACGCGCACGTTTATATTGGCTGGCCCAACGACGGCCAGGTCATGCCGGCCGGGCGGCCATTCCGCGTCTGGTTCGGCCTGCGCAACATGGGCGTGGCGCCTGCGGAAGTCGAGTTTCCCAACACGGGCCACCACCATCTGCTCGTCGATACGGACTTGCCGCCGATGGATCAGCCCATTCCATCCGATCGCAACCATCTGCACTTCGGCGCCGGCCAGACCGAAACCATGTTGCAGTTGCCGCCGGGCAAACATACGCTGCAGCTGCTGATGGGCGACGCGCACCACGTGCCGCACAACCCGCCGGTGTACTCGAAGAAAATCACCATCTACGTTAAGTGATCCATACGAATCGGGTCGCGCACGCCAAGGCGATGCACGAACGTTTGCGACGCTTTCACGTTCCCCCACAAACAGTGTTCGCAGTGCGCCGACATAAGCCGATTGACGCGTTGGCGCGCGCCCATCACCACGCCTGACCCGCGCGCGCCACGCGCCGCGCATGAGACTCCGGGAATTCCAGAACTGTCCTTGTGCAACGGGCGATGCGCCGCCATGCGCACGCGCGCTCGCGCACCTGGCACGCCTCATGCCTTGTTGGACCCGAGCCCGCAACCTTGCAGCTCACAATCCCAACACTGTTGCATCCTTTTCTGGAGAACTGCCATGAGCAAGTTGATGATCGCCGACCTGAGCGTCGCACAAGAACTCGACCGCCGTGAAATGAGCGCCGTGCGCGGCGGCCTGGGCCTGTGGCCCGTCTGCTACCCGACGATGCCGAGCGTGAAGGTCGACTCCACCAACTTCTCCGCATCGCAGCTGATCGGCCAGACGAACACCATCCTGTCCAACACGGGCAACGACGTGGCGTTCGTGAACAACCTCCACGCTTCGACCAACCCCGTGCAAACGGCTCACAACACGATCAACTTCTGATCGTGCTGCCAGCCGTGGAGGCTTACCCGCCTCCAACGGCGCCGCCCTCCACCGCATCCGCTGCACACCGCTTCTTCGTCGCGTCCTTCGCCGCCTTTCCCTTAAGGAGTCGATCGTGAACACACTGCTCTCGCCGTCCGCCGCACACGTACGTCGCGGCGCGTCGCGCTGGCTGACCCGCGTCGTCGGTTCGGCCGGGTTGTGTGCCGTGGCGCTGTGCGGCTGCACGGATCTGAGTACGCCTGCGTATCGGCGCCCGGACATGCCTGAGAAGGACGCCTGGGCGCATACGAGCCGCACGTTTTCCGCGGCCGATACGGTCAATCCGCAGTGGTGGAAAGAGTTCGACGATCCCTACCTGAATACACTCATAGATAAGGCGATTGCGGGCAATGTCGATATCCGGGTGCTGGCGGCGCGCATTGGCGTGGCCGGCGCGCAGATCGGGGAAGTGCAGGCCGGTGCACTTCCGACGGTCGACGCGGGCGCGGGTATCGACTATGAGAAGAGCACGGGGCTAGCGCTCTCGAAGACCTATAACGTCGCCACTCAGGTCAACTGGGACATCGATATCTGGGGCAAAGTCGAAAAAAGCGTGCAGGCCCAAAAGGCCGAGTATCACGCTAGCGAAGCGGATTGGCGTGCAGGCTATTTGACGCTCGTTGCGAATGTGGCGAGCACTTATTTCCAGATTCTCCAGTTCGACGATCAGATCCGCGACGAGGAAGACACGCTCAAGCGGAACAAGCAGATTCTCACCATCTACCAGCAGATGTACGCAAACGGTGTTGCGCCCAAAACCGAGGTGCTGCGCCAGAGCGCGGAAGTCAATGGCGTGACGAACGAACTGCTGGAATTGCATCGCGAGCGCGATACCGCCGAAAACGCGCTGTCCACACTGGTCGGCGTGCCCGCGGGCGAGTTCAGGATGCCGTTGGGCCAGTTGCGCCAGCGCGTGAAGCTGCCGGACGTGCCCATGGGCCTGCCCGCGCAGTTGCTGGGGCGCCGCCCCGACGTGGTGGCCGCGCAGTACCGCATTCTCGAATCGTATGACGAAGTCGGTTCCGCGCGGCTCGCGCAATTGCCGACCCTCAGTCTCACGGGCCGCGCCGGCACGGCGGCGTTCTCGCTCTCCGATCTGTTCAAGGTGTTCACGCTGAGCTTCATGCCGAGCATCGACTTCCCGATGTTCGACCCCAGCGTGCATGCCCACATCAAGACGACCGAGGCCCAGAGCAAGGTCGCCGAAGAGCAGTATCGCCAGGTGGTGTTCACGGCGTTCGAAGAAGTCGAGAACGCGCTCGTGAACCTCGACGCACATAAAAAGCAGCGCATCGAACTGCTGCTGCAGAACGAGCGTCTGCGCACCGTCGCGGCGCAGGTCGAGGCGCAGTTGAAGGAAGGGCTCGTGTCGCAGCTCGAAGTATTGGAGTCCGAACGTTCGCTCGCGAATGCGGAACAGTCGCTTCTTGCCAACCATGAGCTGATCCTGAGCGACACCGTCACCCTTTACAAGGCGATCGGCGGCGGCTGGCCCGACGTCGATGTGGCCAACGTGGCCTCGAATTCCGCTGTGTCGGCAGCGCCCGTCAAGTGAGCGCGCTCGTTGCAGCGGACCGCGTCAGTTGTTTGACTCCAGCCAACAGTCGCCTACACTTTTCTCACACCCCGATCGCCAGGTGCAAGGCGCGCGGCTTCACACGGAGAGTCAGTGCGCACGCGGCGCTTGCGCCACGCGCATTCCGGCTCACAACTGCTGATCGCTGGCGGAATCATGGTGCCTGACGCCGCTTCCATTGCCGAGAGCCAGACATCGCTCGACCGGACGTTCGATATCGTGCTGCGGCCGATATCGCATGCGGAGCTGGGCGAAATCCGCATCGACAAGGATCTTTTCGCAGTCGGGCGGACACAGCCGCCTTTTGCCGCGGCGCGGCCAGAAGTCGTGGTCGATGTCTCGCGCCGTCACGCGCGCATCTTCCGCGAGGGCGCAGCGGCCTACGTGGCCGACCTGGGCAGCAAGAACGGCACGGCGGTCAATGGTATCGAAGTCACCCAGAAGCCCCACGTGCTCAAGGACGGCGACGAACTCAGCTTTGCCGGCGCGCTCGCGTTTCGCGTGAGTTTCGCGCCGCGCACGGTGCGCGCGCCCGTGCGGGCGACCGTGGTGACGCTCACGCCGGAGCGCGCCGATCTCGGTTTGCAGCAGATCGTCGTCACGAGTTTTCCGTTCCTGGTCAGCAAGGCGGACGAGACCTTCTCGCAGTATCACGACGCGTATCCGCACCAGGTGAACTATCTGTCGCGGCGTCATGCGCACATCTACGCCGAAGACGACGCGATGTACGTCGAAGACCTCGGCAGCACCAACGGCACGTTCCTCGACGGCCAGCGGCTCGACGATCACGCGGTCAAGCTCGAAGAAGGCCAGCGGATCGCCTTTGGCGGCGAGCACTTCGTCTACCGGATTGGCCTCGAGAGCACGAGTGGAAGCGATGCCACCGTGACGGCGACGCGCGAACACCGCGCCTCGGTGCTCGCCGAAGACGCCGACCGCACGACGTTCATTGGCAGCGCGCACTCGTTTCTCGACATTTTCTGCACGCCGCCCGCGCCGGCGCAGGACGACGAAATCAACCCCGATGCGCCGCGACCCGCGCCGGAACCGGGCCACGACGCGCGACGCCGGCGCGGCAGGATCGAGCTCTTCCTGAGCGAGTTGAGCGAAGCGCTGGGCGGCAGCGGGAAGATCAACATGGGCGCGTTCGCGCGCTGGGGCGGCGGCGGGATCGCCGTGATCCTCGCACTCGTCGCGCTCACGTATTTCCAGGGCGCGCCGCAGCGCGAGATGCAGGCGTTGCTCACGAGCGGACAGTTCGAAAGCGCGGCGCGCATGGCCGATCAATATCTCACGCGCCACCCGAACGACAGCACGTGGCGCGCGATGGGGACGGAAGCGCTCATCAAGGCGAACGTGCCCGATTGGGTCGCCGCGATCAACGCGCGCGCGTTCGACCGTGCGCGCGCCATCGTGGAGGACATGCGTACGCTCGCGCGCCACAATCCGGACGCCGCGCCGCTCGTGGAAAACATCGGCTGGATCGGCGCACTGCAATCGTTCGTGCTGGGACGGGGCGGTTCGCAGGCGCCGATCCGCATCTATCGCGACGAGGCGCCGATCCACGCGCTGACGAGCCGCTGGAACGACGACCCCGGCGAGCATCAGCGTGCATTCGACCGCATCTCGGCGTATGTGCCGGCGTTTGCTGGCGTGTATGCGGATTCGCTCAGCCACTTGCGCAAGCTGCAGAGCGATGACTCCGTGTATGTGGCCGCGCTCGATCGCATCCATCAGGCAATCGACAGCGCGCTCGCGAGCGATCGCTTCGACGCGCTCACCGCGATGCTGAACGACTATGCGCAGCGCTATCCGCGCCTCGCCGGGCTCGATGCGGTACGCGCCGACGTCGACCAGTATCAGCAGATCGACAGCGAGGCGCACGCGGGCCATGCGCAGGCCGTGCACGACAGCCTGGCCGCCGCTCACTTCGCCACGCCGCCGTTCGCAGCCCATGCGGGCGCGCTCGAAAAGCTGGCGCTAGCGGGAGGGCATGGTGAATCCGCGCCAACTCATTGAGCGCCTGAGCAAGGCGTTCGGCATGCATGGGGGGCGTGCCGCGCCCGAGCCGCCGCGGCCGCTTGGCGAGGCGCTGGGCGACCACAGCGAGGAAGGCGTGGCGATCCTCACGGCGCGTCCGTGGCGCCTCATCGAAGCCACGATCATCACGATGGTGGCGCTCGTGGTGTGCGGCCTCCTGTGGTCGTTCGTCGGCCGCGCCGACGTCATCGTGAGTGCGCCGGGGGCGCTTGCCCCGGAATCCGAAGTGCGCCGCATTTATGCGCCCGTGGATGGGGAGCTCGTGGACATCTACATCGCCGAAGGCCAGCCCGTGGAGAAGGACGACGTGATCGGCCGCATCAACGCGCGCGGCGCGATCCAGGCAGCGACCAACGCGCTCGACGCGCGTCTGAAGCTCGACGACGCCGAGCGCGACTGGAAGGAGTTCCCCGAGAAGAAGGCGCTCATGGAGCGCAAGGCCGAGGCGCTCAAGGCGCAGATGGACGTTGAAACGCATCTGCACGAAACGCGCGTGGCGGAGGGCACGAGCAAGCTCCAGCAGGCCGAGAACGCCCAGCTCGACGAGGCGCGCGGCAATATCGACAACGCGCGCCACGTGCGCGACCTCGCGAAGGAAGACCAGGACAAGTACGAGCGCCTGTTCGCACTGCCCGGCGGCGGCGGGGTGTCGCAAAGCCAGGTCGAGGAAAAGCGCAGCGCATTCCTGCAGGCCGATAACAACTACCGGATCGCCCAGGCGCGGCTCAGCGAATTGCAGGCGCAAACGAGCCACGAGTTCGCCCAGGCGAAGGCGCAGCTCGAAGGCAGCGCCGGGCAGCTCACGTCGCTGCGCATCGAATACGACGCGACGGAGCGCGAAATCGCCAATACCGAGGACAAGCTGCGCCTGCAGGTGCAGACCGCGCGCCTTGCCGCCGACGCCGCGGCGCGTATCCGCTTCGAGAACATCGACAAGGACAATTTCCTGCTCGTGCTCGCGCCAGTCTCGGGCGTGATTACCGACGTGACGACGACGCAGCCCGGCGACAAGATCCAGGCGAACACGCCGCTAGGGGGCATTGCGCCGGCCAACGCGCGCCCGGTCGTGAAGGTGGCGATTGCGGAGCAGGACCGCGCGTTCCTGCACGAGGGCTTGGCCGTCAAGCTGAAATTCAACGCGTTTCCGTACCAGCGCTATGGCGTGGTGGACGGCACGCTCGAATATATTTCGCCGACCACCAAGCCGCAGGCGCAGACGAAGGAGCCGGTTTACGAGGGGCGCGTGCGTCTCGCGCGCAATCATTTTTCGATTGGCGGCGCGACCTATCCGTTGCGCTACGGCATGACGGCAACCGCCGAAATCGTGGTGCGCGAGCGGCGCCTGATCGATTTCGCGCTGGACCCGTTCCGCCAGGTCGCAGGCTGAAGACACTAACCAGTTCAGTATTCGGGAATCAGAAATCAGGGGAACGCAATGACGACAATCGTACGGATCGACGATGAAGCGATCGGCACGGAAGATTTCATCCGCGTGCTGAAACTCACGGGGCAGTTCGAGAGCCTGGTCGAACAGCAGGTGCGCGACCGGCTCACGGTCATCGCCGCGAAGAAAATGGGCGTGAAGGTGGAGCCCGACGAAATCCAGCAACGCGCCGACCAGTTTCGCCGCGTACGGGGGCTGCACCGCGCGGCGGACATGAATCGCTACCTGGACGTGTTCGGTATCAGCCTCGACGAATTCGAGCACTTCATTACCGATACGCTCTATCAGGAGAAGACCTTCAACCTGATCTGCAACGACGAGGCGGTCGAAAGCTATTTCAAGCTCAATTCGCCGAAATTCGACAGCATCGAAGTGAGCCACATCGTGGTGGACTCCGAAGGCAAGGCGCGCGAGGTGATGTCGATCCTGGAGGACGAGCCGCAGGCGTTCGGTGAAATGGCGCGCGAGCATTCGATCGCCGATACCAGCGAGCGCGGCGGCGTGATCGGCAAGGTGCTGCGCGGGTCGTTGAAGACGGACATCGAGGCGAAGGTGTTCAATGCGCAGGTCGGCGACCTGCTCGGCCCGTTTCCCGCGCCGGACGGCTCGTTCTTCGAAATTTTCTGCGTGACGGCAAAGCACCCGGCGTCGCTCGAAGCGGACGTTTCTGCCGAGGTGCGGCGGCTCTTGCGCGAAGAGTGGCTCGCGGAGCGCGCGCAAGAACATATCATCGATGCGCACTGAGCGCGCAGAGCCACGCAGATGGACACCCAGGCGCCCCTACCGGCCAGCGCGCCGTCGCTGGTGGATTTTCTCGCATCGGTCGAACCGCTCTCGCTCTTTTCGCGCGAAGAACTCGACCGTCTCGCCGCGCAGGTCGAAACGCAGAGCTACGCGTTCGGCGATACCCTGTGCAAGCGCGGCGAGCCCGCAGCCGGACTCTATGTGATCCGCTCGGGCTCCGTGCGGCTCATCGCCGAGGAGCGCGGCAAGGAAATGAGTCTCGGCGTGCGCAAGGAACGCGAAGTGTTCGGCGAAATCGCCATGCTGCGCGATTACCGGCACGAGGTGTCGGTGCGCGCCTCCGCGAAGACCGAGGTGCTTTGCATCCCCCGTGCCGCGCTCGAACCACTTCTGGCCGCGAATCCGGCCGCGCAGTCGTTCGTGACGAGCTATGTGGCGATCAGCTCCGCGGGCGGCTTCGTCACGCGGCTGTTCGACCTGCGTGGCAAGCTTTCGCGCGCCGAACTGGAAGAGTATGTGTCGAGCGTGGGTGTCAAGCGCGTGAGCGCGGGCAAGGAAATCATCCATCAGGGCGCCGGTGGCGACACGCGCCTGTATGTCGTGCGGCAGGGCGAAGTCAGTATCGCGCGCGAGGAAGAAGGCAGCGTCTATCAGATCGCGAAGCTCGGCGCGGGGGAGATCTTCGGCGAACGCGCGTGCCTGCTGCGCCAGGATCAGCTCGCGAGCGTCACGGCGCTCACCGATGTGCGGCTGCTGGTGATTCCCGAGAAGACCGTGCATTTCATGCTGGAGCGCAACCCGAAGCTGCGCGAGGTGCTGGAAGAGCGCGTGCGCTTCAACGAGCGCGAACTGCAGCGGCAGAAGAAGCTCGCCGAGCGCCGCAGCCGGCCCGTCGCCGTGGACAGCGGCGCGGACGCGACCTTCAGGGAACGCGTGATCAAGCGCTTCGTGCTGGTCGAGCAGGCCGAGGAGATGGATTGTGGCGCGGCGTGCCTCGCCATGATCTGCCGGCATTACGGCATTCCCATGACGCTCGGCAAGCTGCGCGACCTCGCGAACGTGACGACGCAGGGCGCGACGCTCGACAGTCTCGCGCGCACCGGCGAGGCTCTGGGCTTCACCACGCGCGGCGTGCAGTGCACGTTCGAGGCGCTGCAAGGGTTCGAGCTGCCCTTCATCGCGCACTGGGAGGGCTACCACTATATCGTCGTGTACGGCGTGTCGAAGCAGTGGGTGAGGGTGGCAGACCCGGCGCTCGGCTTTCGCAAGCTGAGCGTCGAAGCGTTCGAGCGCGGCTGGAACGGCACGTGCCTGCTGTTCACGGCGGGCGAGACCACGGGCGCTCAGGCTGCGACGCGCTCGCCATGGGTGCGCTTCATCGGCTATCTGCTGCCCTACCGGAAAATACTCGCGCACCTGTTTCTCGCAACCTTCGTGATCCAGCTGCTGGGCGTGGTGCCGCCGCTCATCATCCAGAACATTCTCGACAGCGTGATCGTCCACCAGAACGTGAGCCTGCTGCATCTCCTGATCGTGGGACTCATTATTTCGCACGTGTTTACGCAGCTCATGACGACGATACGCGCGCATCTGTCGAATTTCATGGTGCGCAGTCTCGACTTCGCGATGATGTCGCAGTTCTTCAAGCACACCATGTCGCTGCCGTTCTCGTTTTTCGCGCGCCGCAAAACAGGCGATATCTTCGCGCGCTTTCAGGAGAACCAGACGATACGCGCGTTCCTGACCGAATCGACGGTGACGACGGCGCTCAACCTGCTGATGATCTTCATCTACTTCACGATCATGTTCCTCTACAACGTGAAGCTGACGCTGCTGCTGATCGCGTTCGTGATTCCCATTATGGCCCTCACCGCCATTGCCACGCCGCGCATCAAGCGCTACGCGCGCGAAGTCTTTGCCGTGTCCACTGATGCGCGCTCCATGCTGATGGAGACGCTTGGCGGCGTCGAAACCGTGAAGGGCATGGGAATAGAAAGAGCGGTGCGCCTCAAGTGGGAGCGCAAGTACGCGAAGTCGCTCGAAGTGCAGTATCGCGCGCAGGCTTTCAACATTCTCGTCGGCCTCGGCAGCCAGTTGCTCAACGCGGCGACCACGATCGTGATTCTCTGGGCGGGCGCCACGCTCGTGCTCGATCAGGAGTTGAGCATCGGCCAGCTCATTGCGTTCAATGCGTTTATGGGCAGTGTGCTCGCGCCGCTCATGGGCCTCGTCGGGCTCTGGAGCCTCATGAACGACGCGGCGGTCGCAATGGAGCGGCTGGGCGACGTGCTCGACATCGAGCCCGAGCAGAAGCCCGCCGACCTCGTTTCGCGCGTGCTGCTTCCCGACCTGCAGGGCGACATCGAATTCGACGGCGTGTATTTCCGCTATGGCGGCAACGAAACGCCGTATGTGCTGGAAAACATCAGCTTTTCCGTGGGGCGCGGCCAGATGGTGGCGATCGTGGGGCGCAGCGGTTCCGGCAAGACGACGCTCGCGAAGCTGCTGGTGGGCTTCTACGCGCCGACCGAAGGCAAGATCAACGTGGACGGCTACGACATGAGCGCGATCGACCACGCGTACTTTCGCGCCCAGGTGGGCTACGTCATGCAGACGAACCTCGTGTTCTCCGGCACGATTGCCGAGAACATCGCATGCGGCGATGCCACGCCGGACTGGCGGCGCATGGAGGAAGTGGCGCGCATGGCCGATGCGCACGCGTTCATCAGCAAGATGCCGCTCGGCTACGAGCAGGTGGTGGGAGAGCGCGGCATGGGCCTGTCGGGCGGGCAGATCCAGCGTCTTTGCATTGCGCGTGCGCTCTATCACGACCCGCGGCTGCTCGTGTTCGACGAAGCCACCTCGTCGCTCGACACGCAGTCGGAAAGCAACATCCTTTCGAACATGCACGACATACTGCAGGGCCGCACGGCGCTGATCATCGCGCACCGGTTGAGCACCATCATGCGGGCGGACAAGATCCTCGTGCTCTACGAAGGGGCGATCGTGGAGCAGGGGCGGCACGAAGAACTCGTCGAGCGCAAGGGCATGTATTTCCAGCTCGTACAAAAGCAGCTGGGGGCGTCATGAAACTTTTCGACCCGCACGGATTCGGCAGCTCGGTTGTGTCATATGCGGGGCTGCTCGAGAAGATCGAGATCCTGCGCTCGACGCTGCGCTGGGCGCCGCGGCTCGAACGCACCGACATCGAGAAGCTCTTGAACCAGTCGAACGCGCTGCGCGACGAAGTCATGCAACTCTCGCGCAAGGAGCGCTTCGTCGAAGTCGCGGCCGAGGCGCCCGAAGCGCTCGATGCGCTGGCGAGGCCGGACGCGCTCACGCCGACCGCGCACCGGCGGCGCGAGGCGCTGATCGAACGCAGCTTCATCTTCGAAGGCATATTCGGCGACAACCCGAAGCTGCTCGCCGCGCTGGAGATCGCGGAAAAGGCGGCGCCGACCGACCTGCCCGTGCTGATCGACGGCGAGAGCGGTACGGGCAAGGAGTTGATGGCGAAGGTGATCCACGCCAACGGCGCGCGCGCCGACCGCCCGTACATCTCGGTGAATTGTGGCGCGATACCCGAGAACCTGCTCGAATCGGAGTTGTTCGGGCATCGCAGAGGGGCGTTCACGGGGGCGTCGAGCGATCGCAAAGGGAAGTTCGAGAGCGCGCATACGGGGACGATCTTTCTGGATGAGATCGGCGAGTTGCCGCTGCAGGGGCAGGTGAAGCTGCTGCGCGTGCTCGAATCGCACGAGATACAGCGGGTGGGCTCCGATGAGCCCATCGGGGTCGACACGCGCATCGTTGCCGCGACCAACCGCAATTTGCGCGAACTCGCCGCGCAGGGGCTGTTTCGCGAGGATCTGTTTTATCGGCTGAGCGTGATTCATGTCACGCTGCCTGCGCTGCGCGAACGCAACGACGAGATTCCGCTTTTGATTGCCTATTTCGGCGACGAGGCCGCTGCGCAGCTCAAGCGGCGGCCTATGAAGCTTACGCCCAAGCTGCGCGATTTTCTGCTTACGTATGCTTATCCAGGGAATATTCGCGAACTGCGTAATCTCGTGTATCGGCTTTCGTGCCTTGCGGGTGAGACGGCCGATATCGAGCATCTGCCCGACGATATTCGGCCTAAGTCTGCTGCGCTGGCTTTGCGGGTGGCGGAGGCCGAAGCGGCAGGTGCGCCGCTGTCACTGAGCGATGCGAAGCGCGCTGCGAGCGATGAGGCCGAGCGGGCGTTTCTCGAGCGCGGGTTGCAGGAGACCGGGGGGACGGTCGCGGAGCTCGCGAGGCGCTGTGATATGAATCGGTCGCATTTGCAGATGCTGCTCAAGAAGCATGGGATTCATTCTAAGGATTTTCGGCATGCCGAGAAGGTGAATCATGAGAAGGGGGCTTGAGTTTGGTGCCCAGCGGGCGCTATTTTGTCGCGGTTAACGCCCAACAGCAGGATTAACCAGCGTCCGATCCGACGCAACCGGATCATCGACCTTCACAACGACAGCGGTAATGTTATCCCGCCCCCCAGCCTGCAAGGCCATCTCAACGAGCAAATCAGTGGCATGCTGACAATCCCCAGCCTCGAGCGCCCGTACCATCTCGGGCGCCTGTACTTCATTACTCAACCCATCGCTGCAAAGCAAAAAGAGGTCTCCGTCGCGCACGACGATGCGGCCTTCGTCCAGATCAAGCCAGTCTGCCGCACCGACGGCCCGTGTTATCAAATGCTGCGATGGATGATGGCGCGCCGCTTCGGCGCTCAAATGCCCCTGCGCCTGTAGCTCCGCCACGTAGCTATGGTCAGTCGTGAGCGCTTCGAGCTGCGCATCGCGATACAGATAAATGCGGCTGTCGCCCGCCCATAACCAGGCAAATTCGCGCCCCTTCGCCATCAGCACGGCAACGGTGCTGCCGATCATGCGCACCCCGCGCCGCGCCGCTTCTTCGCGCAACTGGTGGTTCACCGTCTGCAGCGTGCCGCGCGCCGTGGCCGAGAAACTGGTGAGCGCGTTGGGCACGACAATGGCCCCAAGCGCCTGCACGATCATGCCGCTGGCCAGATCGCCCGCCGTGTGCCCGCCCATGCCGTCGGCCACTGCCCACAAGCCCCGCTGGGGCTGATCGAGACATGCATCCTCGTTGAGCGCCCGCACACGGCCTACGTCAGTGCGCGATGCCGAACTCCATAACAATCCGCCTGTCACGATCGAGCCTCCATAGGCTACGCGACGAGTCCGTTATTCCTGCCGTTCTGGCCCACGTTTACCGCAACGTTCGAGTTCGACGCCGAATTGGTCACGTCGAGCGTCTGGTACTGATTGACGACCTGATTCGCGTAGAACGTGTTGTTGGTCTGGTAGAGATTGATGACGGGTCCGAGCGGCGAAGGCTGCGCGGGCTCGTAGGGCTGTATCCAGCCGAATACCCACGGCGCGCCTGCGCCCCGGATGAACGACATGGCCTTGCGGTCGAGATCGCATTGCAGATGAAGGTCGGTGATGGCGAGCGAGGTCATGACAGGTCTCCGTCAAGATGATGGCCGCGGGCACGCGGCGTTCCGACCATACCTTGCAAGCAGCATGCCATTTTTCAGCGAAACGCGGCGCTCGCGCGTCATTTCCCCGCGAGGCTTGCCCCATATGACATCGCATTCGCGCAGCGCGTTCCGCCCGCGCCCGCGTCTCGTGCGGCCGCGGTGCAAAGGGTCGTGCGTTCGCCAACACGTTGGTTGCCGGTCGTCATCAGGACTCCGACACATACGCGATCCCGCTTCGTGAGGAGGTTTGGCGGCGAACTGATGGTTTGGCGCCGACACAATCGAAGTGCTCGAGTTGGCACGTCGCCGACATACGGGTGCCTCCAGCACCTACCTTCTCCCGCTACGCCTTATACAACCGTGATCGGCCGCCTGGCATGTCTGATGCAGGGTAGTTGGCAACCGGCAAACCGTTGAGCAGCACCGGAAGCCGGCAACCAGCCAGACGGATGCAGCCATGAGCCCCGACCTCCAACCGACGATGCACGCAGACGAACCGCCGCTCGGCGCGCATCTCGTGTCGCGTCGCGCGGGCTACAGCCATCACGGCATCTATATCGGCGGTGGGCGCGTCGTCCATTACGCCGGCTTGTGCGTGTCGCTGCATCGCGGTCCGATCGAAGAGGTCACGCTCGAACGTTTCGCGGCAGGCTACGAAGTCGCCGTCGTTGCGCATCCGTGCGCGGCCTTCGAGGGCCGCGAAGCCGTCGCGCGTGCGCGCTCGCGTCTCGGCGAAGACCGCTACCGCCTGCTCAGCAACAACTGCGAACACTTCTGCACCTGGTGCGTGGACGGCAAGGGCCGCAGCGACCAGGTCCGCACCTGCATTGCCCATCCGCTGGCCGGCTTGCGCGTGGTGCGCGCGCTGATTCACGCGCGCCGCGTGCAGGACAGCCGCCAAACGTACGCCGCGCAGGCGGTGTGAATGCCATATCCAGTCGAGACCATTACGACACGCATCGCCACTTGCATCGGAGACCATCATGAATTCCGCCGAAACTTCACTGCGCACCCTCGTCGACAAGTGGCTCGCACCCAACGCGCGCGTGCCGGCCCGTGTGGTGCGTTTCAGCCGCACACAGGAGCAACGGCTGCGCTATGTCTGCGTAGAAGCGGTGCATCCCGCGCGCACGATTGCAATCTTCTTCTTCCGTCACGACGATGGCACGTGGTGCGTATTTCCGCCTGCCAGCACGCGTGCGGCGATGACCGCGCGCGCTGCCTGAATTCAGCGCAGCAGCGTCGTGCGGGGCCGCGCCGTGGGGACGGTTGCCGGCCCCCGCTGCGCGGGCGAGCCTTCGATCTCCACACGTACACCGATAAATGGCCGCGGCACGAGTAGCGTGCGCTGCGAGGCGACGCGGGCGCCGCCCACGATCGCGGCCATGGCCTGCCTGTCCAGTTCCACGCTTTCCGGAAGGTCCTTGATGACGATAATGCTCATGGTCTGCTCCACGTGAGCGGATTGGGCTAGAGGGGAGTCGTTTGAGTATAGGCGGTGGCGCGCGGCGCACGTAAACAAGCAGGCGGCGCCTCGCGGCGCCGTCTGCATGATCCCATCGCGGCCGCGGCTAAAACGTCACTCCGGTGTTCGCGTATTGCGCGGGATTGACCTTGAGATTCAGCGACCCGAAGCCAGCGCCGATATAACCGATGTTGTTGAGCGCGGCGACGTCGACCACCTGAACCTGCGAGATGTTCTGCACGATGTTCGGCGAGACGGTGATGTTGGCGATCGGGCCGTAGCCACCGTAGGAGCTGCCGTTGCCGCCGCGTACGGCTGTCATGGCGCGGCGGTCGAGCGCCGTTCCAGGAGCCAGCTCGCGGATAACGAGGGAACTCATGATGAGCCTCCAGTTGCTGATGAATAGGACGGATGGACCCGGGCGGGCGCGGCACGCGCATGAACGCAGCGTGCGGCCGCGCCGCCGGCGGGACGATCAGAAGTTGATCGTGTTGTGGGCCGTCTGCACCGGGTTGACCGTCGCGTGGATGTTCTGCGCGAAGGCGACGTCGTTGCCCACGTTGTTCTCGATGGTGTTCGTCTGGCCGATCAACTGCTGGGCGTTGAAGTTCGTCGTGTCGTACTTGAACGACGGCGCCGGGTAGTAGCCGGGCCAGAGGCTCAGGCCGCCGCCGCCGCGAACGGCGCTCATTGCTTTGCGGTCGAGTTCTTGCGCGACGCTCAGGTCGGCGATCATCAGCTTGCTCATGACAGTTCTCCAGAAGGGCAGTACGGGGTAGTTGGCGATTGAGCTGCAGTATCTTGCGGGCTCGCTCCTCTTGATGCACAGGGTGTGCCAGCGCCTTCGCGCTAGCCTCACGAAGCGCGCGACGCCTTGTGCGACGGGGCTTTGCGGCAAGCCGCCGGGTGCGGGGAGGACAGCTGGCAGCGCTTGCGCGCGAAAACGCTGATGGTGGAAGCCCAACAGCGCGTGGCGAGGCCGTTGGTTCTGTGGCGACACGTGCGAGCCAAAGGCCTGGTTCAGGCACCGATTGCACTGCGCGTTGCCGCAGATTACTCTCTCATCAGACCTTGTTGCATGGTTGCAAGCGCGTGTGCCGGCTGAGATCACGGTGCGCGCAGATCCGGCGGCGACTCTGTATGCTTTAAAGATGACGGGACCGCGTTGCAGCGGACTCGACGGGGATCGCGGCAGCAGCCACACGCGGCGCGATCGTGCGCCGTTAACGTGTGACCCAAAGCGCCTCGGCCATCCTGAAGCCGAGTTGAAGGCGTACGAATGATGAGCCTTGCGCAGCTGATCCAGACATTCCAGAGCGGGGCGCTCTCACGCGAGGCGTTCTTCGCCGAGATCGACCACGTGCTCGCGGTCGACGCGGCCAATTGTGCGCGCCTGCGCGAAGCGGTGGACGCGACGCAAACTGTCCATCCGCTGCCCGACGCCGTGTATACCGAGGTCCTGCGCCGCATCGAACATCGCGAGGACAACGCGGCGGCCGTGGACGACTCCACTCGCATCCACGAAGCCCTTGCTGCCGCGCGTACCGCCACCACGGGCGACGATGCGGAACACGTGAAGGGGATCGGCGACACGCTCAACGGACGCTTTGTGCTCGAAGAATGCCTGGGTGTGGGCGGCATGGGCACCGTCTACAAGGCGCTCGATTTGCGCAAACTGGAAGCTTCGGACCGCAAACCTTATATCGCGATCAAGGTGCTGAACGTGCAGTTCCGCGGGCAGCCGACTTCGCTGATCGCACTGCAGCGCGAGGCCCGCAAGGCGCAGACGCTCGCGCACCGCAATATCGTCACGGTGTACGACTTCGACCGCGACGGGCCGCTCGTCTACCTCACGATGGAATATCTGTCGGGCAAGCCGCTCAGCAAGCTGCTGCGCGCGCCGGGTTTCGCGGGTATGCCGTTCGAAAAGGCGCGGCCCATCATTGCCGGGATGGGGCAGGCGTTGGCCTATGCGCACGAGCGCGGCTTCGTGCATTGCGACTTCAAGCCCGCGAATGTTTTCCTCACCGACGGCGGCGACGTGAAAGTGATCGACTTCGGCATTGCGCGCGTGTTCCAGCGGCCCGAAGAAGATCCCGACGTCACCGTCTTCGATCCCGCGACACTCGGTGGCATCACACCCGCCTATGCGAGCCCGGAGATGTTCGAGCATCACGACCCGGACCCGCGCGACGATGTCTATGCGCTCGCCTGTGTGACCTACGAACTGCTCACCGGCAAGCATCCGTTCAACCGCAAATCAGCCACCCAGGCACGCAGCGACAAGTTGCGCGTCGAGCGGCCGACTGGGCTCGATCGCGGTCAATGGCGCACCTTGAGTGCGGCGCTTTCGTTCGACCGCGCCTCGCGCACCGCGAGCGTCAATCAGTTTCTCGAAGGCATGGGCGTGCTCACGCATGCATCGGCCTTCCCGGGCGCCCGGGTCGGCGCCATTGGCGTGGGCGCGGTCGTCGTCGCTGCGGGGCTATGGCTAGGCTATCGCGTGCTTTCCGGGCATGGGCAAACGGGCGCAAAGCCCTCCGTGGTCGCTATGGCGCCCGCCAGTGCGACGAAGGCGGCCTCGGAGGCGCCGGCCTCGCCGGTGCTTGCCGCAGTGCCAGCCGCGGTTGTGGCTAGCGTGGCAGCCGCGAGCGCGGTTGCAGCGGCCCCGGCATCGAGCGCGCCAGTGGCCGACGCGGCGTCGATCGCCGCGCTGAACGCGACGCTCGCGCGGATTCCGTGCTCGGCGCTTGCGGCTTCGCTGCCCGAGCACGTGGTCCAGGTGCGTGGCTTTGCCAATACTGGCGAGAACATGGCGCACGTTCATGACGCGCTCGCGCAAACGCCCGGCGGGCAGGCCGCGAAACTCGATGTGACAGCGGTCGAGAACCACAACTGCGAAGTCGTGAGCGCGTTCGCGCCGTATTGGCGCGCCAACCATCTGGCCGGCGGCGGCGCGACGATCCATACCCGGCCACTCGACGCGCGCCTGACGCAGGGCATGCCGCTCATCGTCGATATCACCACCCCGCACTACGAGTCATACGTCAACGTGGACTATTTCGCGCTCGACGGCAGTGTCGTACATCTCGTTCCCAGCAACGTCGAGCGCGACAACCAGGCGCCGGCCGGCTTCTCGGCGACGGTCGGAGGATCGGGATACTGGCTCGTGGACAAGCCGTTCGGCACGGAGATGATCGTTTTGCTGATTACGCCGGCGCCGTTATTCGATGGGCTGCGTCCGGCTTCGGAGTCTCGCTCGGCTTACCTTGCGGCCGTGGGGCAGCAGTTGAAGCAGATGGAAGCACACTACGGCGCAGGGCGTATCGTCGCCGATTTCGTACAGATCACGACGCACGCGCGTAGTGATACGCAATAGTGGACTGCCAGGGTCGTCATTTCCCCGTGACCGATCTCATCGCGGTACGTAGCAGTCCGAATGAAGCCGTTGCCATCACCATCGTGAAGGCGGTGGACGGGAAAGCCCGCAGCCACGATTGGCGTGGGTTCGACGCCGGCATCAGTCATGTCGCCGTATGCAGTACCGAATGGGCGAGCCGTAGAAGGTCGTCGAACTGCGTGACCAGTTCGAAACAGAGCAGAAAACCGACCGCCGCGACCGGCCCGGGGTAGCGCATGACGAAGCGCATGAAGGGTTTGACCGTGCGCCTTCTCACGGCTCTGCGCGTCATGATCCAGGTAATCACGATGCCGATCAAGGCGCCGACGAGCAGATCCGTCGGGTAGTGATAACCCAGGTACGCGCGCGGAAAGCAGACGAATGCCGCGACAGACAGAAACGCAAGAATGCCGATGCCTCGCCAGACAAGGAAGATCCCCATTGCCACTGCCGTCCACAGCATGGCGTGATCGCTTGGAAAGGAACTCCAGTGCATCAGCCCGGCGAGCTGCACGGGCGACGAGGCGAAATGCAGATGCAGGTCCGGCGTGAATAGCGGCCTTTCCCGGTACGGCAGAATGCGCGCAAGGAGGCGCCCCACCGCTAATGCAATCAGTCCGCTCGCCAGCGTGGCGAGTACGATCTCGCGGCGCCAGCCACGCCGCTCGTGTGGCTGGAACCAGATCCACCACAACAACGGGATTAACAGATAACCCTTGAACGTGTAGAAGTCGGCAATTACCCCAATGGCGTAGTCGACCTGGGGCGGAAGCTGGAGTTGGGTGAGGGCTCCCAGAATGACGGTATCGAAGCTGTTCATTATTGTGGCCATCCCGCTGATGAATTCGTGAGAAGAGCGGTTTCGAACAGAATTCTCAACCGCCTCCGCGCCACATACGCAAGGCACTATTCATCTTCTTTTCAAGCCAGCGCACACGGTGAAAGCAGTTCGCAGCGGCGAGTTGCTGCGATGCAATCCCGAACGTGCGCATATAGCGTGCCTTCGATCACACTGCAGTGCGTCAAGGACCCGGCCGCATTCGCATTCAAGGGAATGACATCGCAGAGCGCATGCTCACGTCAACGCACTTCCAGCCTCGAGAGCCTCCATGTCGGAGGGTAGGCATGCGCTCGTGATTGCTGTCTCGTCGCGTCGTGCGGCTTCCATGATTTCCCTGTTGTGCCTCATGTCGGCTTCGTTCCTTCCTGGCCGGTACAGGCAGTCTCGCAAGAAAAGCTGACAGCGTCCAGCGGAGATCCGATGGGGAAGAATTTGTCTTGTGATTGATTCGATCTCCTTTCTATGTGTTGCGAAGGCCGCCAACAGGCCGGCGCGACCCGAGCGCGCACGGAAATAGTCTTCAAGGGCCTCCGGAGATATTTCGCACATGACCCATGTGCCGTCGACGACGGCGCGATAGCGGATCGTGCCACTCGCGTGGTAGAAGGCATCTTCGTCTGGAAATTGTATGAGCACGGTGGCTTACCTCTGTGACTTCCGGACCTGTCTTCAAGCAACTGGTGTTCCTCGCGCGTCTGATGCAGCCCGAAAGCGCGCATCAGGGGTTCGCCGTTTGAATCGAAATCAATTCTCAAATCTTTCGCAGCGAAAATGTCCGGCAGTGCTAGTTGCCCTGATCGGACGACGTACTGCTGTTGTGGGGCGCAGATAGCGGTCCATAGCGAAGGTGTTGCGCCACTGACATGGGCACTTTGGGCGAGAACATGCCGACGATCGTGAGGGCGTAGACCACCGCCGCGACGCCTGCCACGACGCGAACGGGACGGGCGATCGCCGAATTGCCGACGACGATGTTGAGGTAGAACCAGATGCCGAGCAACGCGAGCAACAGCAGGCGCGGCATGGGCTTCCAGCCGTCGCGCCCGACTTCGGAGATAGACCAGACGAGTGCCGCGACGAGTGTGAAAAAGACGCTCCAGACGCCTGCCAGGCGGCTTCGCACCATGAGGGTACCCGAGCCGATCAGCGCGAGGCCGGTGACGACGTAGTAGGGCGTGGAACCCATTGCGACGAGCCAGCCGCCAAGCACAGCGAAGGCGGCGCCCACCAGTACCAGAACCTCCCCCGTCTCGGCAGGAGAGGCCTCGTGTCGGTTCGACATAGAAGAGCCCCCGCTCATGCAAATGTCTGGTATCGCGTCGCGCAATTCCAAAAGCCGTCTGGGTCTCTTTGTGTCATCTGGCAATCGGCGTTCACGGCAACGTGCTTCGCTTGTGGCGCAATACTCGTACCCTCTCGAGCGTCAGGAAGATTTGCAACGGTCTGTGTAAAGGCGAGGGCGTTATTCGTTCGATACATAGCGCCACGTTTTTTATCCCGTGCCGCGACCGAAGCCGCAATCAGCCATAGCGCCCGCGGCGCTCCGGGGCGGCCGCTTAGCGACCAGCACATGAAGGTGAGGCAGATTTGGATTTCAAATCAACCATATGAATTATGAGGAGGCTGCAAACTGAGGAAATGAAGCGCGGAGATGCGTTGACATATCTACAAGAAGCTAGTGTAGAAATGGCGCGCACTGCATCGTTTCCCCTTGCATTGAATCGAAATCAAAACTGGAATGCCTCTCGAATTCCGCGCTGCCTGGCGCCAGACCTTCGCAGGCTGATCGACTGGCAGCCCCGTCGGCGGGTCGAGAAACAGCTTGCGCTGCGCGAGGTCTTCGTCGCTGCGGCCGAAATCGAACATGCCCATGATGCTGCCTGCCTTGCTGTCGAACGATCCGCCGCCGATGCGTTCTCCGTCGAGCCAGTTGTCCTCGATGAAGCGAACGATCGACGACTGGTCGATCAACGTATGGTCGACGTAATTTTCCTTCGCCCAGGGTGAAATGACGAGAAACGGAATGCGTGCGCCCGGGCCGCAGCGACCGTTCACGGGCTTACCGTTCAAGCCATCCTGCGCCGGGCCGGTACCGCATTTTCCCTGGCCGTTCAGGTGGTCGGCGACCGAATCGTATGACGCGCTCGTCGGCGACGCGTAAGCATGGTCGTACCAGCCATCCGAGTCATCCCACGTCACGACGATGGCGGTGCTGTTCCAGTCCGGCTGGCGCTGCAGGAAGTTGACGACCTTCGCGACGAAAGCCTGCTCGTCGAGTGGATCCGAATAGCCCGCGTGACCGTCCTGGAAAGCGGGGGCCTTGAGAAAGCTCACGGCCGGAAAGTTCCCCGCGCTCACCGCGCCAAAGAAGTCGTCGGAATCGTACTGATGATTGGCTGGGTCCGGAGTTCGGCCATCTCTTTCCAGGGTATGCCCGATCGCCTCGATCGAACTCGGGCGCAGATGCTTCGGGTTCGACGTCGACGCGTAATACTGGAACCAGTTGTGGTGTGGCACGTAGTCAGCCGTGGCTGCACCGACGACTGCCGATAGCGTGCTGCGCCTGCACCCGGTCGTGCCATTGCTGTTCACCGTCTGAAGGTTGAAGCCGCCCATGAAACCGCCCCACGAGATATTGCGGGCGTTCAGGAGGTCGCCGATATTCCTGCCCGTCATCATGATGGTGTCGCGCTGGCTCGAGCAGCTGTCATAGGCTGGATCGACGTCGTCGATCAGCGTGAAGCCGCCCTGCCCGTCGTTCACGTAGTAGGAGCCCGGGGCCGACGGCTTTTTCGTCGTGAGCACGGGCTTCACGCCGTTGGTCTGACCGGAGACCACCTCCAGGGCACCCGGCGTCGAGGGGCCATAGGTCGACGACCATGCGTTGTCGCTCATCGCGAAGCGCTGCGCGTAGTTCCACAGCGCAGTGACCGTGTTGCCGTCGTAATAGCCCATCACCTCGCGATGGCTTCCAGACTCACTGGCGCTGTCGTTCGTCCCTTTGCCCGTGTACTTCGGGAACAGGTCGACGGCGCCGTTGTCGTAGGCTTGCTGCTCTGCCGCATAGGCGTGATCCTGGTCGGCGGTGGCCGCCTGCGTACGGTCGATGCGGAACGGGTTCGCTGCGCCCGCACCATTGGCCGGATTCGTGGCATTCGGATTTCTGGAGAGGAGGGGGCCGGTCAGACCGTTCACCCTGGGCGTACCGGGCAGCGCGTTGAACGTCGGTTCGTCTGAGGGATTTGCCGCATGCGGATAGGTCGCGAAGTAGTGATCGAACGAGACATTCTCTCCATAGATCACGACCAGGTGCTTGATCGGGGTGGCAGTATGAAGATCGTTCGGCCGATTCATGTGCTGGTCGTCATTCGCACCCCATGCAATGGGCAATGAGAATGTCGCGGCTATGAGCGAACCAAGCGCTAGATGACGCCGGTGCATGTCGGGCTCCTGTAAGTGGCGTTTCCTCGTAGCGCAATGGGAGTTCCCGGCTGACGTTGCCGTGGCGATCGCAGGCAAAGGCCAGCTCGTGCTGGCCTTCATGGGGTTACACCACGCGCACGCCGCAGTCTCCAACCAGCATCACGGCTTGATCGACAGAGAGTATCGTGCCTTTGAGATGCTGCAGCACATCGGAGAGTCGAAACCCGCTTAGGTCTACAGAGCGTAGATCCGCGCCGTCAAAGCGGCCGTTGCGCAACTGGGCGCAGGAGATACCAACCTTCCACTCTATTTTCGGCGGAGAAGATTCTATCGTTTCCGCCGTCGCGGGCACAAGGTCATCGGCTATCTGCCTCGCTAGCCCACGCGCGTATCTGGTCGATGGTGGCCGTTGCGCCGCCGCATACGACAACCAGAATCTTCCTGTATCGGGTCAAGGCCGGATGCCTCTCGTAGGCGACGGACAGCGCTGCGCCGCAAGCCGGCTCGACCAGAATGCGGTGATCCGCGAGAAAACGCTCGCAGGCAGCGAGTGCGCTGGAGTCCGACACGACGAGACTGTGGACAGGGTGCTCGCGCACGCAGCGCAATGCCTGCTCGCACACGCGCTTGGCGCCGAGTGAGGTGGCGACGCTGGAGATACACGGCAACGCCACCGTATGACCTGCCTCGATAGCGGCATGGAGTGAAGCGGCGCCATCGGTTTCGACGGCCAACACTGGCACGTCGTGCCAATGATTGCGCTGCAAGCCTTCTACCACGCCTGAGAGCAGACCGCCGCCGCCGACGGAAAGCACGACGGCATCCGGCTTGAAGCGGGCCTGGGCAATTTCATCGATCATCGAGGCATGGCCGTGCCACAGCAGCGGATCGTCAAAGGGATGCAGAAACGCGTCCGTCGCGCCCAGCAAAGTCTGCGCGAACTGGTTTGCCTCTTGCCAGGAACTGCCGTGCACGACGACCTCGGCAGCTTCCAGGCGGAGCAACTCCTTGGCGCGTTCCGTCGTCGTTTCCGGCACCGCGACTAGCACCGGAACGCCCAGGCGCCGGCCCGCATAGGCCACGGCGAGACCCGCATTCCCCCCGGACGAGGAAACGAAACGCTGCGCGCCACGACTTTGGTGGACCGCGCAAGCATGGCCGATGCCCCGGATCTTGAACGATCCACATGGCTGCAAGGCGTCGAGCTTGAGCCACACGGATTGTTCAGCAGGGACGCTCAAGGCGCGCGACTCCACCAAAGGGGTTTCAAAGTGCAGATTCATTGCGATGGGCTTCCAGGTTTGCGATCGGACCAACCGGTCTTCTGCTGATCCTAAAGAGGAAGGGGGAGTCTGGCTTGTAAAAAATTGATGCGCGAGGCGAGTGAAGGCCCATCGGCTCAGTAGGCGGACAGGCCACGCCAAACGCGTGACGGAACGCCTTGTTGAAATGGCTTTGATCGTAAAACCCGACGCCCTGGGCGACTTCGGCGATGGTTTGCTTGCCGCGTGCCAGCAAGGTGCACGCGTGTTCCAGTCGCAGACGCAGCAGCCAGGCGTGAGGCGTCATGCCAACCGTCTGCTTGAAGCGACGCAAAAAATGAAAGCGCCCCAGGCCGCACAAGGTGGCCAGTTCATCGAGCGTGATTTTGTCGGCCAGATGGAACCGGCAATAGTCTTTGAGCCGTTGCCAATGAACGGGCGAGAGCATGCCTTGAATGGCCATCGGCTTGATGGCTCCCGACTGGTTAAACAGGCAATACAGCAGGGAAAGCCATTCCGATCGACGAGCCGTTTGTACTCCACGCCATCGCTCATTTCAAATCACGTAGTCACTCTTGCGGCAGATTTAAGGGGCCGCACCAGACGCGAGCGTCGAGCTACTCGAGGCTTCTTCCGGCGCGGCACGACGAGTATATGTCAGCTGCCGCGCTGCCGGTCTTACTCGATATTGAAATGGACGCGGATGTCCTGTTCGCTTTCGACCGGATGCCCTTGCTTCATTGCGGGGAAAAAATGCCAGTTTCGAAGCGTCTCCAGCAGCAACTGGTTCAGGCGCGGGTTCTGGGTGGGTTTGACGAGCGCGACGTCGACCGAACCGTCGGGATGGATCGTGAAGCGAGCTAGCGCGATGGCCCGATACGCAGACTCGCGCAGATCATCGGGAAGTACTGGCAACGGCTGGATGAGTGGATGCGCGGTGGTATCGCCGGACGCTGCGGAAGCGGTGCCAGACGGGGCGGAGGTGGCCGATGCGGTTTCGGCGTCGGCATGGGTTGTTGTCGCGGCCGGCGGCGCGGGCACAGGCGCCGCCAACGGGGAATCGGTATGCGCAGTCAAGCGCGTGGGAGCCGGCGCCGCAGGCCGATTCATCGGGCGAGCCACGTGTGCAGGGCGGGATGGCGCTGCGATGCTCGGCGCAGGGCGTGCGACGGCGGCCTGCGGATGGGGCGGCGCTGGCGTTGTGATTTCTACCATGCGCGCATCGAGCGTCAACGGACGGGCAGGTTGCGGATTTTCAGCAAGACCGGCCACGAACATACTGACGAATGCGGCCCACGCCGCGAGCGCCACGACGCATCCGGCCAGGGCTCTCGGGCCGCGCGCGTCCAGCAGCCTGACGAAGCGCGCGATGCTACGGCTGGTCACGGTGGACCGCAATGAGGAAATGGCCGGCTCCGCCGAGACGGGCCTGAAGCATCGCCTGCACGACCAGCCCGTTCGGAGCGCCGGCGTCCGCGGCCACCACCACGTTTGCATCGGCAGCAAGCTGCCGCTTTACCGTTCCCGCCACTTCATTGAGCGGCACGTCCTGGCGGTTCACCGCGATCTGTCCGCCGCGGCTTACGCTGAGCGTGAGGGGCTGCTGCGCGGCAAGCGGTTGCGCCGCGCCGCGCGGCAGATCGAGTTTGACCGCGTCGAGCCGCTGCATCGTGAGCGACGCGAGCATGAAGGTGGCGAGCAGGAAGAACATCACATCGATCATCGGAATGATTTCGATGCGACCGCGCTTCGATGCCCGGGAACGGCGCAGCTTCATGACGTTTGCGCCTCGTGTTCCTGCGCGAGTCTCACGTTGCTGAGCCACGTGCTCGCGATCGCATCGAGCTCGTCCATGAGCCTGTCGATGCGCCTCGAAAAATAGTTGAAGGCAAACAGCGAGACCAGTGCGATCACGAGGCCGATGGCGGTCGCCACCAGCGCCTGCGCCACGCCGCCGGTCACCCCGCCGGGATTGACGAGGCCGCTATTTCCGAGCAGGCGGAACGCATGCATCATGCCGACGATCGTCCCCAGCAGACCGAGCAGCGGTGCGGCTGTCACGATCGTTTCGAGCACCCACAGGCCTCTCGACATGTCGCGCTGCACGTCGAGTGCGAGCGCGCCGGCCCTGGCCTCGATCCACCATGCGGGCTTCGCCGCGTGACCGATCAACGGTTCGAGCAGCCTGCGCAATGCGTGCTGCGGGGGCAGTCGCAGAAGCGCAGCGGTGCGATCAGGCTCGTCCGCCGCATGGGCTTGCGTCTGCGGGGCGGCGGGAATGACCGCGAAGCGCCAGAACACCCACGCGCGATCGAGCGTGATGACGAGCGCAATGATGGCGAGCAGCGTGAGCGGATAAACGACCCATCCGCCAATCCGCGCGGCCTGCACGATTCCTGTCCAGTCTTGCATGGAAGCACCCGGTTATCTGGTTTCGTCAAAAATATTTGGTGAGTCCTGCATAGAACGCGCGATAGGGACCGTATTGAGGCGCGAACACGCCGATGCCGGAACCATCGCGCAACGCATAGGTTCTGCCGAATGCGTTGACCACCACGACACGCCCATCCATCCTGCCGACGACGGGCAGGTTGAAATCCTCGATGACGGCCAGATTGATCTGCGCATAGAAGGGCATCTTGCCGGTGTTGGCAAAGCCGTTGCGCAGGCCGCTGCCTGCCGTGCCGTCCATCGTGAAGGTAGTGCGATGCCAGTTGTAGGCGCCGCCGAAGGACGCCGTCACCCGCTGGTCGTGATCGAGGAATACCCAGTTGTTGCTGATATAGGCCAGTTCGTCCGCGCCGAAATTGAACTGGGAGGAAGTGACGTTCTTGCCCATTGCGCGGCTGTAGGCGAGGTTCAGATACGCCGACACGTTTTCATGCTTGTAGTTGGCCGTGAATTCGACGCCGTATACACGCCCGTACTGGTAGTTGAACGGCGTATAGATGAGCGCCGCGCCAAACTGGCCGAGGTCGAGCAGGTTGTGCGCTTTCTTGTAGTAGGCGTCCAGCCCCAGCGTGAGATCCGCGCCGACTTGCTGGGTCACGCCAAGATCGAAGTAATCGGCGCGCTCGGGCTGCACCGGATCGTTCTGCGTGACCTCGCTCTGATTAGTCGTGCCATTGAAGCGGCTGATGGTGGAACTGGATACCAGCTCGAACGAAGGCGGCGTGAAGTAGCGGGCGTAGCCGGCATGAAACGTCGTGGTGGGCGTCAGCTTGAACACCGCGCCAATGCGCGGACTCAACTGGTTCGCCTGCACGTATTCGTCCATACCGTCATAGCGCAGACCGTAGTTCAGGGTGAGTCTGTCGTTGATCTTCCACTCGTCCTGGATATACGCGCTGTACAGGTAACCCGTTTTGCTGCTCGAATCGGAGAGCGTGAAGGGCACATCCGAGGTCTGATTGCCGTTGGCGTCCGCGGGGAATACGGACACGTTGTCCCAGAAGTTCGCATGCTCCTGCTGAAAGAGCACGCCGGCACGCAGCGTGTGGTGGTCGCTCAGCCGGTACGTGGTATCGGCCTGCAGGCCGTTGGCGGTATCGCTGTGAAAGTCCTGCGAGGCGACGCCGTTGAAAATCAGGTCGCCGACCGGGTCCGGGTTGAACTGGGTGCGCGTATAGCGCGTGAAAAGCGCAACCTGATAGTCGAGCGCCCCGCCGTTCGTGCCCTGCAGAGCGACGACCGCGAAGTTGTTCAGCTCCGACTGGGTTTCGTTCAGGTTGGCGGAGTCGAACGTCGGCACGCCGGCGAGCATGAAGTTCGGTGTCAGCCCGGGCGTATTCGGGATCTCGAACTGGTTGCTCGTCGTGCCGAACATCACGCTCACGCGCGTGAGCGGGTTGATGATGTACGACATATACCCGAAGGCATTGCCCTGGCGCGTGTGATCGTGGATCGGGCTCGGCGACGCGGTGGGCGCCTCGATGCCCAGATTGTTTTCGCCCAGCGAGCCGCTGAAGTAATAGCTGAAATCGCCCTTGCTGCCGTAGACATCGGCGCTCGTCTGGATGGTCTGGTGACTGCCGCCGTAGACATCGATCGAGCCGCCGTTGCCGAGATCGCCCGATTTGGTGCGGATATCCACGATGCCGGCCGTGCGATAGCCGTATTCGGCCGGCAGCGCGCCGGTCAGGAGATTGAGCTGGTCGATGATGCGCGTATCGAGCGATTGCCCGAAACCGCTGATCGGCTCGGGAATCAGAATGCCGTTGATCCGGTATTGCAGGTCGGCGTGGTCGCCCCGTACATGCACCTGGCCGTATGAGTCGTCCGCGACGCCGGGGGCCTGCAGCAGCACCTGGTTCAGCGGCGTGTTTTGGCCCTGCGGCATGGCGTGGATGTCGGCCTGGGTGATCCGGTAGATGCTGCTGCCCGTCTCCGGCAGCAGGCCGTTGCGCGCCTCGTTGAGCCGCTTCGCGTTGACCTGCACGTCGAGCGTGTCGCCCCTGGTCAGAACCACGGCCACGCTGGCCGGACTCGCAGGCGCCGTGGTCGCGAGCTGCGAGGCTGCGGCGAAACCGGGCGCCGTGACGGTCACCGCGTAGGTACCCGTGGCAATGTGAAGGAGTTCGAAATGTCCAGTCGCATCGGTCGTGATTTGTCCCGCCTGCGCGCCGCTCGCGTCCTGGAGCACGATGGCGGCATGACCCACCGGCTTGCCGGTCGTATCCTTCACTGTGCCGTTGAGTGTGGTGCCGGCGTCTGCGGCCTGCGCCTGACTGGCTGTGATCATGGCGAACGAGACTAGCGCCGCGCGGGCGATGAGTGTGCGGTGGATCATGATGCGGTCTGGAAGCGTTATTGTTTTCCGCGCGCACCTCACAAAGCCTCGGCTTGTCGCGGGATTGAAATGCAATGATATAACATTGCATTTCAATCCCGCCAGAGTTGACTGAATAAAAATCGAAAGTCGGTAGACAAATAAATATGAAAGTTATTTGTTGGTTATTTTAAATAATAGAGACGTGAGTGCCGACGGAAGGTGGGTGCGGTTGTTGCACCGCAGCCGGCGTGGCACGATATCGAGTCCGCCTCGTGCACGATTCCGCGACTGCGTTAAGGGAACTTGAAAACATGATGATGTCCTGCCGACTGCGCTGGTACGCCCACGCAACGTCTCGCCTGTTGCGCAGACATTGGCAGGCGCTGACGCTTTCAATCCTGCTGTTGCTGCCGGCGATGCCGGTGTTCGCGCAGACGCGGATTCTCGGTGCGCCGGTCCTCGCGGCGCTCGCGCCTTCGCATGGCATGCAATGGCGGTTCGTGTGGGTGCACCTGCTCGAAGCCGTCGGCATGCTGTGGGTGCTCGCGCAACGTAGCGCTATCACCGGCGGCGCGTTCGCGACTTTCCTCGATTCGTTGCCTGCATCCCATGGCCGCCGCCGCGCCGTCGATATTGCCGTCGTGCTCGTCGCGAGTGCGCCGCTGTTTCTGCCCGTGCTCGCCGCCGCGGTCGCGCTGGCCTTTCTGCCGCAGAAGGCCGGCAACTATCTGTTCGTTCTCGATCTGCTGCTGATTACGCTTGGATGGCAATTGACTGCGCTGTCGCGCAGCGCGCGCAACGCGGTTCCGTTGGTCGCCGCCAATCTCATCCTGGTCGGCGCGCTGCAGACGGGCGATTCGATCAGGCCGGCACTGCTGCTCATACCTCTGCTGCTCGCGGCGTTTGCGATCGCCCGTAGACCGGCTGCTTCGACTTCATGGCCTGGACCGCTTGGCGCGCTCTTACGCCGCCTCATGGGCCGCGTGCGCGCTAACGTTGGGCACGGCCTTTCGCCTGTGACGAAGCTGCAGATCGGCATCGTGTGGAATCGCGCCGCAGGCGTCTTCGCACGCTACCTGGTGATGGGTTCCGTCACGGCCTCCACCTGCTTGCTGCTTGGACTCTGGAACTTCGACGCGCGCGCCGTGCCCCTGACGTTGATTTCTCAGGCCGTGACTGCGCTGGTCGCCGCGGCGACCTATCGCGATTTGCGCGCGGCGCACCTGCGCGCGGGGCAGTTCATGCGATCGCTGCCGATTGCAGCGGCGGCACAGCCGCGTGCCGATATGCTGACGGTCGCCGCGCTGGCGCTGCCGTTCGCCTGCGTTGCGCCGCTGCTGCTGGTCGCACACGGTTTGCCGTGGTGGTCGGCTGCGGCGCTCTTGTGCTCGGGCGCGCCGCTCGTTGCCTTGCTGTATCTCCCGCAGCGTTACGCGCCCCGGCAATCCGTCCTGCTCGGCACGATGTCGGCCGCGATCTGGGTCGCTGTCGTCTGGCCATTGTTCACTTGATTGATTTCACCATGCTCCGATTCGAAAACCTCGGCAAACGCTTCGACGAGCGCGTCATCTTCCACGGATTGCATTACGCCAGCGGTGCCGGATGCGTGGCACTCTGCGATGAAAACGGCAGTGGCAAATCCACGTTGCTCGGCATCCTTGCCGGCGCGATCGACGCCGACGAAGGGGAGGTTTGGCTCGACGGTCATTCGCTGCGTGCCGATCCGCTCAAGGCGAAATCCGCGCTGGCCTATGTGCCCGACGACTGCATGGCGTATCCGTTCCAGACGGGTAGGGCGTTTCTCGAACTCGTGGCGTCGACGAAGAAGACCACCGTCGACACCAGCACGCTCGATCTTGCGGATCGCTTCGGCCTCGCACCACACCTCGATAAGCGCTTCGAACAGATGTCGCTCGGTACCCGCAAGAAGCTATTCCTGACGGCGACGATGCTGGGCGAGCCCGCCGTCGTCATCGCGGACGAACCGGGCAACGGGCTCGATGCCGCCGCGCGCGCAGTTCTCATCGACCTGTTCAGGAATCTGGCTAAAGACAGTGCGGTCTTCTTTTCGAGTCACGATTTGCGGCTTGCGCACGCTTGCGAGGCGAAAGTCACGAGTTTTGCCGACCTTGGTATGGCCGTGTGAGATGCCGTCCGTCTGCACACATGCGTGACTCGTCCGGCTATGGCTACATCGACCGGTCGCGATTGCGCGCGCCGGGGCGCGCGGAGCCGCTGGCGCCGACAAATGGACACGCGTTAAGGATGTCGAGCGGATTGGAGTGTGCAGGCGCACGTGGTAGCTGAGCGCACGCAAAGCGCCGCGTCACCCGCAGCATCGCTGCGTGCGTCGTTGTGCCCCGCGCCGGTGGCGGAGGCAGGTGTGCCGGTAAGGTTTGCTAACCAGCCATATTGGCAGTCCTGACAAATGGCGAGTCGCGTATGAGAAGCCCGCTGTTTTCAACGGGCTTCTATGCGAGCATCGACGGCAGACCGTTTGGCAGAACGGCACGCGGGCTAGTTAGTGCCCATGCGCCTCGCGGAATCCGGCGTCCTTCTCGAGTCGGCGAGCGTGGTTGCCGACGTGGAATCCCGCTGAAATCACAAACAGGACTCCGGCGAAAGGCCAGATATAGATTGCCAGCGAGAAGCAAACCCAGATTGCTTCCTGTGGCGGATACGCCTGGAGTGCCCAGACTAGACAGGCAACTGGCAACAGCATCAGACACAGCGCCGACCGGGTGAGAAAGGTGGCGGCTCTTGCTTTCTTTAGCGTCTCTGCTTGCATGCCTGGCTCCATAGGGAATGGCATTGGGAGATAGAGTCGCATGGCGACCATTTGTCGCATACTTAGTAATATCCCTGACAGGTGCCAATTTTGCGCACTGCAATCTGCGAAAAGGATTCGCGATGCTGCATAGCCATTCCGAATCGATCGTAGTTCTGATCGACTTGCAAACGAGACTGATGCCGGCGATTCACGACGGCGCATCCGTTGTCGCTCAAGCCCTCAGGCTCGGGCGGATTGCTCGGGGTCTCGATGTTCCGGTCATCGGGACAGAACAGAATCCGGGCGCTCTCGGCGAAAACGCACAGGAAATTAAGGATTTGTGCTCGACGACTGTTGCAAAGCAACATTTCGACGCTACCGCCGATGGTCTGTTGGAAGCGCTGCCGGAAGGGCGGACCCGAGTCATCGTCGCGGGCGCCGGCCGCGGCACGATCATCTGCAAAATGCGGCGCCAGAGAGCAAGGCAAGCATCGTCGACGGTGCGAGATACTCCGCGAACGTCCAGAGAATAAGCGCTCCGAATGAAACGGCCAGCATGACCTGCCTGATGCGCACGGCCAACACCTCGCTTACGAAGGCTGGCCCGCGATCATGGCGCGCTGCGCGACCCGCTCGTCGTCGATCGGCAAGTGCATCAATCCCGCGATGATGCCGAGCGCAATCGAGCCTTGCCAGAGCAGCCCATAGCTATGCGTCGCGTCGAACACCACGCCGCCCAGCCAGACGCCGAAGAAACTGCCGATCTGATGCCCGAGAAACACGAAGCCGAACAGCGTCGAGATATAGCGCACGCCGAACATCTGCGAAACGATTCCGCTCGTCAGCGGCACGGTGCCGAGCCACATGAATCCCATCGCGAACGCGAACACATAAAGCGTGAACGGCGAGAGCGGCAAGGCGAGGAACAGCGCCATCACACCCGCACGAGCGAAGTAGATCGCCGAGAGCAGATACTTGCGCCGCAGAAATCCCCCAGCGTAACCGCAGAGAAACGTGCCTGCCGTGTTGGCCAGCGCGATCAGCGCGAGCGCCAGACTCGCTTCGCGTGCGCTCATGCCCTTGTCGAGCAAATACGCCGGCAGGTGCGCGCCGATGAACGCTAGCTGAAAGCCGCAAGACAAAAAGCCTAGATTGAGCAGCCAGAAGCCGCGATGCGCGAACGCCTTGCCGATCGCACGGCGCAAGGTGTCGTGCGTATCGATCGCGCCGCTGCGCGGTAGCGGGCGATCGCGCAGCCATGCCGCGAGCGGCGCACTGGCGAGCATCATGGCGGCGAGCACGAGAATGGCCGTGACCCAGCCGAATCTGCCGATTATCCCTTGCGTGAGCGGCACGACGCAGAACTGGCCCAGGCCGCCGAACATGCCCGCTACGCTCAGCGCCCAACTGCGCTGATCGGCTGCAAAAAGCCGCGAGAGTGCGCCATAGACGGCGCCGAACGCCGTTCCGGACAACGCCACGCCGAGCACCACGCCCACGCCAAACGTGTAGATGCCAGGCGTAGCACTGAGTGCCATCATCGCGAGTCCGAGTGCGTAGAGCAGGGCGCCCGCGAAGATCACGCGCGCGGAGCCGAAGCGGTCGGAGATCATGCCCGTGAGCGGCTGTGCGACGCCCCACAGCAGGTTTTGCAGCGCGAGCGCGAGACCGAACGTCTCGCGCGACCAGCCGCGATCGAGCGTGACGGGCAACAGAAAAAGCCCTTGCACGTTGCGCACGCCGAGCGCCGCGCCCATCACCACGCCACCCGCGATCACGAGCAGCCAGCGGCGGCGCCATGCCTCGTCCATTCCGGTCATCGTTCGCCTCCTCGCACCGGGCGCTTCGCAGTTGCGCCGCGTTGCGCCTAGTAGAGCGCGGGAAGGCGAGTGGGCTCAAGCGAGTTTTTGGCACGCTTCGCATGCGTCGTGATCATGTGGCATGGCTTTGGCGAGCCTGCTCGACGATCCAGTCGATGACGGCGCGCACGTCGTCGCGCGGCGCTTCGTCGGCCCGATGCAGCCAGTAGGCGTAGCCGGTCGGGCCCTCGGCGCGCGCATTGCCGACGGCGGCTAGCCTGCCGTCGGCAAGCAGCGGCTGCACGAGGGCGAGGCGCCCGAGCGCGATGCCGCGGCCGGCGGTGGCGGCCTGAATGACCTGGTCGTACTGGTTGAAACGGAGCACGCCGCGAAGCGGCGCGCCGTCGAGGCCGCGCGCGCCCAGATGATCCGCCCAGCGCAGCATCGGGCGGCGCACGCCTTCGAATTCGAGCAGCACGTGGCGCGCGAGCGTGGCCGCGTCGAGCTTCTTCACGTTCAACGATGGATGCGCGACCGGCAATATGTATTCGTCGTACAGATGCACCGCGCGATTCGCTGACTCCGGCGCGATGCGGGCCGGCGCGTAGCGCAAGGCGAGATCGATGCCTTCGGCGCGCAGGTCGAGCACCTTTTCGGAGGTCGCAAGACGCAGATCGATATCGGGAAGCAGGCGTTGCAACTCTCCGATGCGCGGCAGCAGCCACAGGCCGGCAATGCCGATGCTGGCGGTGATCGTCACCGGCTGGCGCATCTGAGGCGCGGCCAGCGCGCCGACGATTTCCTGCATCTGCTGCACCGCGCTGTCCGCAACGCGCAGCAGGCGCTCGCCCTCCGGCGTGAGCGAGATCGAACGATAGCCGCGGTTGAAGAGACGCACGCCTAGCGCCTCTTCGAGCGCGGCGATCTGGCGGCTCACGGCGGACTGGGTCACGCACAGGTCGTCGGCGGCGAGCGTGATGCTCATGCGCCGGCCCACCGCAACGAAACCGCGAACGAGGTCGAGAGGAGGGAGTTTCACGAGCGGCACTGACATGCGTTTTCCTCATGCGAAAGCTGCGCAAAGATTGATTGAAGCGGCGGCCGGGGTCAAGTGAAATCGACACTCCGGTTTCTTCATGGAGCACGTTCATGCATTCAGCCGATCCGGGCGAGGCGCGTCCTCTCGCCGTTGCCATCACCGCCGCCGATGGCTTTACGCTTCGCGCTTATGTGTGGCGTCGTCACGCGCTGCTGAACGCGGACGCGTCGCGGCCGGTAGTCATCGTCAATTCGGCCACGTCGGTGCGCTGCGACTACTATTTCCGCTTTGGCGCATGGCTGTACCAGCAGGGCTTCGATGTCCTGGTCTACGACTACCGTGGCATTGGCGGCTCGCAGCCCGTCGCGCTCGCAACGCTCGACGCGAGCTGGCTGGAATGGGGCGAACGCGATTTCGAGGCGGTGCTGCACTATGCGCGAAGCCTGTTCGCGGGGCAGCCGATCGACGTCGTTGGGCATAGCATCGGCGGCTTCCTGATCGGGCTCGCGCCGTCGAATCATCTGATTCGGCGCGTCTTCACCGTCGGCACGCAGTACGCGTATTGGCGTGACTACGCGCCGCGCAGCATGCCGCTCATGCTCTGGAAATGGCATGTCGTGATGCCGGTTTTGACGGGACTGATGGGGTATTTCCCCGCATCGTGGTTCGGATGGATGGAGGACACGCCGCGCGGCGTCGCGAAGATCTGGAGCCGGGGCCGCGCCCGCTTCGAAGACACGCTCGGCAAAGGGTCATTCGCGCGCACGCCCGAGCAGCGCGCGGACGTCGTCGCGCGCTTTGGCAACATGCGTGCGCCGATCCTCGCCGTCAGCTTTCCCGATGACCCGTTCGGCACGATCCGCGCGATCGAACGCACGCTGCGTTATTTCACCCAGAGCCAGTCGACACATGTACGCATCGCGCCCGCCTCAATCGGCGAGCGCAGCATCGGGCACTTCGCGTATTTTCACTCGCGGTTCGAGCGCAGCCTGTGGCCGCTCGCGCGGCGTTGGCTGGCCGATGGCAGCGTCATCGCGACGACGCCGGCAACGACGCAGCCGAGTCCCAGCCATGCCGAGGTCGAGAGCGATTCACCGAGCCACGCCATGCCTATGGCCACGCCGATCGGCACGCGCAAATAGGCCTGCGCCGTCGTGCCAACCGAACCCAGCGTCTGAACGAGCCGGAAGTAGATGACGAACGCGATCGCCGTGGAAAAAACGGCGAGGGCGATCAGCGCTGTGATCGATTGCAGTGACGGATGAAGCGTCCACGGGCGGTCGACGGCCAGAGTCACGGGGACCAGCAGGGCCGCGCCCACGACTAGCGATCCCGCAGCGGGCGCGACCGACGAGAGTCCCTTGAACGATCGAGCGTAGATCGCCGCGCCGGCATAGCAGATCGTCGCGGCGACGATCGCCAGTTGCGCAACGATTTGCTGGCCGAGTCCTTTGAATGCGCTCGCGCCGACCACGAGGCATATACCGGCGAGGCCCGCGGCGACGCCGAACAGCTTGCGCGCGGTGAGCTGTTCGTGGCGGGTAATCAGCCACGTGCCGAGGAACGCCATGACCGGCGAGGTCGAATTGAGGATGGTCGCCAGGCCGGCTTCCACCGAACGTTCGGCCCACGCGATCAGGGTAAAGGGAATCACGCTATTGAGCAGCGCCTGCACGGCGAAGCGACGCCACACGGCCGGGTCTCGCGGTATGGGAATGCGCTGCGCCAGCATCCAGAGCAGAAGGAGCGTTCCGGCAATCGACGTTCTCGCGGCGATCAGCGTAAGCGGCGGGATGGTCGCCACGCCAACTCGAATGAACGTATAGGACGCGCCCCAAAGCGTGGAAAGTGCGAGGAGCAAGAGCAGATCGAGTCCGGTCGACCTGCTCGCAGTCGTGGCTTGCATACTGGGCGATCGATTTCACGCAGACGAAGTGAGATTGCGGGGCCACGCGCCAAAGTTTGAGCGCGTATCGCCAGTATGCGGGCATCTACGGGACGAATATTTCGGCGTGGAATGAAATGTGGATTGTCGATCAACGGAGTCAGGAAGCGACGCGCAATGGGTCTTCTCGATGCGTGGCGAAGCGGTTCGCGGGACGAGGCAAGCCAAGATGCTCGCGCAGCGTGCGCCCCGTATATTCCGTGCGAAAGAGCCCGCGTCGCTGCAATTCGGGCACGACGTGCTGCACGAATTCGTCGAGGCCGCCGGGTAGCCACGGCGACATGATATTGAAGCCGTCGGCGCCTTCTTCCTCGTACCATTGCTGTAGCTGGTCGGCAATGCTCTGCGGCGTGCCGATCACCTGTTGATGCCCGCGCGCTCCTGCAATGCGGAGATAAAGATCGCGTATCGTGAGGTTGTCGCGCCGCGCGAGATCGAGCAGCAGGCGTTGCCGACTCTTGCCGCCGTTGGTCTCCGGCAGGTCGGGCACGGGGCCGTCCACGGGATACTGCGAGAGGTCGAGGCCGCCCGACATGTTCGCGAGCAGCTGTAGTCCCACGCTCGGATGGATCAGCGCCTGCAGCGCGTCGAACTTCTCCTGCGCTTCTTCCTGCGTGCTGCCGATCACTGGGAAAATGCCCGGCATGATCTTGAGATGCTCGGGGCGGCGGCCGTAACGTGCGAGCCGCCCCTTCACGTCACCATAGAACTGCTTCGCTTCCTCGAGCGTCTGGTGCGCGACGAAAATCACTTCTGCCGTTTGCGCCGCGAGTTCCCTGCCGGCCTCCGAGGCGCCGGCTTGCACCACGACGGGCCAGCCTTGCGGCGAACGCGCGACGTTGAGCGGGCCGCGCACCTTGAAGTGCTTGCCGCGATAGTCCAGCGTGTGCAGTTTCTGCGAGTCGAAGTAGATGCCGCTTGTCTTGTCGCGAATGAAGGCATCGTCTTCCCAGCTGTCCCAAAGGCCGGAAACCACGTCGTAGAACTCTTTCGCGCGCTCGTAGCGCACGGCGTGATCGAGATGCTTGTCGAGGCTGAAGTTGTGCGCTTCGGTTTCGGTGCTCGACGTCACGAGATTCCAGCCCGAACGGCCGCCGCTCAGATAGTCGAGCGAGGCGAATTTGCGCGCAACGTTATAGGGCTCGTTGAACGAGGTCGACACGGTGGCGATGAGCCCGATGTGCTTCGTGACCACCGATAGCGCGGAGAGCAGCGTGATCGGCTCGAAATGATCGGCGCGCGCGGTGCGCGAGAGCGAGGGCACATGCGTGTCGCGTACGCTCACGCTGTCGGCGAAAAAGACGGCGTCGAATTTGGCGCGCTCGGCCGTTTGCGCGAGCTCCGCGTAGTGCGCGAAATCGAGGCCGCCGGCGGCGTGCGCATCGGGGTGGCGCCATGCGGCGATATGGTGGCCCGTCTCCATCAGGAAGGCGCCGAGGCTCAATTGTCCCTGGCGTCGCGGTGCTGCGCTCATGTGTGCTCCTCGATTGTGGTCGGTGTTCGCTGCGGAATGGAAGGCAGGGATTCAGTGTGCGAGCGGCTTGTGCGCCGCGGCGATGATCATGCGCCGCGTGAGCGCATAGCCGCGAGCGCTGCGATGCGGTTCGAGCGCACTCGCGAGCCGTGCGCGCACGCGCGCAACGTCCCCTGGCGTGAGCGAGGAGAGGAAATTGCCGAACGAACTGGACCGGCTGAAGGCGAGCACATCGTCGACGTTGTCGAAGCTGTCGCCGAAGGTGCGAATCTCGTTGTACGTCACTTCGAAGCCGGCGCCCTGTAGCAGGGCTGCCGAGCGCTCGCGCGTGAGCTTGTTCGGCGCACCGATTCCAGCGCGCTGCCACTCGGGCTCGCCAGCAAACAGCGCTCGCAGCACGACATGCAGGTCGTGTGGCGCTTCTTCGGGCATGGTCGTGAAGCCGATCCGGCCACCCGGCTTGAGCACGCGCCACGCTTCGCGCAGCGCCTGCGCCTGATCGGGGATCCAGTGAATCACGCTGTTGAAATACACCACGTCGTAGTGCGCATCGGGCACCGTGTCCAGCGCTTCGGCGCGGCCGACGCGCACGGCGAAGCGGCCCTGCGCGCGTTCGAGCGCGCGCTGCACACGCAGCGGCAACGGATCGAGCCCGAGCACTTCACCGTGTTGGCCTACGCGCTGCGCCGCCGACTCGGTGAGACGGCCCGTGCCGCAACCCACGTCGAGCGCGCGTTCGCCTTCGCGCAAGCCGAGCACGTCGAGCAGTTGCAGACCGTGATGAAACTGGCGAATGCCAAGCCGGTCGTATGCTTCGACGAGCGTGGCGGAATCGAGTTGAAGGCTGGGCGCGTTCGACATATCGTGGTCCTGACCAAAGTTTGGCAGGGCCATTCTTGCCGATCGGTTATCTCACCACAAACAAGCAATTGAGCTATTCATAGTAGCGCGAGCACGTTCGCGTCGATTCCGCTGCTACGGCGGACTTTCAATCTGCGGGGGCCGTTCCTTACTCCGCAATCGAACGGATGACGCGCGCTGGATTGCCACCGACGAGCGTATTCGGCGGAACGTCTTTGGTGACGACCGATCCCGCCGCCACCACCGAGTTCTCGCCGACGGTTACGCCGCCGATAATGGTCGCGCCGGCGGCGATCCAGCCGTTTCTCTCGATCACGATAGGCTTTGCGACGACGCCGTCGCGCCGCCGCGAAGGCTCGATGGGATGGCCGGACGTGATGAGGCTGACGTTCGGGCCGATCATCACGTCGTCGGCGATCTCGAGGCCGCCCAGGTCATAGAACGTGCAGTTCTGGTTGACGAAGACATTGCGGCCCACGCGGATCTCGACCCCGCCGGTCGTGTAGAACGGCGGGATCAACAGAAATCGGTCGTCGACCGGCTTGCCGATGAGTTCGCTGAACAAGGCCCGAATTTCATCGGCATCGTCGAAGGTCAACCGGTTGATCCTGGCGGTGATCGTCATCGCCCGTTTGAGGTTGGCCGTCATGGCCGCGGATTCCGGCGTTCGTCTGGCAACTATCGTGGTGCGGTCGTCATTCGCCATGCGTCGTTTTTCTCCAGTGATACGCCGGATTGTGCCTCAGAGGTTGATCTGTCCAGCCATCTCGACATCCCGGTTCGCGCGCAGGCTGTGCCGGGGACAGCGGGTCCGGACTCGCACGCTACAATCGCGCGACAGATACTACAGGTGCAATCTTTCAGAACGCATGACCCGGCTCCCGACGCTCAAGCAAACCGTTTCGCGAGGACTGCGCCGGCTCGCCCTGTGGGGCCCGGGGCTGCTCGTGATGCTGGCCGACTGCGACGCCGGCAACGTCGTGACGGCCGCGCAGGCCGGCGCGCAAACGGGGCTGCGGCTCCTGCCCGTGCTGCTTGGGCTGGTTCCACTGCTCTACATGGTTCAGGAACTGACCGTGCGTCTTGGCATCTTCACCGGGCGCGGTTATGGCGAACTCGTCCGCTCGCGCTTCGGACCGGTTTGGGCAGCGCTGGCCGCGGCGGGACTGGTCGTGGCCGTGCTCGGGTCGCTCGTGACGGAGTTCACCGGCGTTGCCGGCGTGGGGGAAATGTATGGGGTATCGCGTGCCGTCACGCTGCCGCTCGCCGTCGTGCTGTTGACCGGCATCGTGCTCACGGGCTCGCACAGGCGCGTCGACCGGATCGCGATTGCCATCGGTGCATTCGACCTGACGTTCTTCGCCGTCGCATGGAGCGCGCGCCACGAACTCCAGGTCATGGTCCCGCAGATGACCCACCTGGCAGCGGGCGGCCGTGAGGCCGGCTATCTGGCGGCGGCGCTCATTGGCGCGACGTTCAATCCGTGGATGGTGTTCTATCAGCAGGCGGCGGTCGCGGACAGCCTCACGGCGAAGGACTTCGCGTCGGCCAGAGTCGAGACGGCGGTCGGCGCCGTCCTCACGCAATTGCTGACGGCAGCGGTGCTCGTCGCGGCGGCGGCAACGCTGTCGGCGCATGGCGAGCCGCGCTCCCTCGACAGCATCGGCGAAATCAGCAATGCGCTCGTTGCCGTCACGGGCCCGTTTGCGGGCCGCCTGCTCTTCGGCGCGGGCGTGCTCGGTGCGGCATTGGTGGCCGCCATCGTGAGTTCTCTCGCGTTGGCATGGGGGCTCGGCGATGTGTTCGGCTACCGCGCCTCGCTCGAGGTCCGTCCCGACCGCGCGCCCTGGTTCTACGGCGCGTATGCGCTGGCCGTTGCAGGCAGTGCCTGGGCTGTCTGGCTCGCGCCCGACCTCGTTTCCCTGAACGTTGCGGCGCAAGTGGTCAACACGTTGATGCTGCCGCTCGTGTTGGGGTTGCTCGTCGCCCTGAGCGTCACCGCGCTCCCGCAACGGTATCGGCCCCGCGGGCTTTATTTGTGGCTCGTGGTTTTCGTGGGCGCGGTCGTGTGTGCCGCGGGTGCGTGGGGCGCGCTGCAGGGTTTGCGTCCTTCACTCGCGATCGCTGGCTTACAGATTCTTCAATAGTGCGTAGTAGACGGCGGCGAACACCACGACGATGCCGATGTTCACGGCCAGCCGCAGCCAGAAAAGATTCTTGAGGAAAATAATATCCACGCCGACGATAACGGCTATCAACAACAAGATGTAAATCGCAACGTACACGTGTCTCATCATTTCGATCGCCAGTGTAAAGATCCCGGGGCTCGCTGCCATCGAATCAGGATACGCCGGGACGGCGTGCCTCACGCATCGCATACGTTTCCATTCATTTCACAGCCTGGTGCGGCGCATCAGCGAGGCTCGCGCGACGCAGCCAGCCGCAGGTTTCCCGATTTCCGTTGTTTTGTTGCTATCTTGCTGAAATCGATGTCGCAAAGGGCTTTTCTGGCTATAGTTAAAGTGCTTTCTCAAACACTTGATGCAACGCGGTAAGAATTGCGCTTTGCATCAAGAACGTTCGGTTTGTGCAGGGTGTTTTCGCGGTTTCCGGCGAAAAGGGCTGCAAAACTAACCGATCTCTGGGAGGACCAGATGAGACGCACGAAGACGCAGTCACTGCGTTACCAGGTCGAAAAATGGCTCGCACCGACCTCGCCGGTGCATGTCACCGCGTTTGGTCATACCCCTTCGGGCAGGGCGCGCTACGTGTGCGTGGAGACGCGTCAGACAACGGGATTTCACGCGCTGTTCTTCTTTCAGCACGACGACGGCTACTGGAATGTATTTCCTCCCGTGGGTGACCAGGCCCAGTGAGGCAGGAAATATAGTTAGGCATCCAATTTAATCGCAGGTGCGCTGAAAGATCGCCGGCCTCGCGCCGGCGTTTTCCTTGCCGCTATACTTCGATGCCTCGTGGCCCAGGTCGTGAAAGCGGCATGCGAGTCAGCGCGCCGTTGTCCATACAACTTCCCCCAGCACGCGGATCGCCCAGAAAGACGTGGTGTTCCGCGCGAACGTGGAGAACCTGTTCGGCAGCCGCTACTGGATCCAGCGGGGCACCTACCTCACGACCTCCGCGCCGCGCACCGTGCTGCTCTCCGCGCAGATCGACTTCTGAGAGCGAGGATTCCGCAGCAAATCTCTGCGTATTCGTTTACGCAGCGGGACCGTTCGCATGCGTGCGCCGATGCAGCGGTCCCAGCGCGGTGGAGAGCAGCGCGCAGGGCAGCAGGATCGCGACGAGTGCGAACATTGTCGTCCTGAACGCATGGGCGTAGTCGATGACGCTGGGCGCCGCGCCGAGCGTCGAGAAGAACAGGCCGCCTAGCGTGGCCGCGCCGACGGCGGCGCCGATCTGCAGCGTTGCCGTGACCATGCCCGAGGCGATGCCCGCGCGCTCGGGCTCCACTTCGGCCAGCACGATGCGCACGACGGAAGGCAAGACGAGCCCCTGGCCGATGCCGATCGCCGCGAGTCCCAGATAGAACCCCGCGCCGGGCTGCACCTCGCCCGCGAGCGCAGCCGCAATCGCGAGTCCGCCCGCGAGCATCACGAAGCCCAGCGTCAGCACGCGATAACCGCCGAACCGGTGCACGAGGCGCGGCATCAGCAGCGGGCTGGACAGAAAGCCGATGCCGAACGGCAGGATTGCGAGTCCAGAAGCGAGCGGCGTCCAGTGCAGGCCGCCTTGCAGATAAATGCCATAGGTCAGGAAGAACGCGCTCATCGTATAGAAGAGGAACGCCAGCACGAGGCCGAGCGCGACGACCGGATTGCGGAAGAGGCGCACGTCGAGCAGGGGATCCTTGCCGCTGACGAGGCTGCGCCACTCCACGCGCAGCAGCACGCCCAGCATGGGCAGCGAGCCGGCGAGGCAGACGAGCATCCACAGCGGCCAGCCCGCCTCGCGCCCGCGCGTGAGCGGATAGACGAGCATCAGCAGAACCAGCGACAGCAGCAGGGTGCCCGGCACGTCGATGCGCTTGCCGCGCGGCGGCCGGCTTTCCGGGATGAAGCGCCAGCTGCCGATGAGCGCGAACACGCCGATGGGCAGGTTGACGAGAAAGATCGCGCGCCAGCCCAGGCCGAACGGATGCAGGCTGATGAGCGCGCCGCCGCCAAGCTGGCCGATCACCGCGGCAACACCGAAAACGAAGGCGTAGAGCCCCATCACGCGCACCTGCTCGTGCGGCGTGAATACGCTGCGGATCGTGGCGAGCACCTGTGGCGCGAGGGTCGCGGCGAACAGGCCTTGCAGGATGCGTCCGGCGACGAGCGCTGTGCCGCTGGTGGCGAGGCCGCAGAACGTGGAGGCGACGACGAAGCCTGCCATGCCCACCATGAAAATGCGCTTGCGGCCGTA
Source organism: Paraburkholderia sp. BR10937 (assembly GCF_040965695.1). Lineage (NCBI taxonomy): Bacteria > Pseudomonadati > Pseudomonadota > Betaproteobacteria > Burkholderiales > Burkholderiaceae > Paraburkholderia > Paraburkholderia sp. BR10937. The sequence continues at coordinate 215,575 of NZ_JBFRCL010000002.1, forward strand.
CAGGTCGCCGAGGCGCCCGCCCGTGATCAGCATGACGGCATTCGCGCATGCGTAGGCCGAGACGACCAGCTGGAGTTCGGACGCGTTCGCGCCGAGTCCGTCGCGGATGGCGGGCAGCGCGAGATTCACGATGAAGTAGTCGAGCGGCGGCAGAATCGCGCCCACCAGCAAAACGACCAGCGCCCAGCCGTGATGGCCGTGGCTGGCGTCGGCGGCGCGCGGTGCTACGGCGCAGGCGGCGTACGTATTGTCAGACATGAGTGTGCTCAGCGATAAAGGGCCGGATTTCGTCAGGCTGCGCGATCCAGCACGCGCGCAGCGTGAGCGTCCAGTCGACATTCTGGTCAATCTCTATCTGACGGAAAAGCGGGAATTGATGGTAGTATCCATCGAGTTACTCGATAGATGCGGAATGTCATGCGTGGCTTCGAATTCGACCAGTTGAAGACGTTCGCGGCAGTGGCGAACGTGGGCAGCCTTTCGGCGGCGGCACCGCTGCTGCATCTTTCGCAATCCACGATCAGCGAGCAGGTTCGCAAGCTCGAGGTGCGCGCGGGCATGCCGCTTTTCGTGCGCAGCAAGCGCGGTGTGGAACTCACGCCCGCGGGCACGCGTCTGCTCGACCATGCGCGGCGTCTCGTGGCGCTCAACGAAGCGGCCTTCGACGACGTGCGCGGCCAGGCCATCAAGGGCGAGCTGCGCGTCGCGATCACCGAGTACTTCCGCACCAACGAGGTGGCAGGTTTGCTCGTGCGGCTGCGCGACTGCTATCCGCAGCTGAGCTTGCACGTGAGCGCGATGAAGAGCGCCGATATCGAGCTCGCCTATGCGAAGCGGCAGATCGATCTCGGCGTGGTCATGCACCTGTCGCATGGCCCGTTCCGGCCCGCCGCCACCGACGCGGACGCGCGCTGGGAGTTGCTGCGCGAGCCGCTCTACTGGGTCGCGTCACCGGCGCTCGCCGAGCAGTTGCCACAGGCGTTGCCGCTCGTGCTGCTACCGGGCGACTGCATGATGCACCAGGTCGCGGTGCGCTCGCTCGAAGAAAACGACATCCCGTACGTGCTCGTTCACAGCGCGTCGGGCGTGGCCGGGCTGCAGTCCATGCTGGCAGCCGGCCTGGGCGTGGGCTGCCTGTGCGCGTCGGCAATCGGGGAGGGCCTCATGCGGCTCGGCCCGAAGCACCGGCTGCCGCCGTTGCCCGATGCCGTGTTCTCGCTCCTGCCGCCGCATCCCGGCGAAGGGGACACCGTGACACAGGCGAGGGAAGTGCTGTCGCGGCAACTGCTGGTGTGAGGCGACCGCCGCGACAGCGTCCTTCGCGCTTCAATGCGGCACGTTCACGACACCGTCGTTCGCGCGAATCGCATTGCTGCCGGGGTTCTCCACGATGGCCGGCAGGTTCGCGAGGCCCAGCGCCGGCGCCGCCCCCGGGCTGCCGCCGCGCGGGATCGTGCGGATGACCTGGGAAGGCGGCAGCGGCGTGCCATTCTTCAGATGACTCCACATCAGATTGAGCGCCGCGATGTTGTAGTAGTGCACCGGCACGAAGTGCGTATCGAAGCCCGGCACGGCGAGGAACGCATCGAAGTGCTGCCCGTTCAACACCTCGTATAGCGACAGGTGGCTGCGCGAACCTTCGCGTTCGCTGTTTGCCGCGAGATACGCGCGCGAGGCATGATTGATCGGCACGAGCGCGTCGCTGCGGCCTTGCACGATGATCGCGGGCTTGCCGTGCAGGTTCGCATTCACGCTGATCGCCTGGACGCTCTGGCGCATGCGCGGATCGCCCTTCGTCCACAACGCGCGCAGACATGCCGCGCCCGCGAAGCTGGCATCGGCCGTGGCGAGCCGATGGTCGGCGCCGCCAGGCGGCGTGACGTCGTAGACGAGATTGACGCCATTGGTCGGCGGCACGCCGTTGCCCACGCCAAAGATGGTCAACATCGGCGAGACGGCGGGCGCAACGCCCGCGGCACCCGTCGAAGCATTCGTCGTACCGAAGCTGAATCCGCACAGATTGTCGAGCACGCTCGAGCGCGTGTAGGCGTCGGCGTAGGTCACCGCAACAGCCGGCACGGCCTGTGAATCCCACATCGGCGCCTGCAGCAGATCGGAGTCCGCTTCATAGCCGGCCTCATGCAGGCGGGCGAGCGCGTCGTTCGCCTGCGCCTGCGTGTCGCCGCCGTGGATATAGCCTGCCACCGCGAGCGAGGTGCAGCGCGCCTGGCGAATGGCGGTCGTGGTCGCCAGGGGCAGCGCGGTGAGGTAGGGCGCGCCGGCGGCGGCGTCCGCGAGCGCGGCGCACGGTTGCAGCAGGTTCGCGAGCGTCATGTAGTCGGCCAGCGGTTTGCCGGCCGCGGCAATACGCTGACCGCCTTCCATGACTTGCGCGTCGCCGGGCAGGCGCACGTTGATCTGCGGTTCGCCGACCACCACTGCCGTGATCCACTTGCCCGTGTCCTCTTCGGCAGCCGCGAGCGACGCGCCGCCGCCGTTGCTGACGGAAGCCGCGATCGTCGTGATGTCGCCGGGCGCGTAGCGCACGCCGCGATTCGATGCGTCGACGCGCGGCGCGAACTGCTGGTTGAGCACCCAGTACGCGAACTGGACCGCTTCGAGCGTGTCCTTGCCCCAGTCCGCTTCGGGGTTCAACTGCGAATGCGCGTGCTTGAACGCATAGCGGTTCGGAAACTTCTGGTTGTATGCGGCGAGCGCGCCCGCTGGCACGTTCGCGGTGAAAATGCTCGTGCGTCCAGCCGTTGCGGCGTTGGCCGTGACGCCATCGATCAACGTCACGAGGCCGCTCATCAGTTCTTCTGCGCCGTTGCCCGAGCCCTTGTCGGTATAGGCGACCGCGCAGCCGCGCTTGAGCCCCCACTCGCCGGCCGCCGAGATCGCGCCGTACACGCCGCGCGAACCCGACGACGTGGCGGTCACGATGCACGGGTTCGCCGGATCGAAGCTGGTCGGCACCTGCACGAGCAGGCTGACGTTCTGGCGGCCGCTGCCGTCGTCGGCGAACGCGAGATATTCGGTGCCGGCAATTTTGCCTTCACCCAGTGTGTCGTTGCCGTATACATCGACGTTGGGCCCCCAGAAGCGGCCATAACCGCCGTGCGCGCTGATATCGACGAGCGCGCGATAGTTCGACCAGATCGCGAGCCGGCGCAGTTCCGCCGCCGTCGGGGCCGCGGGGTTCGCGATGGCCGGTTGCGCCCCGGCAAGCCCGGTTTTGCCGAGCCCGGCGGTCAACAGATCGTCGCTGACGCCATCGTAGCTGGTGGCTTGCAGACTGCTCGCCACCACGAACGACGGCAGTCGGTTGAATGCCGGGTGACTGGCGTTGTTCCCGGCAGCGTGTGCGCCGGGCGCGAGCGCCGCGCCTGCAATGGCGATCGCGGCACACAGGCGTGCCGTTATGCGCCGGACTGTGAACGGGGTACCTCTCATGGGTGTCTCCTTTGTTTGTTGTTAGGCTAGGACGCACTGCATCGGGAAGACCGTTTCGACGTGCCGGCATGACGGCACCCATGGACATTAGGACATCCTGAAAGCAGATACCAGGAGAGATTGCATGCGGGCGCAAGGGGATCGCCTTCCACGCCGTGCTGGCGTTGGAAGGGCCCCCTTGCTGGTGTTCGCGAGCGATGGGAACCGCGTTCCCTCAGAGGATTCCTTGCGGGATTATTTGCAGAGCAGGAGCAGGCGCTCCTGATCCGAGCATGGCCGCCCATCGACTTTCTGCGCGGCGGGAGCGCCTTGCGCCGCGGTCGAACCGGTGGCAGCCTGCATCGCGGCGCGATGCGCGAAACAGGCCTTCAGGCGTCGCTCGACGGGCGGATAGTACTGCCAGCCTTTGCCGAGGCCCGGTAGATCGAGCTTCACCTGCTTCCACTTCGGATGGCCGTGCTCCTGCAGGTTGTCGAAGTTCGCGCAGAGCGAATCGGCAAAACGCTTCAGGTTGCCGACCGTATCGCGCAGGTTGTAGTCATAGGTGACGAGAAAGGCCTTGACCGTCCACGTCGGCACGTCTTCCTTGAGCCAGTTCGGGTAGCTCGACACGTGGATCGTCGCGGGATAATAGGTTTGCTTTGCGCGCGCCGTCTCCGGCGCGTTCGCATCGACGCGCAGGAAGCGGATCTGCTGCAGCAGCTCGGGGTTCATGTCGGTGAAGAGCTTGGCGGGCTGCCCGGCGACGATGATGGCCACATCGATCTTCTTGACGATGAGCGCGGCCAGTGCGTCTTCGTTGCTCAGGTGCTGCGCGTTCTGCTCGGGAATCGGCTGGCCGAACATGAGGCGGTACAGCGTGGTCGCCGACTGCGCGGTGCCGCTGCCGATCAGGCCGACGCTCATTACCTTGTCCTTGATCTCGTTGATCGTCTTCATCGGCGAGTCGTTACGCACGACGAAGTAAATTTCTTCGTCATAGAGCGGCATGATGAGTCGCAGTGGCCGTATCAGCGTGCCGGCCTCTTCGTTGCCGGAATTGGCCATGTCGACGTAGGCCTGGTAGACGTCGGACTGCACGAGCGCGAGCTTCACGCCGGGCTCGAAGCGCATGCGCTGCACGTTTTCCGCCGACCCTTTCGATGGGATCACTTCGAGGTCGATGCCCGCCGGCTGCGCGACCCATTTCGCGAGGTCCTGGCCGATCTGAATGTAAGTGCCGCGCTCCGGGCCGGTCACGATGCGGTAGTGCGCGTCGACCTCGGCGGCGACGGCGAGCACCGGGAAAAGCAGGGCGATCAGCGCCGCCACTCCCGCTAGAGTCGTGTTCAGCATGGTCTCTCTCCCGCCTTGTTTGCGATGTACGGCAGACTTCGATACGTGATGGAATCCTGTTTAATGTGCGGTACCAGACGGCGCGGCGTGCTTCCAGCCGTTTTGCACGATCGCGCGCTGCTGGGCGTCGACGCTGTTGTCGCCGCCGGTGGGACTGGCGGCCGTCGCGACGTTTGCCGCGTGCGTGGCGTTCGTCAGGTTCGCAGTGTTCATGGCGCCGGGCAGTGGCGGCGGCGAGGCGCTCGTGTTCCAATCCTGCGACGATGGCAGCCGCACGGTGTTCGCGCCGCGCGGCAACGCCGCTGCCGCGTTCGTTTGCTGAGCGCCATTGGGTGGACTGAGGGGCTTCCAGGCCGTCGATACGATGGCGCGCTCCATCAACGATTGCGCGGCTTGACTGCTCGAATCGATCGCGAGCGCTTCCGAAGCTTGTTGCTGCACGCAGGCCCAGGCACGCTGCGCGACGCAGCGGTCCGCGTTTTGCAGCGCGCTGTCGCGCCGTTGCTCGCGCGCCGCGATATCGTTCTGTAGCGCGCGCGCCTCCTCGTTGCCGCCGTCGCGCGCGAGCACGGCATTGGCCACGGCCTTCGCGTCGAACAGATTGTTTTCCGCAAGACTGGCCCGCGCGACACGCAGACCGTCGGCCACGTCCGCGAATTGCGGTGCGGGGTGCGCATTGCGCGGGGGCGATTGCGGCTGCTCGCTGATCTGCCTGGCGGCGCCGGGGGGCATCTCATCGGTCTGTCGCACAGAGGCATCGGTTGAAACCGAACCGCCCGAAGAGTGCAGGGTCGCTTCGCTGGCCGTGCCCTCCCGCTGGCGGTTCGCACCGAGCAGCAGATACGTGCCGTACGCGAACGCAAGAATCAGTGCGATCACGAACAGGCCCCTGGGAAAGATCCGTTGCGACATGTGCGAGAAGTGCAACCCGTGCGTAAGCGCTGCGGCGTGCTGTGCGGCGTGCGGGTAGCCGGTGTCCAGCGACGGCCCGTCGGTCGCGTGCACGACCGCCTGCGCGAGCTTCGGTGCCGCGGGGGCAGGGGGTGCTGCCGCCGTGGCGCCGAGGGGTGTCAACGTGGCTTTCGGATGGGTGCCCAGCGAAACTTTGTCGAGTGGAAGATCCGTGCCGCAGTAAGGGCAGAATTCGAAGTTCTCGTACAGCAGCCCGCCGCAACGCTTGCACGCTGCGGGGAAATTCTGGTCGCGACCAATCTGAGCGGACATGATGTCGTCCTACCGTTATGGCGATGCCATTTCGGCATGCTCAGAATCGTCGTTGAAGCGATGGGCATGGCCTCGCGGAACTCACGATCTGCATGCGCAGGAAAGCGACGGGGCCGGACCGAGCGCAGCCGTCTGGAGAAAATATGGTTGATTTCGCACAGCGCGTCAATCTCCGTTGTTGCCCAGCGCACATATGCGTGTTGAGTGCGTTGTGGTAAAGATCGCGTGGCGGAATTTTTTACCGTGGCGGTTTTTATTTATAAGAGTAGCTAAATAAGCCGGCGTCCTTCTTGACGGTCCTGCACCGAACGAGAAGTATGGCCCCAATTGGATGTATTGGCGCGATGCGCAAGCTACGGATTGCAATCATTCAGGCAGCCTGTGGGGCATTGTCGAACGTCCCGTTTGCCCTTCACTCACGGCCGCGTTGCAACGAGATCCCGCATTGCCGACCCGCATGCATGCGGCTTTTTCATGCTCGACGCAATTGCTGCGTGCGCAACGAATCAGCGCGCATAGGTTCCGAAACTAGCCCTTGACAAAGTACTGCGGCGCCTCCTATTTTTCCTCTGCCACCTTTCATTACCAAATATTTCCAGCGCAATCCCGTCGGCGAAACTCAATGGTTTCGCCCGATGCTCTATGTGTTATTTAGTCATCCATAGTAAATAAATGAAGCTTGAATTGAATCGACTTTGTCAGGAATGGAAAGTTAAATGTCAGCCGCTTTCTGCCAGTAATGGCATTTGAATTTCGATGCCTTTATTCAAGGCGTTTTTGCCGGCGTACGCGGCCCCCGCGTAGTGTGACGTGATCATTCGAAGGGGTATAACAATGCATCCGGACAGTAAATCCAGCGTGGGCTCGAGCCGCACCTGGTGCCCGCTGCGCCATGCAGGCGCGATCGCCATCGGCGTGCTGATGCTGGCGGGTTGCGGTGGTGGCGATAGCCCGTCCTCGTCTGCCGCGAATGCAATGAACCAGGTTTCGGCAAGCGCGAGAGCCGCCGCGCAAACGCCGAACTCGCCAAACGCCAACCAACCCTATACGGACCCGATCGCCTACTCGCCGAACGCCAACGATGGCCTTGCCGCATCGCAGGTCGCCGAAAAAGCCGCGATCATGCATTACCAGTGGACCTCAGGCAAGACGACGATCAACTACACGACGACAACCGGCCATCTGACCGCTTCGGACGCAAACGGCAATCCGGAGGCGACGATGTCGTATGTCGCCTATACCGCGCCGGCCACGAACGGCTCGCCGCGGCCGGTGACGTTCATCTATAACGGCGGACCCGGTTCGTCGTCGATCTGGCTGCGTCTCGGCTCGTTTGCGCCAACGCGTGTCGCTACGCCCGATCCGCTGCTCACCAACTGGCCGAACTTTCCGCTCGTCAACAATGCCGAGAGCCTGATCGATACGACGGACATGGTGTTCATCGACCCGCCGGGCACGGGGCTTTCGGAGGCCATTCTGCCGAACACGAACCAGAAGTTCTGGGGCTGCGATCCCGATGTGAACGTGATGCGCGATTTCATCAAGCGCTATCTGGCCGTGAATAACCGCGGTAGTTCGCCGATCTATCTCTACGGCGAATCGTATGGCACGCCGCGCACCGACATGCTTGCGCTCGCGCTCGAAGCGGCGGGCGTGCAGCTGACCGGCATCGTGCTGCAGTCGTCCATCCTGAACTACTTTGCCGATGCGATCGAGGCGACGGCCATTACGGATTCGACGGCGGGCCTGGTGCTCGATACCGATACACTCGCGGGCTATTACCCCGGCTATGCGGAGGTGGCCGCCTACTTCAATCTGGTTTCGCCGCCATTGATCGATCAGGGCCTCTTTGCGTTGCAGTCGGAGATCTTCGCGACGGGCCAGTACAAGCATTTCCGCAAGTACGCGCAATCGTGGGTGCTGAGTCAACTCGGCATTCCCGACGCGCTGGGCAAGCCGGTCTTTCCGCCCGAGAAAACGCTGGATTCGTGGCGCTGGCCCTCGAGCCTCACATTGCAGGCGCTCAATGGCTACTTCAACGTGAATCCGTTCAATAACGAACTGATCCCGGGCACGACGATTGGTCGTTACGATGGGCGCGTATCGTTGCCGAATTCGGATCCACGTTTGCAGAGCGACGGCGACCCGTCGGACATTCTCATCTCGCAGCCGTTCACGACCGCACTCGCCACGCAGATGCCGGATTATCTCGGCTACACGGCGCCGAATGCGACTTACATGCCGCTGAACGACAACATCATCGAGGTCTGGGACTTCTCGCACGACGGCCAGCCGCTGCCCGATACGCTGCCCGACCTGCTCGGCGCGATCCAGCTCAATCCGCAATTGAAGGTGCTCGCGGAGAACGGCTATCACGATCTCGCCACGCCGTTCTTCAATACGGAGAAGCAGCTCGCGCGTCTGCAAACGGTAGCCGGATTGAGCCCGAACCTGCAGGTCAACTTCTTCCAGGGCGGACACATGATTTATCTGGACGACGTGGCGCGCCCGAAGATGAAGGCCGATCTCGTGAGCTACTATGGTGGTCAACCCATCCCATTGGCGCTTTCGCTCTGGACGCTTCCGCAGCCGTGGCCCGACGAGAGTCCCGCGGGTACGCCGACTTCCACGGCAGTCGCGGCAGCGGGCCAATAACGTCACAGGCCGGGGGCTTCGTCGAGCATCGATCATCGATAGTCGATTGGGGCCCGCTCCTCACTCATTGAAGGCGAGCGATCATGTCTACATTCAAAACGCTGTGGTGCGTTGCTCCGCTTATGCTTTGCGCGATGGCTGCGGTCACGACAGGCCATGCGCAGGCGGCAACGCAAGCGGTGGCGTCCGTTCAGCTGCCGAAAGGCGGCCACGGTGTGGATGGCCCATTCTTTCCGTCGAACCGGCCAGCACCGCTTACACCCTCCACCGGTACGCAATTGCAGCAGCAGGCGCAACAGCGGGTGGAGGCCCGCCTCGGCGCGACTTCCGCGTTGAGCAACGGCGCTTCGATCACGAAGGCGCAGGCGCAAAGCAGCGGGCTCGGGTATATCGCGCAGCATTTCGATCAGATCGACACGGCACATACCGGGAGGGTGTCGATGAGCGACGTGCGGCAGTATCTGCAGAAACAGGGCCAATGAGGCTGCCGTTCTGTCGCGCGGCCGTGATCGGCGTCGTGGGCGTGCTGGCGGCGGGGGCAGGCGCCCCGGCCAGCTTCGCGCTCGACGCCGTTTCCGTCGCAATGCCTCAAGCAGTGAAGCCGTAACGCCTTTCCCATCGAATTTTCTGCACCCGAAATCTCCTACTGACCCGCTCTCTCCATCAAATGATGGAGGCGCAAGCGTGCGCGGTTCCATAGGCTTAGGAAGCGGAGCGCTCACCGGCACGAGCCGGGGCCTCCCTCGGCGACTGCTTATGGCTCACTGCGCGTTATGAAGCCAGACGCCTGCTATGGTGACAAGGAGATGACCATGAAGATCATGCATTCAAGAATGTTGTCGGCAGCAGCCTTTGCACTGCTCTCGCTCAGTGGCGTCGCACACGCCGACGGAGGCCTTTGCTCGAACGCAACGTTAAGGGGAGCTTATGGATTTCACGGGCATGGAGAGATTCTTGGCCTGCTGGATAGCAACAACAAGCTGCACCCATTTGCCTCACCGTCGACACTCGATGATGTCGCCATCGTGACGTTCGACGGCTCGGGTAAATTCACCCGTACCGACTTCGGCATGATCAACGGCTTGGCGAAAGGCGGCCAGACTGCCTTCAACCCGTACCAGAGCGGCACCTACACCGTGAATTCCGATTGCACGGGCATCATGAAACTGGTTTATGCCAGCGGCGGGCCGGTGCCGGCCGGTGTCGAGACCGACCTGCAGATCGTCGTTTCCGACGACGGGACGCTCATCGAGTCCGTTGTCTATAAAGCGTATTCGCCCGCGTCCGGCCCCACCGCCGACGGCACGACGTGCCCGCCGAATTGTGATCAAGGTGTGCAGGAACAATTCGAGGGGAAGAAGGTTCTCGTTTACGGCTTCCGCTAAGCGCGTCTCTTCGATATCGTCCGCACCTAGCGCAGCGAGTAGCCCCGGCCCTGCATGCAAGCCTCCCACGCCTGGCGATAGTTAGCGAGCGCCTGCTGTTGCGCCGATTCCATCTGTGCGTTCTGCGCCGCCGCGGCACGCCCCTGGCGCCGGTGCGCTACGCCCCCGGCAACCGTGCCGGCCACGGCGCCGATGGCCGCGCCGTGGCCGGCGTCGCCCCCGATCGCACCCGCGGCGGCGCCAATGGCCGCGCCTCCGGCGGCGCCGCGGACGCGTTGGCCATTCGACGCCTGAGCTTGCGGTGCAGCGTTTGCCACGACCGCAGGGTCAACGCCCGTTTTCTGTTTTGCCCACGCATAGCAGGCACCTTCATCGGAACTTTGCTGCTGGGCGCTTTGGCCTTTCGATGGGTACACGACGGTTTGCTGCGCAAGGACCGGAAGTGCTGTTCCCGCGATCAGTATTGCGGCGGGAATAAAAACGGTGCGACTGATTCTCATGGAAGACTGTTCCCATAGTGGCCTGAATGAGTCGGCAGAGAATATCCCGTGCTCATTCGATCGCGTAGGTCGATAGGGTAATAAGCGTTGCTCCCGTTGATACGTGTCAATGGAGGTCAAAACGCAGCCGAAGATTGCGGGTCGCGGCCACATTTGATTGATTAGCTTTTGCATAAAGCAGTGGGATGGCATGCGACAAATATTCTGGTTCTGACCGAACTCAATTCGACTATTGATCGACGGCCAGGCAAGCAAGGTGTGTGCACAGCTGCGCGCGATTGCGGCGGGGCCAATGGTACGCTTGGGCTTGTCGAGATCACGAGGCTGGAGATTGCCGATCATGAAGCGTTTGTGCTGCGCAGCGTTCCTCGCCTTACTCGTTGCCGGCTGTGCTTCGCCGTCGCCGCCGCCCGCTGCCGACACCAACACCTACATGCTGCATGCGCCCGATGGCGCGCGCGCCTCGAAGCCGCCGAGGCTAACCGTGGGCGTCAGCGATCCCGACACGCAACTGATTCTTCCGTGGTTCCTCAACGACATCATCAACTTCGTGAATTACCGCTAGTCCCCACGCTCTCCCCCGGCGACCCGGAAAAACCCTCCCTTGAAGCCTGAAAATCCATTTCCTACTCTATGAAACGTTTCAGTTCGGGTAGATAACCTCAAGCGTGTCACCTCGGGCGGACAGACCAGCATGGACGACCGCAAGAAAAGTGCCAGTACACTCAAGGACGTCGCGAACGCCGCGGGAGTTTCGTTGGGCACGGCGTCCAAAGTGCTCGCGGGCGCCGCAAACGTGAGCGAAGCGCGCCAGCGCCAGGTCTGGGAAGCGGCCCGCAAGCTCGGCTACCGGCGCAACAGTCTGGCCGCCGAGTTGCGCAGTTGCCGCTCCACGTCGATTGGTTTTGTCGTGCCCGACCTGACCAATTCGTTTTTCATCGAACTGGTCTGCGCGCTCGAAGACCATGCACTCGAATCCGGTTACCGGCTCATCCTCGCGCACGCCCAGGAGGACCCGGAGCGCGAAGCGGAGCGCATCCGCTTCGTCCTCTCGCGCCAGGTGGCGGGCATGATCATCATTCCCTGCCACGGCTACGAGCACGCGATCAGCGAACTGCGCGAATGCGACGTGCCGCTCGTGATGGCCGATCGCGTGGACAACAGCTTTCCCGCCAACACGGTCACGACCGACAGTCATCGCGCGGCGATGGACGGTACCGCGCATCTGATCGCGCTCGGCCACCGCCGCATCACGTTCATCGTCAATGCGCTCGACCTCGTGAACAGCCGCGAGCGTGCCCAGGGCTACCAGGACGCGATGCAGCGCGCCGGGCTGGCGCAGCACGCCAACGTCGTGGTGTGCGGCATGAGCGATACCGAAAGCCACGCGACGACGCTCGGCGTGCTCGCCGCGCGCGAGCGCCCCACGGCGCTCTTCACGGGCGCGAACGTCGCGACGCTCGGCGCGCTGCGGGCGATCCGCGACGCGGGCCTGCAACTCCCCGACGACATCTCGCTGCTTTCCTTCGACGACGCGCCGTGGATGTCGGTGCTGCGTCCCGGCATCAGTTCGATTCGTCAGCCCGCCGAGGCGATCGCCCGCGGCATCTGGCATCTCCTGCACAAGCAGTTGCTGGGCGAGAACCCGGAGATCGTGCACTTGCGCATGCGTGCCGACTTGCGCGTGCGCGACAGCACGGGCCCGGTGCGGTATGACGAATGGGGCGAAGCGGCGCGCGCCTCCGCGGCGCCGCCGCTATAACGTTTTATTTTTTGCAGCACCCGAGGCTGGCCGCACGCGCCGCCCGGTTCAGACAACAAAGGAGACAGGGCAATGGACAGTCAACGACGCATTCTGATTGCGGGTCTGGTCGCCGTGCCACTCGCCGGCGCAGCGGGTCTTCTCGGGACGCTCAGCACGCCCGCGTTCGGGCAGCAGAAGAAATACCGCTTCGGCTTCTCGCAGGTGACCACGGTCGAGCCCTGGCGCGTGCAGTTCAACAAGGACATGAAAGCCGAGGCCGCGAAGCATCCCGAGGTCGATCTGATCATTGCCGACGCCGGCGACCGCACCGACAAGCAGAATGCCGATATGGAGAATTTTATTGCCCAGAAAATGGATGCGATCTTCATTTCGCCGAAGGAGTCGGCGGGGCTGACCGGCGTGGTGGAAAAGGCCTATAAGGCAGGCATTCCCGTGTTCGTGCTCGACCGCGAGGTGAACGGCGAATCCTATACGCAGTTCATCGGCGGCGACAACGTGCAGATCGGCCGCGAAGCCGGCGCATTCATCGTCAAGCTGATGGGCGGCCCGGGTCACGCGCAGGGCAATCTCGTCGAGGTCTGGGGCGGCTTCGGCGCGCAGCCGGCGCACGACCGCCACGACGGCGCGGCGAGCGTGATCGGCAAGGAGTCGGGCATCAAGCTCGTGGGCGAACGCGTGGACTGCGACTGGAAGCAGGACAAGGCGTACGAGTACATGAAGACGGTGTTGCGCGTGAATCCGAAAATCGATGTGGTGTACGGGCACAACGATCCGATGGCCTACGGCGCCTATCTCGCGGCCAAGGACGCGGGGCGCGACAAGAGCATCAAGTTCGTGGGCATCGACGGGTTGCCGCAGGAGGGCGCGACGTGGGTCTCGCAAGGCCTGCTCGCCGGTACGTTCATGTACCCCACGCCCGGCGCCGAAGGCATACGCCAGGCGCTCAAGCTGCTGCACGGCGAAAAGATCCCGAAGAAGGTCACGTTGCCGACCCAGGGCATTTTTGCGGACAACGCCAAGGCGTATATTGCTAGCCACTCCTGAATGAATGCCACTGTCACCGCGCCGCTCATCGAGGCGGCAGGCCTGTCGATTTCGTTCAACGGCAGCGCCGTGTTGTCGAGCGTCGACTTCGATGTCGTGGCGGGGGAGGTGCATGCGCTCGTCGGCGAGAACGGCGCAGGCAAGTCGAGCCTGATGAAGATGCTGGGCGGCCTCTATACGCCCGACAGCGGCACGATACGGGTGCGGGGCGTGCCCACGCGCCTCGCGAGCGTCAACGACGCGATCGATGCAGGGATCGCGGTGATTCATCAGGAGTTGAATCTCGTCGATACGCTGTCCGCGGTCGACAACATATTCCTCGGCAAGGAGCCGCGCACGCGCTGGGGCTTTCCTGACCGGCGCGCCATGCGCACGGCCGCGCGCAGCATACTCGGCCAACTGGGCTTTCGCGCGAGTCCCGATGCGCTGGTCGGCGCGCTGCGGGTGGGCGAAAAGCAACTGGTGGAAATTGCCAAATCGCTGGTGGCCGAAGCCCGGGTGCTGATCATGGACGAGCCGACCTCGGCGCTCTCCGACGCGGAGACCCACGCGCTCCTCACGCTCACGCGGCAGCTGCGCGAACGCGGCATGGGCATCGTGCTAATCAGCCACCGGCTGGGCGAAGTCTTCGCCGTGGCCGACCGCGTGACCGTGCTGCGCGACGGTCGGCGCATCTCGACGCTGCCGGTCGCGCAGGTGGAGTCCTCGACGGCGCTCGTCTCGATGATGATCGGCAAGGACTTCGCGCCGCCCGAGCGCGGTGCGGACGAGGCGCCGCGCGCTCGCAGCACGAGTGTGGAGGTGCGCAATCTTTCGCTGTGGGGACCGGCGCGCGCGATGGTGCGCGACGTGTCGTTTGCGGTGCGCGAGGGCGAGGTGTTCGGCCTCTCAGGTCTGCTCGGCGCGGGCAAGACCGAAGTGCTCGAAGCCATCTACGGGATCTCGGCCTACCGGCAGGAAGGTGCCATCGCGATTGCGGGGCAGCACCGGTCATTCAGGTCTCCAAATGAAGCCGCGGAATCGGGTCTCGCCTTCGTAACCGAAGACCGCAAGAAGGACGGCCTCGTGCTCGACCAGTCGCTCGAAGCGAACTTCGTGCTGCCGTCGTTGCCGCGCGTGCCCGGCTTTCCGTTCTACCGGCGGCGCAGGCTGTGCGGCTGGGCCGCCGAACAGGCACGGGCCTCGCGGGTCAAGCATCGCAGCCTCGCGCAAAGCGCCAATAGCCTGTCGGGCGGCAATCAGCAAAAGCTCATCATCGGCAAATGGCTGATGACGAAGCCGCGCATCCTGCTGCTCGACGAACCGACGCGCGGCGTGGACGTCGCCGCCAAAGCGGAGATTTACCGCCAGATACTCGACGCGGCGCGCTCGGGCGTGACGGTGCTGATCGCCAGCTCGGAAATCGACGAATTGACCTTGCTGTGCGACCGCATTCTCGTGCTGTGCGAAGGGCGCGCGAAACAGATCGTGCCGCGCAGCGATTTTTCCGGCGATCTGCTGATCAATCTCGCTTCGCCCTGAATCGATACTGACTGGAGACTGACCATGCTGCATGTGCAGGACCATGTCGCCGAGCCGGACGCGCCAACGCGCAGGCGTCAACTCAGCACGCTCATGACGCACCTGAAGTACTACCTGGGGCTGATCCTGCTGCTCGTGGTGGGCGCGTTCACCTCGCCTCACTCGACCGATGGCAGCAACATCTTTCTCTCCAGCGCCAATATCTCCGACGTGTTTCGCGAGGTCGCCAACGTCGGCGTGATGTCGATCGGCATGACGCTCGTGATCATCACCGCGGGCATCGATCTCTCCGTCGGGGCCATCATGGGGCTGGGCAGCGTGCTGACCGCCATGCTGCTGACCACGGAGGGATGGAACCGGGCGACTTACGCTTCAATCGTGCTCAACGCGATCGCCGTGTTCTCGATCGTGTTCATCGTGCTCGGCGCGTGGCGCAGGCCGCAACGTTCGCATGGCGCGCATGCGGGCGCCGCACGCGCGGTGCGCGGCGGCATAGCGCTGCTGTGCGCGGCGCTGGCGTGCCTGTATATCGCCTTGCACGCGGCGCACCGCATGCCGCTCGCAGGCGTGCTCTGGATCGTGCCCCTCGCGGGCTTCACGGTGGGCAGCATCAACGGCTGGATCATCACGCGCGGGCGCATGCAGCCGTTCATTGTCACGCTCGCGGCGATGGTCGGCGTGCTCGGCGCCGCGCGGCTGATCGCCGGGCAGGACACCGCCGTTTATTCGATTTACAGCGGAACGAACGCGACCGCCGAAATCGAGAATCTGCGCGCGCTGCTGTTCAATCTGATTCCCGTGCCTGCGCTTTTCTTTCTCGTGATCGCGCTCGTGTTCAGCTTCGTGATGAATCGCACGGTGTTCGGTAAATATCTGTACGCGATAGGCGGCAACGAGAAATGCGCCGTGGTTTCAGGGCTCGATGTCAACCGCTACAAACTGATGGCCTACGCCATTTCCGGCCTGCTATCGGCGCTGGTTGGCGTGCTCTATGCGGCGCAGTACCGCCAGGGTAAGGCCGATGCCGGGTCCGGCTGGGAACTCGACGCGATTGCCGCCGTGGTGATTGGCGGGACGAGTCTTGCCGGTGGCGTTGGGCGGATATCGGGCACGGTGGCGGGCGTACTCATATTCGGCTTCCTCGGCAACATCCTGTTGCTCAACGATATCGACAGCAATACCCAACTGGTCCTCAAAGGACTGATCATCGTGATTGCCGTGTTTCTGCAGCAGACCGACTATGGGCGCGGCGGCTGGATCAAACGGATCAGACATCCCATTGCGCGGCGCGATCGATAAATGAAGAACGGCGCGCGGACGAGAAGGTCGCCGTCCGCGCGCCGCGATGCATTCGATCTCATTGACCTCAGCGTCCACGCGCAAGCCAACTGTCCACCGATTGCACGCCCTCGACCGAAGCTGCGCTGCGCTCGGCCAGCGCGACCTGTTCGTGCGCGTCTACCCATCCGAGCAGCGTGACGGTGCCTCCTCGAGCAAAGACAAATATATGAGAAGTGTTGACGCCATTGCGCGCGAAAGCGACCCGGACGTTGTGCGCGAGTTGCGGGTTGCTTGCGCCTGAGTCGGTTTGAGCCTGAACGGCCGGCACCATGGCGCTGGAAATCAGCAATGCGAGCGTGGAAGTGATGATGGCTTTCACGATACCTCCTTGCAGTGTGGCGAAAGTGCCGGTCACAGCCGGCAGCAAGTCTTCCGGTCCTGCTTCAACGCAGGGCCGCGGAAGTCAGAGGGCAAACCAGCCCGCGCAGTGCGCGGCGTAGTGGTCACCGCAAGGACGCGTCGGGGGTTTAGCCAGCCGGGCATGCAACGGCAGCGCCGTCGCCCGGCGAAAGTTGCGCTGGTGCGTGCTGGTGCATTGCGTTCGGACGGGACGTCGCGCGCGCGACGTGGCGGGGAACAGCGGGAGTCGAGGCGCGGCGAATTGCGTGGCGCGATGGTCTGAAGCCGGAAAGCCCGCGGGATTGATTCAACGTCCCGCGCTGAGTGTGCTTCCCGGAGAATCTCAACTCGTTGCCCGGCAGGGTATACCTTGATCATAGTCGCTATTGCCCAGACCTGCTGGTGACAGCGCTCTCAGCAGAACTGCAACGCCGCGGACACAACGGGAAAAAAATTTCCGTGTTGTCGTTGCAACTTCACAACGTCAGAGCGTCGCTTTTGAAAGCGCTGTCAAGCGCAATTTGGCCGAAGTAGCACGGGTGTTCGGTGCATTTCCCTCGCTGCGCATATTTTCCCGCACGACCGCAAACGGAGTTGCGAGCTTTGTGACCATAACGGAATGGTCACAAAGCAGGGGTCTACTCCGGGGCCGCGCGGCGCGCAACTGTTATCGGTAACAGCGTTTTCCCTGGACTGCCGGTTCGATACACGGGGCAGGCGCGTCCCTATAATCGCCTCGAAATGTGATTCGGAACATTTCAGTGAGGCAGCCTGGTAGGGAACGTGTAGAGAGCACGCGACCTGCGCGGTTTGGAGACGCCAAAATATATATAGGATAGCTAATGAAAAAGAAGCTTATTGCATTGTCGGTGATGGCAGCTGCGACGACGATGGCGCACGCGCAAAGCAGCGTCACACTGTATGGCCGTATCGACAACGGCGTGCAGTACGAAACCGGCCTGCCGGGCGGTAGCAGGTTCTCGGCACAGAGCGGCGACTGGGGTTGCTCCTGGTTCGGCTTGCTGGGTTCGGAAGATCTCGGCGGCGGCACGAAGGCGGTGTTCCAGTTGGAAGGCCAGCTGAATACGATGACGGGCGCCTCGGCAGGCAACCTGTTCGGTCGTCACGCCACGGTGGGCTTCAGCAACGACCGCTTCGGTCTGTTCAAGATGGGTAATCTCGGCGCTGGCGAACTTTCGCAGGACAGCTGGGGTGCGGACCCGCAGTTGATGCAGCGTTACGCCATCTCGACGCTGGTGCGCGGCCGCAACTGGGCGAGCACGAGCAACGGCGCGGAATATGATTCGCCCACGCTGTTCGGCGGTCTCGTGTTCAAGGGCCAGTACTCGCTGACCAACAACACGAGCTGGAACTCGGCGCCGGTCAACGCGCAGGGCGTGCCGACGGGCCAGGGCCGTACGAACGCGATTGAAGGTATCTACACGTGGGGCAGCGGCGATTTCCGTGTGATCTATGACGAAGTCCGCGGTGCAGACGGTTCGTTCAACAACGTGTATTCGGCTTCGCGCTCGATTCTCGCTGGCGGCACGTATGTGATCGGTCCGGTGAAGATCTACGCGGGCTACCAGCACTTGAGCGCGCCGAGCGCCACCAACGCAAGCGTGGGCGTGACCGACGCGTCGCAGCCGGCTGGCGTGCGCGCACCGACGGCGGTGGACCACGAGTGGATCGGCGCTGGCTGGCAGGTGAACGACGCTTCGGCGATCACGGCTGCGGTGTTCCATGCGAACGCGAACAACGGCAACGGCAACGCGACGCTGTTCACGCTCGGCACGACGTACAACCTGTCGAAGCGCACGTTCCTGTACGCGGAAGCCGGCTACGTGCACAACAGCTCGACGTCGAACATCAACCTCGGCAACGGTTCGTACGGCAACAACAACTTCGACGCGGCGACGGGCACGTCGTCGAACGACAACCCGAACTACGGCCACAGCCAGACCGGCGTGTTCGCGGGCATCATGCACATGTTCTGATTTGACTTCGTTTGACCTGTAGTTGTTGTGATCTCTTTGTGTTAGGTACTGCTTAATTCTCTACATAGAGAGGCCGGTGCGATCTCTCCTCCACCCTGGTTGCACCGGCTGCTTTTTCCGCTTTTTTTAGTCACTTCGAATTCGTATCTGGGAACGCTTTTTTCAGTGTTTGAAAGCGCTTTCATGAAAATGTTCAGGCGGAACTCATGACTGATGGCACCAACGAAGCACCCGGCGCGCCCAGTGTCCCGAGCGGACCCACTCCGGGTCCCAACGTGACGCTGGAAGAAATTGCGCGCGCAGCCGGCGTGTCTCCGAGCACGGTGTCGCGCATCCTGAACGGCACCGCGCGTGTTCTCCCCGAAAAGCAGCGCGCGGTGGAAGAGGCGATCGCGCGGTTCAACTATCGTCCGAACGTGCTGGCGCGCAGTCTCGCGAGCGGCCGCACCGAAACCATCGGCGTCCTGACGCAGGCCGTGTCGAGCCCGTTTTACGCGGAGTGGCTGCGCGGTATCGAAGAGGCGCTTTCCGAGCCGGGCTTCACGCCGATTTTCGTGAGCAGCCGCTGGAATGTCGTCGACGAAAAGGCCCGCCTCGAAGAGTTCATCGCGCGCCGCGTGGACGGCATCATTCTGTTGCATGCGCAACTCGACGAGCCGACGCTCACCGAATACGCGCGCTACGCGCCCATGCTCGTGCTTGGGCGCTCGGTGCAAAACGGCACGGCGCTCGCGGGCCTACCGATCGACAACCTGCAGGGCGCACGCGACGCGACCCGTCATCTGATCGAGCAGGGCCATCGAGAGATCGCGTTCATTGCCGGCCCGAGCAGTCACGAAGACGCGATCGAGCGTCTCGACGGCTACCGCATCGCACTGGAAGAAGCGGGTATCGGCTTCGACGCCGATCTGGTGGAGCAGGGCGATTACCTCGAAACGGGCGGGCTCGCCGCCATGGAGCGCCTGCTGGTGCGCCGGCCGTCGTTGAGCGCGGTGTTCTGCGCGAACGACCAGACCGCGTACGGCGCGCGTCTCGCGATGTTCCGCCGCGGCGTGCGCGTACCCGAGGATGTGTCGCTGGTCGGCTTCGACGATCTGCCGACTTCTTCGTACATGACGCCGCCTCTGACTACAGTGCGCCAGCCGACCTATGAAATCGGCCGTCTCGCCGCGCAAGGCATCGTGCAGATGATCCGCAAGCAGCCGATCGCGCTGAGCCCCATTCCGCTCACGCTGGTGACGCGCGAAACGACGCGTCGCATCGGGCCGTCGTCGAGCCCGGGAGAGACGGGCGCATAAGGTTCGAATCCAGATCGGGCCGTTTTTTTGGTTTTGCGGTGAAAGCGCTTTCAAACAGCGGAGCGCGGCAAGCAGAGCGTCAAGCACTGCAAATGAATACAACAGGGGAAGTAGTTCGTAGCAGCAGGGGAGCATTTGAACGTCACTCACAAACGTTTCACCAGGAGACATGTAATGAAATTCCGTTTTTCAGGCACTGCCGCAGCAGTCTTGCTCAGCCTGGCTACCGTGGCTGCGCATGCCAACACCACGCTGACCGTCGCGGTGTTTCCGAAGCTCGACCAGGAAATCAAGGACGCGATTCCCGCGTGGAAGAAGCTCCATCCGGACGTCGACATCAAGGTGTCGTCGCTTGCGATCGCCGATCACCACAACGCCATGACCACCGCGCTCGCAACGAGCTCGGACCTGCCCGACGTGATGGCCGTCGAAGTCGGCTTCATTGGCCGATTCGCAGCCGGCGGCGGTCTCGAGAACCTGGCGAAGCCGCCCTATAGCGCCGGTCAGTACAAGAGCCAGTTCATCAACTACACGTTCGCGCAGGCTACGACGCAGGACGGGCAGATCGTCGGCATGCCGGGCGATATCGGCCCGGGCACGCTGTTCTACCGCAAGGACATTCTCGACAAGGCAGGCGTGAGCGAAGCCGAGCTGACCAAGTCGTGGGAGTCGTATCTGGCGGCCGGGCAGAAGATCAAGAAGGCGACCGGCGCGTACCTGATGGCGTCGTCGCGCGATATCGAAGACATCTACATTCGCGCCGACCTGAAGGAAGGCGATGGCGTGTACTTCGACAAGGCCGGCAATCCGGTCGTGACGTCGCCGCGCTTCGTGAAGGCATTCGAGCTGGCGAAGAAGGCACGGGATCTCGGTCTCGACGCGAAGATCACGCCGTGGTCGAACGAATGGGCCGAAAGCTTCAAGCGGGGCACGGTCGCCACGCAAATGATGGGCGCATGGCTCGGCGGCCACCTCTCGTCGTGGATCGCGCCGGATACGAAGGGCCTGTGGCGCGCAACGAATCTGCCCGACGGCGCTTACGCATCGTTTGGCGGCACGTTCTGGTCGATTCCGGTGAAGGCCACGCAAAAGCAGCTCTCGTGGGAATTCATCAAGTTCCTGACGACGCGCCCGGACGAGCAACTCGCTTCGTTCCGCTCGATCGACGCCTTCCCGGCGCTGCTTTCCGCGCAGCACGACGACTTCTTTGCGCAGCCCGTGGCGTTCCTCGGCGATGAGAAGGCTCGCCTGATCTGGCGCGATGCGGCCTCGCATATCCCGGCGATCCAGCGCAGCAAGTATGACCAGGTTGCCGAAGAGGCGGTCCACTCGGCGCTCGACAAGGTGGTCGACAGCAACGAGGACATCCACCAGGCGCTGCAGGAAGCACAGGCTGAGATCACGCATCGGATCCGCCGTTAAGCGGCTCTGATGAAACGGCGCGGCACCCATCGCCGCGCTTTGAAGCCCGCTGCAACAGCGTGGCCGGCCGCCCCGGCCGGCCACGCCCGAATGGACGGAACTATCGATGAACTCTCCTCTGCCCACAACTGAACAGGTCTCCCGAGAAGGGCTCGTGCGCGATACGCTCGCGCCGCTCGCCCACGCTCGTGGCAAGCCGCGGCTCAATCCGGTCAAGATCGCGCCGTACCTGTTTCTCGCGCCGTTTTTCCTGCTGTTCGCCGTGTTCCTGGCCTTTCCGCTGCTGTTTTCGCTGTATCTCTCGTTCCAGAGCTGGGACGCGACAGCGGGTCTGGCGAGCATGAAGTGGGTGGGCCTGTCGAACTTCACTTTCACGCTGACTGACCCGTGGTACTGGAAATCGCTCTACAACACGGCTTCGATGGCGGTCATGTCCGGCGTTCCGCAGCACCTCATTGCGCTGCCGCTGGCGTTCTTTCTGCAAACCGCGTTTCGCCGCTGGCGCAATTTCGTGGTCGGGCTGTATTTCCTGCCCTTCATCACGTCGAGCGTGGCGATCGCGCTGATCTTCTCGTCGCTGTATTCGACCGATTTCGGCATGATCAACCTCGCCATTGCCGAGATCGGCAAGATCCCCGGGCTGCACTGGATCGTGCCTTCGAAACCGATCGAGTGGCTGTATAACCCCGCGAACGTGAAGCCGGCGGTTTCCGTCGTCGTCTTCTGGCGCTACGTGGGCTGGAATACGGTGCTCTATCTGTCCGCGCTGCAAACCATTCCGAAGGACATTTACGAGGCGGCGCGCATCGACGGCGCCAATGGCTGGCAACAGTTCACGCGCATCACGATTCCGCTTCTCAAGCCGATGATCTTCTTCGCGGTCACGCTTTCGATCATCGGTGGGCTGCAACTGTTCGAGGAGCCGTTCATCCTGCTCCCGAACGAAGGCATGGGCACGAGCCAGTCAGGCCTGACGACGGCGGTCTACATGTATCGCACGGCATTCCACGACGGGGACTTCGGCACGGCCAGTTCGATTGCGTGGCTGCTCTTTATCACGATCTCCGCGCTGATGTGGCTCAACACGCGCATTTTCCACCGCAGTGGCATGAAAGAAGAGGCACAGCGATGAAACTGTCGAAAAACAAGGCGCGTTATACGGGTTACGCCGTCGTGCTGGCGGGCGCGGTGCTGATGTTCTCGCCGTTCTGGTTCATGTTCGTGTTCGCCACGCACACGAGTTCCGAAATTTTCTCGATGCCGCCGCCGCTGTGGTTCGGCAACGCGTTTCTCGACAACATGGCGTCGCTCATGCGTCACATCCCGTTCTGGCGCAATCTGGGCTGGAGCTTCTACACGGCCACGATCCAGACCTTGCTGACGCTGCTCGTCACCTCGATGGCCGGTTACGCGTTTGCGATGTATGAGTTCCGCTTCAAGAAGACGCTCTTTGCCGTTGCGCTCACGGCCATGCTGGTGCCGCCGTTCCTCAGCATGATTCCGACCTTCATGACGATGAACCTGCTCGGCTGGATCAATCAGCCGCGCGCGCTCTACGTGCCCGGCGCGGCTGCCGCGCTCGGCGTGTTCCTCATGCGCCAGTACATCGCGTCGGCCATTCCGTCCGACCTGATCGAGGCGGCGCGCATCGACGGCTGCGGCGAGTTCCGCATCTACTGGAGCATCGTGCTGCCGCTGCTCGGGCCGGCACTGGGCACGCTCGGCCTCATCAGCTTCATTCAGGCCTGGAATAACTTCCTCTCGGCGCTCGTGGTGCTGCGTTCGCCTTCGATGTACACGCTGCCCCTCGCGCTGCGCATTTTGCAAAGCCCGACCAATTCGGACTGGGGCGCGGTAATGGCGGGCTCGGCGGTCGCCGTGGTGCCGTTGCTGGTGCTGTTCGCTTTCACCTCGCGGCGCTTGATCGACGGTTTGACGACCGGCGCCGTCAAGGCCTGAGTTTCGCTTCGTTCATTTCATGCCCGCTCACACAAGAGCGGACACGACTAATCAGGATACCTACCGTTATGTCGACGTTTCAATTCAAGGAAAATTTCGTCTGGGGTGTGGCCACCAGCTCGTATCAGATCGAAGGCGCGGCTCGTGAGGACGGCCGTGGCGAGTCGATCTGGGACACGTTCTGCCGCGTGCCCGGCAAGGTCGTGAAAGGCGAAAGCGGCGACGTGGCCTGCGATCACTACCATCGCCTCGAGGAAGATCTCGATCTGATGGCGCAAATGGGCGTCAATGCCTATCGCTTTTCGATTGCCTGGCCGCGCGTGCAGCCGGATGGTCGCGGCGCGTACAACGAAAAGGGCCTTGCGTTCTACGAGCGTCTGGTCGACGGCCTGCTCGAGCGCGGCATCCAGCCGTTCGCGACGCTGTATCACTGGGACTTGCCGCAAGCATTGCAGACGGAGCAAAACGGCTGGGAAAGCCGCGATACGGCATATCGTTTCGCCGACTACGCCCGCAAGATCGGCAGCGTGCTGGGCGACCGCGTGGCGTCGATCGCCACGCACAACGAACCGTGGTGCACCGCATGGCTCGGCAACGCGACGGGCTACTTCGCGCCGGGCAACGCCGACCTGAAGAAGGCGGCGCACGTGGCGCATCATCTGCTGCTTTCGCACGGCCTGGCCGTTCAGGCCATGCGCGCCGATGGTGTGAAGGCGCCGCTCGGCATCGTGCTCAACCAGTCGCCGGCACACGGCGCGACCGACGCGCCTGAAGACCTCGCTGCCGCGTCGCTCGAATACGCGAAGTTCGTGCGCTGGTACATGGACCCGATCTTCAAGGGCGAATATCCGGCAGAAGCGCTGCAATGGTATGGCGCGAACGGCCCACGAGAGGTGATCCGCGAAGGCGACTTCGACATTATCGGCACGCCGCTCGACTTCCTCGGCATCAACTACTACACGCGTATCTTCGCGAGTGCATCGGGCAACAAGCGTCCGCCGGGCGTGCACGGCTTCACGGACATGGACTGGGAAGTCTATCCGGAAGGCCTGACCGAACTGCTCACGAAGCTCAATGCCGAGTACACGCTGCCGCCGGTTTTCATTACCGAGAACGGCTGCGCGTCGAAAGATGTGCTCGAAGACGGCCGCGTCCAGGACACCGACCGCATCCACTTCCTCGATCTGCACCTGGCCGCACTGTCCGAAGCCGCACGACAGGGCGTGGACGTGGCCGGCTATTTCGCATGGAGCATGCTGGACAACTTCGAGTGGGCGTCCGGTTACGACAAGCGCTTCGGCATGGTGTACGTCGACTACGAGACCCAGAAGCGCACGCTGAAGGACAGCGCGCACTGGTATAGCGAGGTAATCGCGGAGCACGCCGCCGCCGAGGCCGCACGCTAACGCGGGCACACAGACAGCACCGTAACCCGCGCGAAGAGGGCAGACACGCCTGTCTCGCGCGGGACGGCGAGCAAGAGCACCAAGGAGGACGTAACAATGGGCGAACTCGTATTGCGCAACGTCGTGAAGACGTATGGCGAAGGTCCGCAGATCATTCAGGGCATCGATCTTCATATTCCCGACGGACAGTTCACGGTATTCGTCGGGCCGTCGGGTTGCGGGAAGTCGACCATGCTGCGCATGATCGCCGGGCTCGAGGAGGTGAGCGGTGGCGACATTCTGATCGACGGCATACGCGTGAACGATCTGCAGCCGGTGGATCGCGGCGTGTCGATGGTGTTCCAGAGCTACGCGCTCTACCCGCATATGACGGTCGCGGAGAACATGGGCTTTTCGCTGAAGCTCTCGGGCAAGTCGAAGCGCGAAGTGCGGGAGGTCGTGGGCCGCGCAGCCGAAATCCTGCAGATCACGCACCTGCTCGAGCGCAAGCCCAAGGCGCTCTCGGGCGGCCAGCGGCAGCGCGTTGCGATTGGCCGCGCGATCGTGCGCAAGCCGCGCGTGTTTCTGTTCGACGAGCCGCTGTCGAATCTCGATGCGGCCCTGCGCGTGCAGATGCGTATCGAACTCGCGAAGCTGCACCGCGAACTCGGCACGACGATGATTTACGTCACGCACGATCAGGTCGAGGCGATGACGCTCGGCGAGCAGATCGTGGTGTTCAACAAGGGGAACATCGAGCAGACGGGCGCGCCGCTCGATCTGTACGACCGGCCCGCGAATCGCTTTGTCGGCGGGTTTATCGGTTCGCCGCAAATGAACATGCTCGCCGCCACGGTCGTGTCGCAAAACGGCGTGCAAACCGTCCTCGCGCTTGCGGGTGCGAGCCACCGTGTCGCGTTGTCGGGCCGTCCGGATCGCACACTCAACGGCGAATTGACCCTGGGCGTGCGCGCCGAGCACCTGAGCATCGGCTTCGCGGACGAAGGCATCGCCGCGCGCGTGGAGCTGGTCGAACATCTGGGTGACGTGTCGATCCTGCACGCGCGCCTCGACGGCATGACGCACGCCATCGCGCTCAAGCTCGACAAGAAGGACGCGCAATACGAGCCGGGCGCGCGCGTGGGCATCAAGGTGGCCTCGTCCGCGGTCACGCTGTTCGACGCGAAGGGCGACGCGGTGGCGTTCGAGCGGCCCCAGGTGGGAGAGCACGTTCAAGCCGTCGTTTGACGTGCCGGATTGGCTAGGGGAAGAGTTCCATGGCGAACAAAGGGTCGAAGGACGATTTCGCGTCCGCTGCAAATGCGCCGAGCGGGCAGGCCGCGACATCAGCGCAAACGCGCCAGGTGACGGACAGGGATTACGAGTCGCAACGCAACCGCCAGGAGAAGCGGCGCGAACCGCTGCATGCGTTCATCGTCCATTTCGACGCGGAGCCTTCTTCGAAGCCGCCGCCGGACGATCTGGACTAGCGGTGTGACGATATAGGGGCAGGGATGATTGTGAGTGTCGCGAATGGGCGTTACGAATTTTCTTACTGCCGATTTAACGTTAGCCGGAACGGTACTTTTTTGCAGTACCCTGTGGCCAGCTTGCCAGGCGATCTTCCTTGCTGGGCCGGGGTCTGGCGGGGTTGGCGCGGACTCTGCGTCAATTCGCCAAGCCCAGGTAAACCACGCATGGCGGCACCCGTAACGGACATTTAACATGAATTAACGTTAAGGGTAACGTTATTATGTTTCTGCTTAATCGACGGTCTGCAGCAAGGGCAATCATCTTCCCCAACGCTCCGCTTTCCTGCGGCAGCGTCCGTTTCGGCAAGCGAAGCGTACACCGCGACTCGCGCACATCCGCCGGCAAGCAACACATCCTGTTGTCGTGCCTCGCGGGTCGCCCGATCACAACTCGGGCTGCTTGACGGGCATTCACCAGACAGACCGATTATATGAAAGCGCAAGGGCCGCGGAGCGGATTCGGGCGAAGCATGTTACCGGTAAAAACCCGCAGTCCGTTCGTGCGGAATAGGCCGGTGCAAGGGCGTAATACAGGTAGCAAACGGTTGGGCAGCACCGATAAAGAGCCATTGGGGTGCGATGCGCAATTTCGTTGCGTGCGCAACGACCCGATGCAATAAAAATCCGATAGAATTTTGATGGGTGGAGAGCGTCATGGAAAAGCGAGTATCCAAAGCCATTTTCAAGTCCCGCGCCTGCGAGCTGTTCCGCCAGGTCGAAACGCTGGGCGAAACCGTCGTCGTGACGGACCGGGGACAACCCACCATTGAAATCCGCCCGTATCGCAGCAAGACGGAGAATCCGCTCGAGCTGCTGCGCGCGTCGATCACGCATTTCAACCTCAAGCACGCGCTTGCACCGGTTCCCGCCGAGCAGGAAGAGTAATGATCACGCTCGACACGCTTGCGCTCGTGTGCTGGCTCGGCAGGCAGAAAGCGCTGAGTCAGGCCGCGCACGATGCGATCGACCGTGAACTGGACGGCGGCGAGATCCTCATTTCGGCCATCAGCGCGCTCGAAATCGCGGAGTTCGTGAAGGCGGGCAGCCTTGGGCTTTCCATGGACGCTCGCAGCTGGCTCTCGACGTTTCTGAAGCTGGATGGCGTGCGCCTGATTCCGGTCGATTCGGAAATTGCCTTCCGGGCGGCGACGCTGCCGCCCGCGCTCACCTCGCATCAGAGGCTGATCGTCGCGACCGCCCGCACGCACGGCGGCGCGCTCGTGACCTCCGATGCGAAGGTGCGCGCCTCGACTTACGTCGAAACGATCTGGTGACGCGAGCGGCGGTGGCGCGCTCGCACCGGTCCGGTCGAGTCGCGCACCACCAGCTCGGCAGGCAGCGTGATGCGCTGCGAAGCGGCGTCGATGCCGGCGATCTGCGCGAGCAGCGTATTGACCGCCGAACGCGCCATTTGCTGGAACGGCTGGCGAATCGTAGTGAGGGCAGGATGAAACTGCTCGGACATGGGAATGTCGTCGAACCCGATCACGGAAATGTCGTCGGGCACGCGCAGGCCCGCTTCCCTGACCGCGGCGATCACGCCGAACGCGCTCTGGTCGTTGGCCGTGAAGATCGCGGTGGGCGGATCGGCGAGATTGAGCAGGTCGAACGTGACGTCGAACGCCATCATTTGCGAGAGATCGCCGGCGGCGACCAGCGCGTCTTCGCGCGGCAGGCCGAGCTTGGCGAGCGTATCGCGATAGCCGCGCTGGCGGTCGCGCACGCCTTCGATGGTTTCGTCGCCGGCGAGAAACGCAATGCGCTTGTGGCCGAGCTCCGCGAGATGCTCGACCGCGAGGCAGGCGCCGCCGTAATTGTCGACGGACACCGAAGGAAAGCCCGTGAGCGTGCCGCGCTGATCGACCACCACCACGGGCACTTTGGCCGTGGCGAGGGCTTCGAGGCAGAGCGATTCGCGCGGCAGGATGGCGAGAATGCCGTCGGAAAATTGCTGGATCAACCCGAGCAGGTCGTGATGCGTATGGCGGTCTTCGTCGAACACGGTGTACACGAGCATTTCCATGCCCGCGCCGCGTGCTGCGCGGCCTGCGCCGAGCACCAGTTCGCTCGAGAACTGCGTGTCGAGCGTGGGCGTGATGATGCCGATGATGCCGTTGCGCCCGCCCGAGAGTTTCTGGGCGGTGCGGTTCACGACATAGCCGATGTCCGAAGCGATTCTCAGCACTTCGTCGCGCGTTTCGCGAGACACGCCCGGGCGTCCGTTGAGCGCGCGCGACGCGGTCATCTGCGACACCCCGGCAAGCTTGGCGACGTGCTCAAGCGTGGGAGTTTGCCTTGCCATGCGTGGTGTGGGCTTACGAGAGGTCATGTCTGCGAAGACTCGCTCGTGACTCGCTGGTTACTCCGCGGATGGGTCGCTCGTCACGTTAGCGATACCGTTTGTGTGCTGGCTATTCTAACAGATGCGCGCTTGTTCAACCGTTCCCGCGCGTACCAACCTTGCGCGGAGCGCAAGCTCCGTCGGCGCTCACCAGGAAAATCCCGCATAGCCGTAGTTCGGCTCCTGGCTTAACATCAACTAACGTTAAGGCTAACGTTAAACCCGCAGATAACTCAGGTAGCTCTCAAAATTCCTAAAGAGGGGACACAAACATGGCGTACCCAGGTTTCTCCAAGGCGCGGGCCATTGTCGGCGCCACGGCACTGCTGTTTTCACTGTCTGCAGTCGTTTCGAACGCCGTCGCGGCGGAATCCAAAACCATCACGGTATGGGACCAGCAGACCAATGCGTCGTCGAGCAAGATCATCCGTGACGCGTCGGACCGCTTCGAGAAGACCGACCCGGGTTTCAAGGTCGAGAATTCGCACGTCCTGAACGAGGCTTACAAGACGAAGCTGAAGGTGGCGTTCGGCGCGAACCAGCCGCCGTGCGTGTTCGAGAACTGGGGCGGCGGTGGCCTGCAGGAATATGTGAAATCCGGTCAGATCGTCGACCTCACGCCGTACCTGAACAAGGACCCGGCGTATCGCAACCGCTTCATGCAGTCGTCGTGGAGCGTCACGACGTTCGGCGGCAAGACCTACGGTGTGGCGGCCGAAAACGCGGCGGCCGCGGTGATCTTCTACAACAAGGAAGTCTTCAAGAAGTACGGCATTACGCCGCCCAAGACGTGGGATGAACTGATGCACGTCGTGGATGTGCTGAAGTCGCACGGCGTGGCAGCGTTCTCGCTTGCGAACAAGAACAAGTGGACGGGCTCGATGTACTACATGTACCTCGTCGACCGTATCGGTGGTCCGCAAGTCGTGAGCGACGCGATCGCAGGAAAGGGCAAGGGCTTTGAAGATCCGGCGTTCATCGAAGCCGGCAAGCGCATTCAGGAGCTCGTGAAGGCGGGCGCGTTCGCGCCGGGCATCAACGGTCTCGACTATGACTCGGGGGCGTCGCGCCGTCTGCTGTATACGGGGAAGGCCGCGATGGAGCTGATGGGCGCCTGGGAAGCTTCGACGATTGCGAACGAAAATCCGACGTTCTCGAAGGATCTCGACTTCTTCCCGTTCCCGAGCGTGCCGGGCGGCAAGGGCGACCCGCGCGACCTGATCGGCACGGTGGGCGATGGCTTCCTGAGCATCTCGACCGAGTGCAAGACGCCGGACGCCGCATTCAAGCTGATCCAGGCGCTGACCGACGACCAGGCGATGCAGGCGCGCGCGTCGGAGGACCACAAGCTCCCGCCGGTCAACAACGTCAAGATCGACGATCCGTTCACGCAGCGTTTGCAGCAGCTGCTGGCCGCGGCGCCGAGCGTGCAGCTCTGGTACGACCAGGCACTGCCGCCGGCGTTGGGCGAACTGCACAAGGACACGACGCAGGCGCTGTTCGGATTGTCGGTGACGCCTGAGGCGGCCGCGCAGCAAATGGAAGCCGCTTCGAAGAAGGGCGGTTGATCTCCAGCACTCAGGAAAAGTCCGGCTGGCGCCGCAAGGCGTCGGCCGGCAGAAAAGCTCGTGAATATTGCACTTTCCGCTACACCCGAACGCCGGCTGAAGCTCTCCTCGCAAACGCTCGTCACGGTCGTGTTTCTCGCGCCGGCGCTGCTGCTGCTGGCCGTGTTCCTGCTTTATCCGCTCGTTTCCAGCTTGCGGCTGTCGCTGCTCGACTGGAATGGCCTCGGCAATACGGCCCGCTATACGGGGCTCGCGAACTGGGCGCGGCTCGCCCATGACACGGTGTTCTGGCAATCGCTCAAGAACAACGTGATTCTCGCGCTTGCCTCGATCGTCATTCAGCTGCCTGTCGCGCTCGCGCTCGCCGTGCTGCTGGAAAAGGCCGGCCGTGGCTCGCGCGTGCTCAAGGTTCTCTATTTTCTGCCGCTGCTCATGTCGAGCGTTGCGATCGGCGTGCTCTTCAAGCAGATCTAC
Source organism: Paraburkholderia sp. BR10937 (assembly GCF_040965695.1). Taxonomy (NCBI): domain Bacteria; kingdom Pseudomonadati; phylum Pseudomonadota; class Betaproteobacteria; order Burkholderiales; family Burkholderiaceae; genus Paraburkholderia; species Paraburkholderia sp. BR10937. The sequence continues at coordinate 246,113 of NZ_JBFRCL010000002.1, forward strand.
GATCCCAACTTCGGGCCCCTGAACGTCGCGCTGCAGGCGTTCGGGCTCGATGGCCTCGCGAAGGACTGGCTGGGCGATCCGCACTTCTCGCTGGGCGCGACCATCGCCGTGATCATCTGGCAGAACGCGCCTTTCTACATGATTCTGTTCCTCGCCGGCCTCTCGTCGATGCCGGCCGAGGTTAACGAGGCGGCGCTGCTCGACGGCGCTTCCGAGTGGACCATCTTCTGGCGCATCAAGCTGCCGCACCTGCAGGGCACGGTGCGCACGGCCGTGATCCTTTCCGTGCTTGGCTCGCTGCGTTACTTCGATCTCGTCTTCGTCATGACCGGCGGCGGTCCCGAGGGCTCGTCCGAGGTGATGGCCACCTACATGTATCGCACGGTGTTCAGTTCGTTCCAGCTCGGCTACGGCAGCACCATCGGCTCGGCGATGTTCCTGATCGTCATCGCAGTGGCGGCGGTGTCGATGTACTTCACGCGCCGCTATGCAACCGAGGTCTGAAGCATGATCAAGAAATTTCGCTTTCCCCGCGTGACGATTCCGATCCTCGCGCTGATCTGGCTGGCCGTCACCACGGTGCCGTTCCTCTTCATGGTGGTGTCGAGCTTCAAGAGCCAGGAAGAGACCTTCACGACTTCCGTGTGGGCCCCGCCGAGTCACATTTACTGGGGCAATTACGCGGCCGTGCTGAAGGGGCCGTTCTTCACGTATTTCCGTAACAGCCTGTTCACGGTGGGCGTGTCGGTTGCGCTGATCGTCGTCATCAGCGCGATGGCGGCCTATGTGTTCGCACGCATGCGCTTCAGGCTGAACAAGCTGCTCTTCGGCCTCGTTGTCGCTGGCATGATCGTGCCGCTGCACGCGACGCTGGTGCCGATCTATCTGCTCACGCGCAACCTCGGTCTTTACGATACGCAGTTCGCGCTGCTCGGCCCGTATGTGGCGCTCAGCCTGCCGGTGTCGATCTTCATCCTGACCGAGTTCATGCGGCAGATTCCGCGCGAGCTCGAAGAAGCCGCGCAGCTGGACGGCTGCAGCCCGTTCCGCATTTTCTGGCGTATTTTCTTCCCGCTTTCGGGACCGGGGCTCGCCACGGTGGCGATCTTCAACGGCATTGGTCTCTGGAACGAGTTCATCTTCGCGTACATGCTCACGTCGACGTCCGAGCACCGTACGCTGCCCCTCGCGATCTGGGACTTCATGGGGCAATACGCGTCGAACATACCCTCGATGCTGTCCGTTCTCGTGCTCACGTCGCTGCCGTTGATCGTCGCCTACGCGTTCGGTCAGGAGCGCGTGATCAAGGGGATGATGGCCGGCTCGCTCAAGGGCTGATTCAGGTCTGATTCGCACCGCTAACCGAACTTCGCATAAAACGATATGGCAAGCATTTCCCTCAACAACGTACAGAAGGCCTACGCGAGCGGCAACGCCGTGATCCGCGACGCCAACCTCGAAGTCGGCAAGAACGAGTTCTGCGTGTTCCTCGGCCCGTCGGGCTGCGGCAAGTCCACGCTGCTGCGCATGATCGCCGGACTCGAATCGATCACGGACGGCGAACTGCGCATCGACGGCGAACGGATGAACGAGGTCGAACCCGCGAAGCGCAAGGTCGCGATGGTGTTCCAGAACTACGCGCTCTATCCGCATATGAGCGTGTACGAGAACATGGCATTCGGTCTGCGTCAGGCGAAGGTCGACAAGGCCGTCATCGACAAGAAGGTCCGCAGCGCCGCTGCCGCACTGCAGCTCGATACCTATCTCGAACGCCGCCCCGCAGCGCTCTCTGGCGGCCAGCGCCAGCGCGTGGCGATCGGGCGCGCGATCGTGCGCGAGCCGGGTGTGTTCCTGTTCGACGAGCCGCTGTCGAATCTCGATGCGGCGCTGCGCGTGCAGACGCGCACCGAGATCGCGCGTCTGCATCGCGAGTTCAGCGAAGCGAGCGCCGTATATGTGACGCACGACCAGGTCGAGGCCATGGCGCTGGCCGATCGCATCGTGCTCCTGCAGGCCGGCGATCACATGGAGCGCCACGGCAGCGTCGCGCAGGTGGGGGCGCCGCTCGATCTGTATCACCATCCGAAGAGCCGCTTCGTCGCGGGCTTCATCGGCTCGCCGAAGATGAACTTCTTCGCGGGCACGGTGGTGGGCGGCGACGATGGCGGCGTGGACATCGACCTGCAAAGCGGCGAGCGCGTGCGTGCGCGCGTGGACGGCGCGCGTGCGCGCGCCGGCATGAAGGTGACGCTCGGTGTGCGTCCGGAACATCTGCGCGTGGCCGGCGATGCGCGCAACGAACAGACGCTGGCGTGCCGCGTGAAGCTCGTCGAGCACATGGGCGAGCACAGCTACATCCACGCGACGCAGACGGGCGCCGGCGCGGCGACCTTGATCGCCAAGGTGCCCGGCGACAGCGCGTTGACGCACGATGAAGTGGTCAAGCTTGCGCTGCCGGCCGAGGCATGCCACGTGTTCGACGATCACGATATGGCGCTGCGTCGTCTCATCTAAGCCGGGCGCGGATTTCGCCGCGCGACCGCGCAACGCCATTTTCAAAAGCACAACTAAGCAGACGGCGAGAAAAGCGCCGTCTCGTGCAATACCAGGGAGTGAAGCAATGTCGCTTGAACACACCACCGAGATTCCGCTTTACCGCCGCTCCGACGCACCGACGGCGCAGCGCGTGACCGACCTGCTCGCGCGCATGACGCTCGACGAAAAAATTGCCCAGCTTCACGCTGCGTGGCTGGTGCTCTCGGCCGACGGCGAGCACAAGGCGCGCAGTATCGATTTCGCGCAAAGCGCCAACAGCCTCACGGTGAACCAGATTCTCGAACACGGTCTTGGGCAGATCACGCGTCCGCTCGGCACCCACACGGTCGATCCCAAAGAGGGCGTGCGCGCGCTCAACGAGCTGCAGCGCAAGATGGTCGAAGACACACGCCTCGGCATCCCCGTCATGTCGCACGAGGAATGCCTCGTGGGCCTGATGATCAAGGACGCCACGCTGTTTCCCTCGCCGCTGAACTACGCGGCGACGTGGAACCCGAACCTCGTCGGCGAAGTGGGGCGCATCATCGGCGAGCAGGCGCGCTCGATCGGCTGCCACCAGGGCCTGGCGCCCGTGCTCGACGTGTCGCGCGATCCGCGCTGGGGCCGCACCGAGGAAACCCTCGGCGAAGATCCGTATCTCGTGGGCGTGCTCGCGTGCCACTACGTGAACGGTCTGCAAGGCGAGCGGCGCGACGTGCTCGCCACGCTCAAACACTTCGTCGGCCACTCGGCGAGCGAAGGCGCCCGCAATCATGCGCCCGTGCATGTCGGGCCGCGCGAGTTGAACGACGTGTTTCTGCTGCCGTTCGAAATGGCGGTCAAGCTCGCGCACGCGGGCTCGATCATGCCCGCGTACCACGATATCGACGGCGTGCCCTGCCATGCGGACCGCACGCTGCTGCACGATACGCTGCGCGAGAAGTGGGGCTTCGAGGGGCTCGTCGTCGCGGACTATGCGGCCGTCGACCTGCTCTACAGCCATCACGCGGTGGCGCACGACAGCGCGTCGGCGGCGGCGCTCGCGTTCAATTCGGGCCTCGACGTCGAGTTGCCGGGGCACGAGTGCGCGGTCCATCTGAAAGAAGCGCTCGATCGCGGCGAGATCACCGAAGCGACGATCGACACTGCGGTGTCGCGCGTGCTGAGCACGAAGTTCCGCCTCGGCCTGTTCGAGAATCCGTATGTGGACCCCGAGCGCGTGGACGTGAAGGGCACGGCGGCGGCCGATACGGCGTATCAGGTCGCACTCGAATCGGCGGTGCTGCTGCGCAATGAAGGCGGCGTGCTGCCGTTGAACGCCAATGGCGCGGAGAAAATCGCGGTGATCGGCCCGACCGCCGACGACCCGCTCGCGCTGCTCGCGGGTTACAGCTTCCCGGTGCACCTCATCAACTCGGGCGAGCAGTCGGTCGCTTCGATCGCCACGCCGCTGGGCGCACTGCGCGAGGTGCTGGGCGAGGCGCGCGTGCTGTATGCCAAGGGTTGCGACATCATCAAGACCCGCCGTGCGGGCGCGCCGGTCTTCCCGGGCGACGTGTCGCTCGACCTGAGCGCCGCCGCCAACCGCGACGACCTGATCAGCAAGGATGCCGAAGCGATTCCCGCCGCGGTCGAAGCCGCGCGCAAGGCGGACGTGGCTGTCGTGTTCGTCGGCGATCTGGCGGGCTTGTTCCAGTCCGGTACGGTGGGCGAAGGCTCCGATACGGACAGCCTGGAACTTCCGGGCGTGCAACTGCAATTACTCAAGGCCGTGGTCGAGAGCGGCACGCCGACGGTCGTCGTGATGACGGGCGGCCGGCCGTACAACCTGGGCGGCCTCGAAGATCGCGTTGCCGCGCAGATCATGGCGTTTGCGCCGGGCGAGCGCGGCGCCGAGGCGCTTGCCGATCTGCTGGTGGGGCGCGCCGGGTTCAGCGGCCGTCTGCCGCTCTCCGTGCCGAAGAGCGCAGGCGCCGTGCCGTATGTTTACAACCATCGCCTCAAGAGCGCGGGCACGCCGATCGCCTACCACTTCGGCAGCCGCTATCCGTTTGGTTTCGGCCTCGGCTACACCCAGTTCCGTTACGGCGATCTCGCGGTGGCGCAAGGCGAAGTGCCGCTCGAAGACGGCACCGTCGAACTGAGCTTCACGGTCGAGAACATCGGCTCGCGCGACGGCACGGAAGTCGTGCAGATTTACGTGCGCGATCAGCACGCGTCGACGGCGCGGCCGGTACGCGAACTCAAGGCGTTTGCACGCGTGCCGCTCGCGGCAGGCGCGCGCACTCGCGTCAATGTGAAGCTGCCCGTCGATCTGTTCAATTTCACCGACGCACGCGGCGAGCGCATCGTCGAGCCGGGCAAGTTCGACCTGATGGTGGGCAGTTCGAGCCGCGACATCCATCTGAGCGGCACGGTCACGGTGGTGGGCACTGCCACGCGCACGCTCCCGCGCGACTGGCGCATGCTGAGCGCCGTCGAGATCGTCTCGTAAGCGAAAGGGAAGCGGCAGGTCAGGGCGGCGAGCCATGTGCGGCTCGCCGCCCTGTTTGGGTTCTGACAAGTCAACACTGGAATATCTGATGTCGTACGCAATCTATCCGAGCCTGGCGGACAAAACCGTGGTTATCACCGGCGGCGGCAGCGGGATCGGCGCCGCGGTCGTGGAGGCATTCGCGCAGCAGGGCGCACGCGTGTTCTTCCTGGACGTGGCCGAAGACGATTCGCTCGCTCTTCAGGAGAAGCTTCGCCATGCGAAGCATCCGGCGCTGTTCAAGCGCTGCGATCTGTGCAGCGTGGACGCGATCGAAAGCGTGTTCGCATCGATCGTCGATGCCGCGGGCCCGATCGACGTCCTCGTGAACAACGCGGGCAACGACGACCGCCATGATATCGGCGAGCTGACCGCGAGCTACTGGGACGGGCGTATCGCCGTCAACCTGCGCCACCAGTTCTTCTGCGCGCAGGCCGCCGCGCGGGGCATGCGCGAGGCGGGACGCGGCGTGATCCTGAACTTCGGTTCGGTGTCGTGGCACGTCGCGTTGCCGAACCTGCCGATCTATCTGACCGCGAAGGCCGGCATTGAAGGTCTGACGCGCGGCCTCGCGCGCGACCTCGGCGGCGCGGGCATTCGCGTGAACTGCATCATCCCGGGCGCCGTGAAAACGCCGCGGCAGATGAACCTGTGGCAAACGCCGGAGAGCGAGGCGAAGGTCGTCGCGGGCCAGTGTCTGCAGTTGCGCATCGAGCCCGAGCACGTCGCCCGCATGGCCTTGTTCCTCGCATCCGACGACGCCTCGCGCTGCTCCGGGCGCGATTACTTCGTCGACGCGGGATGGTACGGAGAATGATGATGCCGCATCCCGTGTGCGTCTGGCCGATCGGCGCCGAGCTGGCCGAAGGGCCGCTCTGGCAGGCCGCGGAAAACGCGGTCTATTTCGTCGATATCAAGGGCCGCCGGATTCATCGCTTCGAGGTCACGACCGGGGAGCGCACGACGTGGTACGCGCCCGACCAGGTGGGTTTTATCGCGCCACTGGGCGACCGCGTTTTCGTGTGTGGCCTGCCTGACGGCCTGTATCGCTTCGACGCCGTGAGCGGGGAATTCGACAAGCTGGTGGATGTCGAGCCGCATCTGCCGGGCAATCGCCTCAACGACGGGTTCGCCGATCCGCGCGGGCGTCTGTGGTTCGGCTCGATGGACGACGCCGAGCAAGCTCCGAGTGGCACGCTGTATCGCGTGGACGCAGGCGCGGTGGTGAGCGCACAGGACAGCGGCTACGTGATCACCAACGGCCCGGCCATGAGTCCGGACGGCCGCACGCTCTATCACAACGACACGATGCGTCGCGTCGTGTATGCGTTCGATGTCGCCATTGACGGCACGCTGTCGGGCAAGCGCGTCTTCACCGCCATCGCCGGCGACGGGCACCCGGACGGTATGGCGGTGGACGCCGAGGGCTACGTGTGGGTCGCGCTGTTCGGCGGCTGGCGCATCGACCGCTATTCGCCCGAGGGCGAACTGGCCGGTCAGATCGCGTTTCCTTGCGCGAACATCACGAAGCTCGCGTTCGGCGGGGACGATCTGCAGACCGTGTACGTTTCCACCGCGTGGAAGGGGCTCACGGCTGCCGAGCGCGAGAAACAGCCGCTGGCGGGCGGCTTGTTCACGTTCCGCTCGCCGGTGCCGGGGCAGGCGCCGGCGAACTGCGCGGCGGCCTTCGCGCGTTAGGCAGCCTCGGCCCCAGCCTTGACCCTATAGGACCAAAGTCCGATGGTCGGAGCGTCCTGCGGTGTTAGGCTCCGAGAGCACACGCCATGGTCCCTGACCGGCGCAGCAAGCGTGGCACCTGATCGTTTCAAGGGGACTACCATGCTCTACCGATCGAATACGCGCATTGCGTTCGCGCGCTGCCTCGCGCTCTCCGCCGTCGCCTGCGGCTTCTTTGCCGCCACGGCGCCCCTGTGCCGCGCGGCTGACCAGGACGCCGCCGCCTCGGAAGCCGTGCCAGCCGGGGCCTCTGTCGACACGGAAAGCGGCACCATCAGTTTGATCGATCAGAAGAATGCACTCATCGTCGTGACCGTGCCGGGTCGCGACGACCTGAGCTTCAATGTGAAAGATCATCCCGACGTGCTCAAGGTCATCCGGGTCGGCGACAAGCTCACGACCCACTACATGGAGCCGTACGTCACCGGATTGACGCCTGCCGAGGGCGCGGCGGTCACGCGCCTGACCCACACGGCGAAGGTGACCCAGCATTCTTCCGGCGCCGACCAGGAAAACTTCCAGGTGCTCCGCGAGTTCAGCGGCGTGGCGCAGGTCACCGGCGTGGACCGCAAGCTCAACCTCCTGACCATCGTCGACAAGTCCGGCACCGCCCGTTCCATTCGGGTCAGCCGCCCGGACCTGATCGAGGTGATGCAGACCCTCAAGCACCATAGCCACGTGCGGATCAAGTACGAATCGGAGATGACGATCATCGTCGCCCGTTAGCGGCCACGCTGCGGGACGCACGCGTTGCCGTTACGCGCTCGCCGAGCAGTGGCGCTTCGAAGCGGCATGTGTGGATGGGCGGCCCGTCATGGTCGTCTTCGACCGCCGCGATCCGGCTGGCGGCCCGGCCTATTTCGTCGCGCTCGATTTCTCCGGCGATGCGGTCACCGGCATTGGGGACCTTTCTGTTTGCGCGGTATGTGCTGGATGGTGCGGAGTTGCGAGCGGTCTAACCCGTCCCTAAAAGGTGGCGGGTGCAATCGGACCGATAATAGTCTATATTTGGTCCTGTTTGACTTGCTCTGTTTGACTTGCTACGGGAGCACCTCATTATCAGGTCCGCGACGACACCGTTTTTATTCACCTCGCGATCGACACGCGACGCGACCTGCAAGCACTTCTCCAGAGAATCGTGCTTCGCCTGATGTAAATCGCATAGCAAATCTCCAATTGGTTGCTAGCTCAACCAACGAGATCCCCCGCATTCCTAAAGTTTCCCTTACGGCCTGCCGTTATCGCAGCAGGGTGGCGGCGCCTGTTGATTTCGCATGGCCGTACGACCCGGGCTTGACAGGGCGCGTGAGGCGATAACGTCTGGCGCGCGGTACGACCGACGGTGATGCATGTGAGCTCCCGCAACGAAATCTACTCTTTGCCGCGCGGCAAGCTGGCCCGTTGGTTGACCGAACCCGGACGGGACACGCCGCATGAAATCCGTGTCGCCCTCGTCGGCACCTTGTTCGGAACGTTGCCGATCTTCTTTGGCGGCGTATCCAACACCGTGGCCGTGGCGTGGGTGCTTGCCCGCCGGCACGGCACGCTGCCGTTCAAGTGCTGGCTCATCGCCGAGATTCTGGTCTGCGCGGTGCGCCTCGCCACGCTCACCCTGTCGCGCCGCCGCGCGAGGGAGGGCAAGAGCACGCCCACCGATTTCTATATTCTTCTCGCGCCGTTGTGGGGCGCGACGGTCGGCTATGGGGCGCTCGTCAGCGCCATGAGCCGGGACTGGGTATCCGCTACGCTCGCCTTTCTTTCCGCCGCCGCCATGGTGGGCGGGATCTGCTTCCGCAATTTCGCGGCGCCGCGCCTGGTGGCGGTCATGATCTGCCTTTCGCTGGGCCCGTGCTGCATTGGCGCGCTGCTAGGCGGCGAGCCGGTTCTCCTGCTCTCGCTCCTGCAAATTCCCTTCTATCTGTTCGCCATGAGCGCCGCCGCGCGCCACCTGAACGCCATGCTCATCTCGACGATGAAGGCCGAACGGGAAAACAGCCATCGCGCGCGCCATGATGCCCTCACGGGACTCCTGAACCGCGATGGCCTGTTCAGCGCGGCCGGACCGACGAGCGCCACGCCGCTCAAGGCGGGCATGACGGTGTTCTTCGTCGATCTCGACGGCTTCAAGCTGGTCAACGACGCGCATGGTCACAAGGCCGGTGACATGCTGCTCGTGCAGGTCGCCAGCCGTCTGCGCATGCTCGCCAGCGCGGGTGCATGGGTGGCCCGCATGGGCGGCGACGAATTCGTCATCGTCGAACCTCAGGTGGATCGGCCGCCGCGCGATTGGGCCAGCCTCGTGACCGAAGCGATCGAGCGGCCGTTCGAGCTTGCGCCGGGGCTGCTGGTGAAGGTTGGGGCGAGCGTGGGCTTCACGACGATGGCGGCGGACGACCTGGACGTCGATCAGGTCTTGCGCCGCGCCGATCTCGCGATGTACGCCGTCAAGCGCGAGAAGGCGCCTGGCGAGCCCGTTGCGGCCGCCGAACGACCCGCGTGAGCCGCGCGGGGCGCGCCGCTTTCTTCAGGTTTTCGCGCCGAGATCCAGCAACCGTACCGCGTTTTCCTTGAGGATCAACGGGCGCACTTCCGCCTTGATGTCGAGCGTATCGAAATCTGCGAGCCAGCGATCCGGACGGATCAAGGGAAAGTCGGAAGCGAACAGCACCCGCTCGCGCAACAGCGTATTCGCGTACTTCACCAGTTCCGGCGAGAAGTACTTCGGCGACCAGCCCGACAGGTCGATATACACGTTGGGCTTGTGCAGCGCGATGGAAAGCGCCTGCTCCTGCCACGGCCAGGAGGGATGCGCGATGACGATCTTCATGTCGGGGAAATCGGCGGCCACGTCGTCGAGATAGATCGGCTCCGAGTACTTCAGACGCAACCCGCCGCCGCCGCGCATGCCCGAACCCATGCCCGAGTGGCCGCTATGAAACACCGCGGGCAGGCCATATTCGGCAATCACTTCGTATAGCGGGTAAGCCAGCCGGTCGTTGGCGAAAAAGCCCTGCATGGTGGGGTGAAACTTGAAGCCGCGCACGCCATGGTCCTCGATCAGCCGCCGCGCCTCGCGCGCGCCGAACTTGCCCTTGTGCGGGTCGATGCTGGCGAACGCGATCATGATGTCGGCGTTTTGCTGCGCGAAGTCGGCGATCTCTTCGTTGTCGATGCGGCGCCGCCCGATATTCGCCTCGCAATCCACCGTGAACATCACGAAGCCGATGTTGCGCTCGCGGTAGTGCTCGATCGTTTCCGGAATCGTCGGGCGGCGGCCTTGCTTCAGCACGGTGCCGAAATACTTGTCGGCGGCCTCGTCGAATTCCTTCGCGAAGAGGTCGGGCGGCTGGCAGCACGACACTTCGGCGTGGACGTGCGTGTCGATCGCAACGAGCTGGTCGATGTTCAAGGGTGTCTCCTCCTTATTGTCATTCGCCGCGCGAGCGCTCAAGCAGCGCGCAGATTGCGCACGCAGGCATGCAGCAGCGCGAGGAGTTTTTCCGCTGTTTCGGTGTCCATATCGTCGAGCATTGCGCCTTCCACATGGTCGGCGGCGGCGTCGCATTCGCCCAGCAGCGCGTCGCCGGCTTCGGTGAGCGAAAGCAGCACCACGCGGCGGTTCATCGGGTCAGCTTCGCGCATGACCCAGCCGCTCGCCTCCATCGTTTTCACGACTTCGTTGGCGGCCTGCGGCGTGATGAACGAGCGCTCGGCGAGTTGCGCATTCGACGAGCGGCCGCGCGCACGCAGCACGGAAAGCGCGGTGTACTGCGGCAGCGTGAGCCCGTGGCGAGCGAGCGCTTCGGTCAGGCGGCGCGACACGACGCGGTCGAGCTGGCCGATCAGGTAGCTCAGGCGCATGGGCGGCACGGCGTGCGGGCTGCCCTCGGCGGCTGGCTGCGCGACTCGGGCGCGCGGCGCAGTGGGAAAAGTTTTCTGGGTCATCGTGTTTTACGGGTTTGTACCGACGAGATCATATTCTACTTTACATATCAGGTAGCCTGATAGTAAATTGATTTCAAGCCGCGAGTGCGGCAGTGTCTACGGAGAGAGAGAGAATGAGTTACGAAGGTCGCTGGAAAACGGTCAAGGTTGCAGTCGAGGGCGGCATCGGCTGGGTGACGTTCAACCGGCCGGAAAAGCGCAACGCCATGAGCCCGACGCTCAACAAGGAGATGATCGACGTGCTCGAAACGCTCGAGCTCGACGCCGAGGCGCAAGTGCTCGTGCTGACCGGCGAAGGCTCGGCGTGGACGGCCGGCATGGACCTGAAGGAATACTTCCGCGAAGTCGATGCGGGCCCCGACGTGCTGCAGGAGCGCATTCGCCGCGACGCGAGCCGCTGGCAATGGCAACTGCTGCGCATGTATTCGAAGCCGACCATCGCGATGGTGAACGGCTGGTGTTTCGGCGGCGGTTTCTCGCCGCTCGTGGCGTGCGACCTCGCGATTGCCGCGGACGAAGCCACGTTCGGTCTTTCGGAAATCAACTGGGGCATTCCGCCGGGCAACCTCGTGAGCAAGGCAATGGCGGATACGGTGGGCCACCGCGAGGCGCTTTACTACATCATGACGGGCGATACGTTCACGGGCCAGCAGGCCGCGAAAATGGGCCTCGTCAACAAGAGCGTTCCGCTCGCGCAGCTGCGCGAGGAAGTGATCGCACTCGCCGCGAAACTGCTCGACAAGAACCCGGTCGTGCTGCGCAACGCGAAGCATGGCTTCAAGCGTTCGCGCGAATTGACGTGGGAGCAGAACGAAGACTATCTCTACGCGAAGCTCGACCAGGCCAACCATCGCGACAAGGAAGGCGGCCGCGAGCAGGGCCTCAAGCAGTTCCTCGACGACAAGAGCATCAAGCCGGGCCTGCAGGCATACAAGCGCTGATCGATAGCGTCGCACCAGACAGAGGAGACAACGACATGCATGAAACCCGGCTTCTGATCGGCGGCGAGAAGCGCGCTGCGTCGAACGGCAAGACCTTCGAGCGCATCAATCCGGCCACGCGCGCGGTGGCCACGCGCGCGGCAGCCGCCACGCTGGAAGATGCGGACGCGGCCGTTGCCGCCGCCGCGCACGCCTTCCCGGCGTGGGCCGCGCTCACGCCCACGGAGCGCCGCAAGCGCCTGCTGGCCGCCGCCGACCGCATGGATGCGCGCACAGCGGACTTCATCGCCATCGGCGCGGCGGAAACGGGCGCGATGGCGAACTGGTACGGCTTCAATGTGATGCTCGCCGCCAACATGCTGCGCGAAGCGGCTGCCATGACCACGCAGATCGACGGCTCGGTGATTCCTTCCGACGTGCCCGGCAGCCTCGCGATGGCCGTGCGCCAGCCGTGCGGCGTCGTGCTCGGCATGGCGCCCTGGAACGCACCGGTGATTCTTGCCACGCGGGCGCTCGCCATGCCGCTCGCGTGCGGCAATACGGTGGTCCTGAAGGCATCCGAAGGGTGTCCCGGCGTGCATGCGCTGATCGGCGAAGTGCTCAACGAGGCGGGCCTGGGCGAGGGCGTCGTCAACGTGCTCACGCATGCGCCGGAAGATGCGCCGGCCATTGTCGAGCGCCTGATCGCCAACCCTGCCGTGAAGCGCGTGAACTTCACGGGCTCGACGCGCGTGGGCCGCATCGTCGCCGAACTTTCTGCGCGGCATCTAAAGCCTGCACTGCTCGAACTGGGCGGCAAGGCACCGGTGCTCGTGCTCGACGATGCCGATCTCGACGCGGCAGTGGAAGGCATCGCCTTCGGTGCGTTCTTCAATCAAGGGCAGATCTGCATGTCGACCGAACGCGTGATCGTCGACCGCAAGATTGCCGATGCGTTCGTCGACAAGCTCGTTGCGAAGGCACGCACGCTGAAGGCCGGCGACCCCACGCAGCCGGGCTCGGTGCTGGGTACTCTGGAGAGCGAAGCATCGGCGCGGCGCATACGCGCGCTCGTGGAAGACGCGCGCGAGAAGGGCGCGAACCTGCCGCTGGGCTGCGAGGTGAACGGCGCGATCATGCAGCCCGTGATCGTCGAAAACGTCACGCGCGAGATGAAGCTCTACGCCGACGAATCGTTCGGCCCCGTGGTGACGGTGCAGCGCGTGGACAGCGACGAAGAAGCGGTGAAGGTCGCCAACGACAGCGAGTACGGCCTTTCGGCGGCAGTGTTCAGCCGCGATATCGCGCGCGCGATGAACGTGGCGAAGCGCATCGAATCGGGCATCTGCCATATCAACGGGCCGACGGTGCACGACGAAGCGCAAATGCCGTTCGGCGGCGTGAAGGCGAGCGGCTATGGCCGCTTCGGCAGCAAGGCTTCGATCGCCGAATTCACGGACCTGCGCTGGATCACCGTGCAGACAGGCCCGCGCCACTATCCGATCTGAACGCGCCCATCACGACATGAACCACCGGGCCGTCTGCGCCGATGCACCGCGCAGCCCGGCACCGGTCAAGCAAAGGAGACAGGCTTTGGATTCGGAGCCGACCCAAACGCATGCTCGCGCCGTCGTGCAGCCGGATTTCGCCGGTTATCGCGCCGTCGCGATCGGCTCGGCCGCGCCGCAGATCGAACGGCGCGGCGACTGCTGGTATTTGCGCTCGACCGAGGCGCTCGACGACTTCCCCGAGCGCGTGACCGACCGGCTCGTGAGCGGCGCGCGCGCGCATCCGGACCGCTGGCTCGTGGCGCGCCGCGGCGCCGACGGGCAATGGCAGGGCATCAGCTACGCGCAGATGCTCGAACGCGCCCGCGCGATCGGACAGGCCTTGATCGAGCGCGGCTTGTCGGCCGAGCGCCCGGTCGCGCTGCTCTCGGGCAACGATCTCGAACATCTGCAGATGGCGTTCGGCGCGCTATGGGTCGGCGTGCCCTATGCGCCCATTTCTCCCGCGTATTCGCTGGTCTCCAGCGATTACAACAAGCTGCGGCACACGCTGGGTCTGCTCAATCCCGGCCTCGTATTCGCGGCCGACGGCCCCGCTTTTGCCGCGGCGCTCGATGCCGCGGTGCCCGGCGATATCGAGCGCGTGGTCGTGACGCCGGCTGGCGGCGCGCGCCGCGAGACGCCGTTTTCGGCGTTGCTCGAGACGCGGGCGGGCAGCATCGAAGACGCGCAGGCGCGCGTGAGCGGCGACACGATCGCGAAGTTCCTCTTCACTTCCGGATCGACGCGCCTGCCGAAGGCCGTGCCCACCACGCATCGCATGCTGTGCAGCAACCAGCAGATGCTGCTGCAGACGTTCCCGCAGTTCGGCATCGAGCCGCCGGTGCTGGTGGACTGGCTGCCGTGGAATCACACCTTCGGCGGCAGCCACAACGTGGGTATCGCGCTCTACAACGGCGGCACGCTCTATATCGACGACGGCAAGCCCGTCGCCGGCCGCTTCGAAGAGACGCTGCGCAATTTGCGCGAAATCGCCCCCACGCTCTACTTCAACGTTCCGAAGGGTTGGGAAGAACTGACCGCAGCGCTCGAAACCGACGCGCAGTTGCGCGAGACGTTTTTCTCGCGCGTGAAGATGTATTTTTTCGCGGGCGCGGGGCTCTCGCAGGCGGCGTGGGACCGGCTCGAACGCGTGACGCAGGCCCATTGCGGCGAGCGCATCCGCATCATGGCGGGCCTCGGCATGACCGAGACCGCGCCGTCGTGCCTCTTCACGACCGGCCCGGTGATGGGCGCAGGTTATATCGGCCTGCCCGCGCCGGGCTGCGAGACGCGTCTCGTGCCCGTGGACGGCAAGCTCGAAGCGCGCTTTCGCGGCCCGAACGTGATGGGCGGCTACTGGCGCGCGAACGAGGCGGACCGTCACGACGTGTTCGACGAAGAGGGCTACTACCGCACCGGCGACGCCGTGCGCTTCGTCGATACCGGGCGACCCGAACTGGGCCTGCTGTTCGACGGACGCATTGCCGAGGATTTCAAGCTCAGCTCCGGGACGTTCGTGAGCGTGGGGCCCATGCGCGCGCGCATCGTCTCGGGCGGCGCGCCGTACGTGCAGGACGCGGTGATCGCGGGCATGGACCGCGACGACATCGGCGTGCTGATCTTCCCGCGCCTCGACGAATGCCGCCGGCTCGCGGGGCTCGACGCGAGCGCCGCCGCGCGCGACGTTCTCGACGCGAGCGCCGTGCGCGACTTCTTTGCTGACCTGATGCAGCGGCTGAACCGCGAGGCGACGGGCAGCGCGACCCTCATCACGCGACTGCACGTGATGGACGCGCCGCCGTCGCTGGATCTCGGCGAGATCACGGACAAAGGGTCGATCAATCAGCGCGTCGTGCTGAGCCAGCGCGCGGCGCTCGTGGATGCGTTATACGCCGCACGGGGCACGGAAACGCGTGTGATCTTCGCCCATCATCTGCAGCACGTTTGAGGAACGGTCACGATGAGTCTCGACTATCAGGTCCCGCTGCGCGACATGCGCTTCGTGATCGACGAATGGATCGAAGCACCCGCATGGTGGCGCAGCGTTCCCGCATGGGAGGACCTCGACAGCGCGACGGCGCAGCAGGTGCTCGAAGAAGCCGCACGTTTCGTGATGGAACGCATCGCGCCACTGAACCCGGCGGGCGACCTCGAGGGGTGCCGCTTCGAGGACGGCGAGGTCTCGATGCCCACGGGCTTTCGGGAGGCGTATGCGGATTTCGTCGCAGCTGGCTGGCCGACGCTCGCGCTCGACGCCGACGCGGGCGGCCAGGGCCTGCCGCAGCTGCTCGAAGTCGCGCTGCAGGAAATGCTCGCGGCGGCTAACCACGCGTGGCTGATGTCGCCCGGCCTCACGCATGGCGCGACGGCGTGCCTAATGGCGCACGGCTCCGATGCACTGAAGCGCGACTGGCTGCCCAGGATCGCGAGCGGCGAGTGGCTTGCCACGATGTGTCTGACCGAACCGCAGGCGGGCAGCGATCTCGCGCTGCTGCGCGCGCGAGCGACGCCCGACGCGGCGCACGGCGCCTGGCGCATCGACGGCAGCAAGATCTTCATCACGGGCGGCGATCACGATCTGACCGACAACATCGTGCACCTCGTGCTCGCGCGTCTGCCCGATGCGCCGGCGGGTACGAAGGGCCTCTCGCTCTTCGTGGTACCGAAATGGACCTTTGGCGAGACCGGGGAGCGCGTGCGCAACGGCGTGCATTGCGAAGGCGTCGAGAAGAAGATGGGCCTCAAGGCCAGCCCGACGTGCTCGATGCGTTTCGAGCACGCGCTGGGCTGGCTGGTGGGCGAACCGCACCGCGGCCTCGCTTCGATGTTCGTCATGATGAACGCGGCGCGCCTGCAGGTGGCGATGCAGGGCGTGGGCCATGCGCAGCTTGCCTGGCAGCGCGCGCACGCCTACGCGCACGAACGCGCACAAATGCGCGCGGTGAGCGCTCCTGCGCATTACGAGGGCGAGCCGGCGCAGGCCGCACCGATCGCGTTTCATCCGGCCATGCGGCGCATCCTGCTCGATTTGCGCGCGACGGTGGAGGGCGAGCGGGCCATCGGCTACTGGATCGGTTACTGGCTCGATGTGGCCGCGCGCCATCCCGATGCGCACGAGCGCCAGGCTGCGGGGCAGCTTGCTTCGCTGCTCACGCCTGTCGCCAAGGCGTTCTTCACGGCCAATGGCTTCGCGGCGGCATCGAGTGCGCTGCAGGTGTTCGGCGGCTACGGCTATATCCACGAATACGGCGTGGAGCAGACCTTGCGCGACAGCCGCGTCGCCATGCTTTACGAAGGCACGAACGAAATCCAGGCGATCGATCTGCTCGTGCGCAAGGTGCTCGGCGATGGCGGTGATGCGATGCGCGCGTTGCTTGCGCATGTCACGGCGGAAGCCGCACGCTGCGTGGCTTCCCACGATCACGCACTTCACGGCGCAGGCGCACGGATCGACGCGCTGGTGGCGGACGTGCAGCGCATCACTTGCGAAATCAGGCAGGGCAGCGCAGACGATCGCGAGTTGCCCTACCGCGTGGCCGACGACTATCTCGCGCTCATCGGCTGGCTGCTGCTTGCATTCGCCTGGGCGCGCACGCTGCGCATCGCGATGGATGCCTCCGCCGACGATCCGTTCTATGCCGAAAAGCGCGTCACCGCGCATTACTTCTTCGCTTGCCCGCTCATGGCGTTCGATCACCGGCTGCGGCTCGTCGAAGCGGGCTGCCGCGCTTCGCTGCCCTATGCATGAAATTTTTTTAGCACACAGGTTAGGTTAACTAACTAGTGACGGCGCGGTGAAAGGCCGCGACATTCCATTACAAAACGAGGAGGCAACGTGTCGTCATCGACTACGCAGGTGAGCGCGCGCACGGCGGCGGGCACCGCATGGGTGTTGGGTTTGTGTCTGATCGTGGCGGTGCTGGAGGGTGTCGATCTCCAGTCGACGGGCGTGGCCGCGCCGCGCATGGCGCGCGAGTTCGGTCTTTCGGTGAGCCAGATGGGGCTCGCGTTCAGCGCGGGCATGCTCGGGCTCCTGCCCGGCGCGATGATCGGCGGACGCCTCGCCGACCGCATCGGGCGCAAGCGTGTGCTGCTGCTCTCGATGGTGGCATTCGGCGTGTTCTCGATCTTTACCGCCCATGTGTGGAGCTTCGCCACGCTACTGGTGGCGCGCGTCCTCACCGGCGTCGGCCTCGGCGGCGCCATGCCGAACCTGATCGCGCTCTCGGCCGAAGCCGTGGCGCCGCGGCTGCGCAATACGGCGGTCAGCATCATGTATTGCGGCATGCCGCTCGGCGGCGCGCTTGCGGCGCTGATCGGCGTGCTCAGTGCAGGCGACACCGAATGGCGGCATATCTTTTATGCGGGCGGCGTCGGACCGCTCGTGGTCGCGCCGCTGATCCTCGCCTGCCTGCCCGAATCCGCGGCCTATGAAGCGGCCTCGAGCCGCGCGCAGTCCACGCAGGGCGGCCCGCCGCCCACGTGGCGGGTGCTGTTCGGCGACGGACGCGCCGCGGTGACGGCGCAGATCTGGATCAGTTTTTTCTGCACGCTCATCGTGCTGTACTTCCTGCTCAACTGGCTGCCCTCGCTGATCGTGAGCCGGGGCCTTTCGCGCAGCCAGGCAGGCGTCACGCAGATTTTCTTCAACGTGGGCAGCGTGATCGGCGTGCTCGGCATCGGCATGCTGATGGACCGCGTCAAGCCCGGGCGTGTCGTCGCGGCTGTCTATGCGGGTATCGCAATCTCGCTCTTCATGCTCGCGGGCGCAGGCAACCTGTTCTGGATCTCGGTTTCGGTGTTGCTCGCGGGCATGGGCGTGGTCGGCGCGCAGTCGATGCTCTACGCGCTTTCCGCGACGAGCTACGCCACCGTCATGCGCGGCACCGGCGTGGGCGCGGCGGTGGCGGTGGGCCGCGTAGGGTCGATCGTCGGTCCTCTCGCGGCAGGGCAGTTGCTGGCGGGCGGTGCGAGCGCCACGACGGTGATCGGCGCGAGCGTTCCGGTCACGCTGGTGGCGGCGCTCGCCGCGCTGCTCGCGGTGAGGCGAGCGCGCGAGTCCTGATGTGCGGCGCCGCCGCGCCGTGTCAGAGGTCAAGCACGAGCATGGGCGTGCGCGAGCGCGAGCAGCACGGCAGCAACTGGTCGTTGGCGGCGCGCTCCTCGTCGGTCAGGTACAGATCGCGATGGTCCGGCTCGCCGGATAGCACGCGCGTGATGCAGGTGCCGCATACGCCCTGTTCGCATGAGACCGGCACCTCGACGCCGCCCGCGCGCAACGCTTCGACGATGGTCGTGCCGGCCGGCACGTCGAATACGCGCTGGCAACTCGCGAGCGTGACCTGGAAGGCGCCGTTGGCGTCGGCGTTCGCGCTCGCGCCTGGTTGGGCCGCGCCGAAGTACTCGCGGTGCACGTTCTGCGCGGGCCACCCTGCGCTGGCCGTGGCTGCGAGCACGGCATCGATGAAGCCCGCCGGGCCGCATACGTAGGCATGCTTGCCGTCGTGCGGAGCACGAAGCACGCGCGCGAGGTCGATGCGTGCATCGGCGCCTTCGCTGTCGAAATAGAAGTGGGTGTGCTCCGCAAAACCCGCTTCGGCAAGACGCTCGCGAAAGGCGGCGCGCTGTGGGTCGCGGGTGCAGTAGTGCAGTTCGAACGAGCGGCCTTCCTCGCGCAACTGCTCGGCCATGGCGATGAGCGGCGTGATGCCGATCCCGCCCGCGAGCAGGATGGTATGCGTGGCCTGTTCGTCTAGCGGGAAATGATTCTTCGGGATGCTGATTTCCAGGTTCGTACCGGCATCGAGCGCGTGCAGCGCGACGGAGCCGCCGCGCGAAGCGGCGTCGCGCAACACGCCGATGCAGTAGGCGCCGTGCTCGGAGGGACGGTTGCATAGCGAGTACTGGCGCACGAATCCATCCACATGGACGTCGATGTGCGCGCCCGCCGCGAATGCCGGAAGCGGTGCGCCGTCGGCGCCCGCCAGCTCGAACACGCAGATGTCGGTGGCAACGGGAATCTTGCGCAAAAGGGTGACTTTCATGAGGCGTTGGGGCAAGGGAACGGGAGCGGCCGCGCGTCCTCGCGCGACCGTGGCTTCGGGCGAATCAGACCGCCGCGGCGGTGGCCGTTGCGTTGCGTTCTGCGGCGATCAGACGGTCGAGCACGCGGCGCGACTGCACGCCGCCGGCATCGATGTTGAGGCTCAGAATGCGGCGTTCGGGCCACGTGAGCAGATTGCGCTGCTGCGATTCGAGCATCTCCAGATCCTCCGAGAAGATCTTGCCTTGGCCCGTGCGGATCGTTTCTGTGAGCGCGTGATCGTGCACGGCGAAGCTGCGCGCCATGCCCCAGAAGTACCAGATCGACGTTTCGGTTGCCGGCGTAATGAAGTCGACGACGATGCTCGATGCCTTGTCGCGCACATCGGCGTCGTATCCGCCCTTGCCCGCGTGCGCCACACCCACTTCGATCATCACGTGGCTGGGCGGCGAGAAATGGCAGATCTGCCAGCGGTCGCAGGGCACGTCGTCGGCGAGGCCGTTGCCGCGCAGCGCCGCGGCCCAGAACGGCGGCGGCATGATGTTGTGCATGAAGCGGCTGGTGGTGACCACGTCGCCGTTGACCGTGGTCTTGGGCGGCGCTTCCTCGATCTCGGGCTGGCCGATGCTCGAGGCATGCACGTAGGTCTCGTGTGTGAGGTCCATGAGGTTGTCGACCATCAGGCGATAGTCGCACTCGATGTGATACAGGCCGCCGCCATATGCCCACGCGGGATTATCGGCCCATTCGAGGTGATGGATCCTGGCCGGGTCGGCTTGCGCCGCGTCGCCGGGCCATACCCAGATGAAGCCGTAGCGTTCGACCGCGGGATAGCTGCGCACGGACGGAATGCCGCCCACGCGCTGGCACGGCATGCTCACGCATTTCCCGCTCGCGCCCACGGTGAGGCCGTGATAGCCGCACACCAGATGCCCTTCGCGTACGCTGCCGAGCGAGAGCGGCGCGCCGCGATGCGGGCAGAAGTCTTCGAGCGCGGCGACGCCGCCTTCGGCCGTGCGCCAGAACACCATGCGCTCGCCGCAGATTTGCCGCCCCAGCGGCTTACCGTCGATTTCATCGGGGGTACATGCCACGTACCACGCGTTTTTCAGGAACATCTGTCTCCTCCAGGGCGCCTGGTTGCGCCGTCGTTCAGGGTGAGGGGCGGCACGCATGCCGCCGTTCGAATCAAGCCGTTTAGCGAGCGCGTATACCGCGCGCCACTAGCGCGGATTGCGGCGAATGAGATTGCCGCCAATCAGCCTCGTCATGGCGCGCTGGTTGTCGAGCACGCGCTTGAGGTTTTGATGGGCGATATGCGAGTGCTCGCGCATCAGCGCTTCGGCGCGCGCGCCCTCGCGGCTTTCGATCGCTTCGAGCACGGCGCGATGCTGGGCCTGCGCGACGATCAGCGTTTCGCGCGCACGCGGGTCGAGCGACTGCACGACGACGAACGCGCTGGCCGACGCAAACGGCAAGGTGGCGACTTTCTCGATCTGCCGCGCCACGACTTCGCTATCGGAAGCCACGGCCAGCAGCCGGTGAAAGCGACCGTTCGCTTCGACATAGCGGGAGAAGGTTTCCTCGCTCAGCTCGCCCACGAGAAGTTCGTCGATCTCGTCGATGCAGTCGTGCAGGTCGCGGAACATCGAATGGGTGATGCCGCGCTCGGCGGCAAGGCGCGCAGCCAGCCCTTCGAGCGTGCCGCGCAATTCGATCGAGTCGCGTATTTCGTTTTCCGAAAACGAGCGTACGGCATAGCCGCCGCTCGGAATCGGTTCGAGCAGCCCTTCCTCCTGCAGGCGCATGAGCGCCGCACGCACCGGCGTGCGCGAGACGCCAAGGCGCTCGACCACGCCCAGTTCGGAAATGCGCTCGCCGGGCGCGAGTTCGCCGCCGAGTATCAGTTCTCGCAGCCCGAGCTGGGCTTTGACGGTCTGCGAAGCGGCGAAGCCGGCGCGCGTGCTGGCGGGAGTGTCGTCGATGCCGTTCATGCGTAAGGAAGTGGTGAAAAGCGAATGGGGTGCGGCCAGAGACAGCCTGCAGTTCTGCGCCGTGCTGTGTACAGATTGTATACAACGGTTCGATCTATTCAATAGAACTGTCGCCAAATACAGGGTAAACGTGGAAAAGTAAGCGGAAAGTAAAGAGAAATTGTGTACAACGAGGGTCTTTTTTGATTGACATCATCGGGTGAGGTTTCCTACGATCTCGTTCGAAGTTCGATAAACGAAGCGTAGTTCGCAATACGAACACGCAAGACAAACCAGGAGACAAACGTGACGAGGCATGCCCAATCACACCATCCGCATGAACCACACGATCTGAAAAACGAACGCAGGACGCTGATCCTGCTCGCCATCGGCTTCGGTCTGGTCGGGCTCGATCGCTGGATGATCGCGCCGCTCTTTCCTCACATGATGAAAGACCTCAACCTGAGCTACCAGCAGTTCGGCCAGTTGATCGGCATTCTCAGCATTGCGTGGGGCGTGTTCTCGATCCTCATGGGCCGCCTGTCCGACCGCATCGGCCGGCGCAAGATCATGATCGCGGCGATGGTGATGTTCTCGCTGCTCTCGAGCTTCTCGGGTTTTGCCACTGGCTTCGCGAGCCTGCTGCTCATTCGCGCGCTGATGGGCGTCGCGGAGGGCGCATTCACGCCCACGAGCGTGGCAACGGTAGGCGAGGCCTCGCATCCATCGCGCCGCGGGCGCAACCAGGGGCTGCAACTCAGCATGTTCGCGCTGATGGGTCTCGGCCTCGCGCCGATCATCGCGACGCAGTTGCTGCGCATCGTGCCGTCGTGGCACTGGGTGTTCGCGGTTTCCGCCGTGCCGGGCCTCATCGTGGCCGTGCTGATCGCGACGATGTTGCGTGACGCGCCGCAAATCAAGCCGGTGCACGCGGCGGTTTCGCACGCAACGGGCGGCCCGCGCTGGAGCGCGCTCTTCGGCAGCCGCAACGTCGTGCTCGCCATGCTGGCCACGCTTTGCGCGATGGCGGGCATCTTCGTGATCGGCGCGATGGTGCCCAACTATCTCGTGGACTACCTGCATCTCGACACCGCGCAGATGGGCTTTGTCGTGTCGGCGATCGGCTTCGGCGGCTTTCTCGGCGAGTTCGGCCTTGCCAGTCTCTCCGACGTTGCGGGGCGGCGGCTGACTTCGGTCGTCTCGTTCACGGGCGCGGCGATTTCGCTCTACGTGTTCGCCCGCATCGGCGCGAACCCGTGGACGCTGTTTGCCGCGCTGTTCGTCGTGTCGTTCTTCGCGCTTGGCATGCTGGGCGTCCTCACCGGGCCGATCGCGACTGAAGCCGCACCGGCGGGTCTCGTCGCCTCGGCCATCGGCATTACTTCGGGTGCCGGCGAGATTTTTGGCGGCGGCATTGCGCCGGCGATTGCGGGGTATGTCGCGCAGCACGATGGCATTCAGTTCACGCTGCAGTTCGCGCTCGGCGGGCTCATTTGCGGCATCTTCGTTTCGACGTTCCTGATCGAAACCGCACCGCGCGCGCTGGCACGCCGTTCGGCCCCGGTCGCACTGCAATCCGACTGATGTTGCGGTGACGGCGCCCTGGCGCCGTCACCGTTTCCCGAAGTTCGACGATTATTCATATTAATAAGGTATCCGTAATAAAACGGTGCCAACAAAGAGATCAAGGTAAAGGAGACGTCAATGAAGAGCCTCGCACTGTGGTGCACGGCGGTATCGGTGATGGCTTGCGCCCAGGCACATGCGGAAGGCGGCCCGGCGGGTGACAGCGTGTTGCTGTACGGCATGGTAGATGCGGGCGTGTCGTGGGTCAGCAACCAGGGCGGCCACTCGGTGGTGAAGTTCGACGACGGCATTTTCACGCCGAACCTGCTGGGGATACGCGGGCGCGAAGATCTGGGCGGCGGCTTGCATGCGGTGTTCGATCTCGTCGATCAATTTTCGATGGGGACGGGCTCGATCATCTCAGGACAAGGGATCTTCGGGCGCAATGCGTACGTTGGCCTCGACAGCGACCAGTACGGCAGGCTGACGATGGGCAATCAATACGACTTCATGACCGATTCGCTGTTTTTCGGCCACGACGACGCGGCGATGGAAGTCGGGGGCCTCTACAACTTCCGCGCGGGCCCGTTTGCGAAGATCGCGATTCCGGGCAATCCGCCCTTCGCGCAGCAATTCGACTGGGACCGCATGGCCGGCGCCACGGTCGAGAACTCTGTCAAGTATCAATCGCCGAAGTTTGCCGGATTCAGCTTCGGCGGCCTGTACGGCTTTGGTGGCATTCCGGGCGCATTCGGACGCGGCAATACGGTCAGTGCCGGCGCGAATTACACCAACGGCGCCTTTGGCATGGCGGCTGCGTATACGGAAGCTAAATACGTGGAGACCGGCGAACCCGATGTCGGCATTCGCAACTGGGGCGTGGGCGCGCACTACGACTTCGGCAAGGTCATGGCGACGCTGCTGGTGACGACCGTGCGCAATACCTTCAACGGCGGCGCCATTGCCCAGGCCGAGGCCGGCGCGAACTGGCTGCTTGCGCCAGACTGGGCGATTGCCGCCGACTACATGTACATGAAGGGCAACGCGTATCTCGACAACAATCATGCGCACCAGGTCACGGCGATCGTCGATCACTTCCTGTCCAAGCGGACGGTCGTGTATGCGGAGACCGTGTATCAGCGTACGAACGCCGGGGCTCAGGCGCTGATCAGCGGCGTGCTCGACCCCGATGGTACGTCGAGTGGACCTAATCAGTTCATCGCCCGCGTGGGCATGCAGACGCGGTTTTGAACCCAGGCGCCTGCGAGCGCCTCGCTTGACTTGATGGACCGGCTTTCCGGCATTTCCTCACGGGGCGCTTTCCCGGCGCCCTTAGTCTCCTGGCCAGCGACCAGCATAAGCATCTATTCGATGCCTATATTGTCCCCAGAAAAATATCGCTTATTTTTCCGGGGCTGAAATGACATAATCTCTGCCCCGCCGGCGCGGCGCTCGGCAGGCCGCGTCACATTCCATTCATAACCCTTTTGACGACCCCGCTAATCGCAGGGCCGCACGCCATTCTTTATTTGATGTTAATTTAAACGTCATTCCCGATTAGCCATTTAAACGGCGATTTTCCCCATTTTTTGGTGCGAAATTGCCGAACAATGGCTTTTATTATTCGCCACACACAAAACAGTCATAGATACATGAACGACCGTTCTCCCAATCTCGCGCCCGCGCCGCTCGAAGAGACGACACTGCGCCAGTGGTTGTCCGTCTTTGCCGTGGCGATCAGTGCATTCGCGTTCGTGACGTCCGAATTCCTGCCGGTCGGTCTGCTCACCGAGATCGCCCGCGACCTCGGCGTGACGCCAGGCACGGCCGGCCTCATGGTGACCACGCCGGGTGTCATGGCGGCGATCTTCGCGCCGGGCCTGATGATGTTCGCCGGCCGCATGGACCGGCGGCAGGTATTTCTCCTGCTCACGGCCATGCTGCTCGCATCGAATATCGTCTCCGCGCTTGCGACGAATTTCGCGCTCATGCTGGTCGGCCGCGCGATGCTCGGCGCAGCGCTCGGCGGCTTCTGGACCCTCGCGACCGCAGCGGCGGGCCGCCTCGTGCATACGAGCGACGCCCCGCGCGCAACGGCCATCATCCTGACCGGCGTGACCTTCGCGACGGTGATCGGCGTGCCGCTCGGTACCTTTATCGCCGGTTTCGCGTCGTGGCGCATGTCGTTCTTCGTGACGGGCGGCCTCGTCGCGCTCGCGCTCGTTGCGCAGGCGTTGCTGGTGCCTTCACTGCCTTCCGCAGCCGCATTGCGTCTCGCCGATTTCGCCACGCTGCTGCGCCGCCCGCATGTGCGCCTGAGCATGCTGATGGTGGCGCTCGTGTTCGGCGCGCATTTCTCGACCTATACGTTCATCGCCCCGCTGCTTCAGCAGGACTTCCCGATGAGCGCGATCACGCTGCTGCTGCTCGCATTCGGGGTGATCGGCTTTTTCTCGAACGCGCTGACGTCGGCGGTCGTGGCCACGCGCCTGAAGTCCGCCGTGGCGACGATGACGGCGCTGCTGTTGTGCGCGCTCTCGGCGATGATTCTGCTCGACCACGTGCGCATCGGCGAGATCGCGGCGATGCTGATGTGGGGCGTGGCGTTCGGCGCGATTCCGCTGTGCTTCTCCGTGTGGATCCAGCGCGGCACGGCCGATCTCGCCGAAGCGGGTTCGGCGATGTTCGTGAGCGTGATCCAGGTGGCGATTGCCCTTGGCTCGTCGGTAGGCGGCACGATCGTGGACCGTGCGGGCATACGTGCCGATCTGCTGCTCGGTTGCGCGCTCGCCGTGTTCGGACTCGTGACGCTGCAGCGGCTTGCGGCAATGGAGCGGCCGGCGCGGGTCGCGGCGCTCGAATGCGAATGCAGCCCGTCGCTCGATTGAAACGATTGAAACGGGAGCGACACAAGGCGGCGAGGCATCCAACTCGCCGCAGCGCGCTCCGGGTCTGCGCAAAGAGACCTGATTCCATTGCACCACGTTAGCGCATCGCGCACTGCGCTAACGTTTGCGAACGGGCATGATCGTCCGTCCGCAAGGCTCGCCGACTATCGCGTGCCACGCTCATGCGTAACCCCCTCAAGTGACGCCCGGTTTCGGCCGATATGCAATGGGGTTCCCCTGCGTTCCGCAGGGTCCGCCATTCCCGAACTGAAAGCGAGCGTTACGTGCACGGAATCAAGTTTGCCTGGCTGTGGTCTGGTCTGGTCGGCATGCTCTTGCTCCTGGGTTGCGATCATCAGAACGGCGCCCAGAGCAGCAAGGCCGCGCCGGCACGGACCACCATCACCGCGCTGATCTGGGCGCCGGACTGGCCGGAGGAGATGCTCCAGATCGCCGCCGAGTTCGACAAGCTCAATCCCGATCTGCACGTGAACGTGCAGTTCATGGTCGGCAACTCGGTCGAGGAGAACATCAAGCCGCGCGTGGCGGCGGGCACGCTGCCGGACCTCGTCAGCATCAATCCGAACGCCTATGCCGCGGAGCTGGCCGACCAGGGCGTGCTCGCCGATGTCCGCCAGAGCGCCGCGTGGAAGAACATGCTGGATCCGCTCAAGGCCGACTGGACCAGTCGCGACGGCAAGGGGTTCGGTGTTTCGGGTGGCGTGGCGACGACGATGATCTATTACAACCGCGCCATGTTCGCCACGGCCGGCATCGACACGCTGCCGACGAATTTCGACGAGTTTCTGGCGGTGTGCGCGAGGCTCAAGCAGGCGGGCATGATTCCGGTGATGTGGAGCGGCGGCTTTCCGAACATGCTCGGCAATGGGCCATTCGCTTCCGGCTTTGCCAATGATGTGGTCGCACACGAGCCCCACTGGAAAGAGAAAATGGCGGACGGCACGCTGAACCTCGATACACCGGAGGTGGCCGAGATCTTCGCCAGGATCGCATTGATACCCGAGCGCGGTTACGCGCAGCCCTCGTTCATGACGACGGGCTACGACGAAGGCATTCGCCTTTTCAAGGAAGGCAAGGTGGCGATGGCGTTCCAGGGTAGCTGGGCCGCCGGGCTCATGCTGCATGGAAACGATTTCTCGGTGGGCGTGTTCGTGCCGCCCTGGAATACGCGCGGCGAACGTATCGTGCCGGTGCTCGGCAGCGAAACGGGCTTTGCCGTTTGCGAAACGCCCAACAAGGCCGCGGCCATGCGCTTTCTGGAATTCGTCGCCGGCAAGGGATTCCCGATTCTTCAGAGGAAGCGCCACAACATTTCGCCGTTCCAGCAAGGCATGGGCACCGTGGTGAGCGACGTGGAGATCGTCGACTACACGAACGCGGTCAGCCGTTATCCGGTCACGGCCAGCCCTTATTATTCGTCGCTTCCTTCCAACACGATTGAGCTGGTGCATAAATTGATGCAGGATGTGCTGCTCAGGAAAATTACACCCAGGCAGGCTGCGCAGCGCCTGGACATCTCGGTCAAGACTGAAGCGAAGATGCACTACAAATGAATGCAATCTCCGCACTGCTGCGACGCGCTTTCGACTACCTCTGCCAGGATTTGCTTCGACGCGTCGAGATTCGCTATCGACTGATTGCCGCTTTCATTCTGTTGGCGCTGTTGCCCATTATCATTTCGGGCTGCATTTCCTATGTGAAGTCAGTTGCTGCGATCAAGGAAAATGCGGAGATATTCTCGAAAGAGGTGGTGAGGCAGGTTTCGAGAAATGTCGAGCTGCGCATGCACGAGATCGAAACGGAAAGCAATCTGCTCGTGCTTTCGGACCGGGTCCAGGGCGCGCTGGCGAGAGCGGCGAGCGGCAGCGCGAGGGAGCAGAGCGAGGCGCGTGAGGACATGACGCGTATGCTGCTCGAGCATTACGGGTCGGTCGATTTCATCAACCAGAAATATTTGCTCGACCAGAAAGACCGGATTCTGGATACGCAGGCATTTGCGCAGTTGACTTCGGGTGTGACGGCGCTCGTCGGCATCGCGGAAGAGTCGCATGAACGCACCTACTGGGGCAGCTACGACGACGGCGTCGGGCAGCAGAACCTGGGGATGGTGCGCGCCATCTACAACAAGAGCGACAACGCGAAGATCGGCAGTCTGGTTCTGGTCGTTCGCCCCGAGTACTTCTCGACGATTTTCAACGACGTCGCGACGGGCAGTGGAACAGAGATTTACGTATTCGATGCGAGCGACAACAAGATCATCGTAGTCCCGAATCACGCGTCGTCGCCCAACCCGGGCGCCGCGCCCGAGCCTGGCCTGATCGAGGATATCGCGCGCCACCGGGTATCGGGCGAGTCGAGCCGGTTCGTCAATTTCGCAGCAAAGCGCGGCGGCCATTATCTCGCCGCCTACGCGCGCATTCCCGGCACGAGCTGGTTCGTGGTCAGCACGATCGCCGAACAGAATCTCACTGCGGAGGCCCAGGCCGTACGCAACCAGATCGTGGTGGTCGGCATCTCCGGGTTTCTGCTTTCCATTTTCCTCGCCTACTTTATTTCGTACAGCATTTCGGCTCCGCTCCAGGATCTGGTGCGCCGCATGCACGACACCGGCGAGGATGCCGGCGCCGTCGACGACGACGGCAAGGACGGGGAAGGGCCGCTTGGCGGACCGGACGAACTGGCACGCCTGGCGCAGCGTTTCGAGCGCATGCGTACGGCGATCAGGCAGAAGATTCACAAGATCAACGAAATCAATGCGTCGCTCGAACAGACGGTCGTCGACCGGACGGCGGAACTCGTCGCCCGCGAACGGGAGGCGCGCACGCTGATCGAGAATTCGCCCGATACGATCACGCGATATGACCGCGAGCTGCGCCGCACCTTCGCCAATCCGGCCTTTTGCACGTCGGCGGGATGCGATCTCGCGACCGTCCTCGGCAAGCGGCCCTCGGAGCTTCCCGGCGGGGCCAATGCGCTGGTCTACGAAAGGAAGATCGGCGAAGTCATCGCGACGGGAAAAAGCGCGCAGTTCGAACTGCGGTGGGCGGGAAAGGACGGGCAGGAGCAATGCACTCACATTCGCATCACGCCTGAGATCGATCGGTCCGGCCATGTCACTTCCGTGCTGGCGGTCGGTCGCGATCTCTCCGACCGGATGGCGTTCGAGGCGACCATCTGGAAGCAGGCCAATTTCGATGCATTGACGGGGCTGCCGAACCGGCAGTTATTCCACGATCGTCTCACCGAGGAGGCCGCGCTCGCGCGCCGTTCGCAAAGGCGCGTGGCCCTGATGTTGATCGACCTCGATCGCTTCAAGGAAGTCAACGACTCGCTGGGGCACGACCGCGGCGACGTGCTGCTGATCGAGGCTGGGCGCCGTATCAGCGCGTGTGTGCGCAATCTCGATACCGTCGCGCGACTGGGCGGCGACGAGTTCACGGTGATCTTGCCCGATCTCGAAGACATGGAAGCGGTCGAGCAGACCGTGCGCAATATCAATCGCAAACTGACTGAGCCGTTCAAGCTCGGCGCGGACGAGGTCTACATTTCGGCGAGCATCGGCGTCACCGTTTTCCCCGACGACACGGTTGAACTCGACGCGTTGTTCAAGAACGCCGACCAGGCCATGTACGCGGCCAAGAATGCCGGACGCAACCGCTTCAGTTACTTCACGCCCGACATGCAGCTGGAGGCGGAAACGCGCTTGCGCCTGACCAGCGACCTGCGTTCGGCGCTGCCTCGCGGTCAGCTTCGGCTGGTTTATCAGCCAGTCGTCGACCTGGCAACGGGCCGGGTCTGCAAGGCGGAAGCCCTGTTGCGCTGGCTGCATCCCGAGCGCGGCATGATCAGTCCGCTGGAATTCATTCCGCTGGCCGAAGATACCGGCCTGATCATTCCCATCGGCGACTGGGTGTTCCGGCAAGCCGTGCAGCAGGCGCGCATCTGGCGTGAGCAATACGATCCGTCGTTCCAGATCAGCGTGAACATGTCGCCGGTTCAGGTCCGCCAGGACAGCACGGTCGGCGTGCGGTGGCACGACTATCTCGATCGCGAGGGCGTGCCGGGGCAAAGCGTGGTGGTGGAAATCACCGAGGGGTTGCTGCTGCAGGCCGAATCGAATATCGACGCGAGGCTGCTCGATTTCCGTCTTGCAGGCATTGGCATTTCGATCGACGACTTCGGCACGGGCTATTCCTCGCTGGCCTATCTCAAACGCTTCGACATCGATTACCTGAAAATCGATCGCTCATTCGTCCAGAACCTGAGCGTGGATGAAAACAATCAGGTGCTCTGCGAGGCGATGGTGGTGCTCGCGCACAAGCTGGGAATCCAGGTCATTGCCGAAGGCGTGGAAACCATCGAACAGCGGGATTTTCTGAAGTCGATGGGCTGTGATTTCGCGCAGGGCTATTTGTACTCCAGGCCGATCGAGCCCGAGCAGTTCGAACAGGTGGTCTGGTCGTTGATCGCAGAAGGCGCGACGGGCGAGCCAGAGCGGAGCGATCGCTAACGAATCGATGCGGCAGCATCGCTTCGATTCACTGCGCAACGACCCGGAATAATCAGCCAGCATATAAATCGACGCGTTCCGGCGTTCTGTACGGAGACGTACGGAATACGAAAGTTTTTTCCCTCAGTCTACGGTCTGCATTGACCGTGTGCCCGTATTCGCCGATCGGGCTGCGCGAGGGACCGCGATGAACGTGCTGGACGATGAACGGCCGCAAGATGAATTCGTGCGGGTAGACGTGCAGAGTGCGCAGGCGCTCGCTCAGTCGATGGACGACGACGGAGTGGGCGTGCTTCGCGACATCGTGCCAGCCGCCATTCTCACGAAGCTGCG
The DNA here is from genome assembly GCF_040965695.1 of Paraburkholderia sp. BR10937. Lineage (NCBI taxonomy): Bacteria > Pseudomonadati > Pseudomonadota > Betaproteobacteria > Burkholderiales > Burkholderiaceae > Paraburkholderia > Paraburkholderia sp. BR10937. The sequence continues at coordinate 276,667 of NZ_JBFRCL010000002.1, forward strand.
CAGCGGGGTAGCCGTGCTGGTGGAGCAGCAAGGCGCCCGATACTTCGGCTTTAGCGGGGCGCAATGGGTAACGGGCACCTGTCTCGCCCCGCTATTCGAAGACTCGGGGCTGCACGCGTTGTTGCGCCAGCTATATGTGCGCAAGATGGGGACGCTGCCGCCGAGCGAGCGGATTTATCCGGTGATGCGCGTGCTTTCGGGAAAACAGGGCGTCCGTCACTCGAACAATTTCCACTACGACTCGTACGCCATATCGATCCTGCTGCCGATTCAGATTCCCAATGACCCGGGCGAACTGGCAGGCCATCTCGTGATGTTTCCGAATCTACGTAATGCGCGGCGCTTTGCGATCGTCAATATCGTCGAGAAGGCGATCATGGAAAAGCTGCTCGCCAGGATCTGGCGCTCACCACGTGTGCAGAAGTGGCTTTCTGCGAAAGTCGTAACGTTGCAGCCGGGGAATCTATACTTCATTTGGGGCTTGCGCTCGCTGCATGCGAATCAGGCCTGCGCCCCTTCCAGTGTTCGATGCACCGTCCTGTTTCACTTTGGCGACCCGCACGAAAGCAGTGTATTCAAGGGGCTCAGCCACTGGCTGCACGCCATGAAACTGCGGCGCATGGCGCGCGATTGACGCGTTGTACGTCGCTCGCGCGCCGCTGCCGTTTTACTGCGCGAGCCAGCCGCCATCCACCTTGAGTTCGGCGCCGCGCATCTCGTTCGCCGCTTCCGAGCACAGGAACGCCGCCACGCCGCCAATCTGCTCCACCGTCGCAAAGCTTGCCGACGGTTGCTTTTCGCCGAGCAGTTTCAGCGTAGCGTCTTCGACGGACATGGCCTCGCGGTGGGCCAGATCGTCGATCTGCTTCTGCACGAGCGACGTGAGCACCCAGCCCGGACAGATCGCATTGACAGTCACGCCGCTGCGCGCGGTTTCCAGTGCGGCGACCTTGGTGAGCCCGATCACGCCATGCTTGGCCGCGACATAGGCCGACTTGCCCACCGAGCCCACGAGCCCATGTACCGAAGCGATATTGATCACGCGTCCCCAACCCGCTGCGCGCATGATGGGAAGCGCCGCGCGCGTGGCGTGAAACGTCGCGCTCAGATTGATCGCGATGATCTGATCCCAGCGCTCCACCGGGAAGTTCTCGATCGTTTCGACATACTGAATGCCCGCGTTGTTGACGAGAATATCGAGCCCGCCGAACGTGCTGGCCGCGAAAGCCACTAGGGCTTCGATCTCGGCAGGACGGCTCATGTCCGCATTGTGATGCACGGCGCGCACGCCGGCCGCCTCGATTTGCGCGAGCGCGGCCGCCGGATCGCCGAAACCGTTCAGGACGATGTCGGCGCCTGCGCGAGCCAGCGCCGTCGCGATGCCGAGACCGATGCCGCTGGTCGAACCGGTGACGACGGCGGTTTTTCCGGCGAGGGAGAGCGTGTTGGGGAGATGCATGGGTGGGCCTGGTGTCGTTGCCGGTTAGACGATGCCGGTCAGGTAGAACACGGCGATCACGAAGAAAACCGCAAGCGTTTTGATGATGGTGACCGCGAAAATGTCGCGATACGACTCGCGGTGCGTGAGGCCCGTGACCGCGAGCAGCGTGATGACCGCGCCGTTGTGCGGCAGTGTATCCATGCCGCCGCTCGCCATCGCCACCACGCGGTGCAGCACTTCCATCGGAATGTGCATGGCTTGTGCGGTCTTGATGAAGGTGTCCGACATGGCGGCGAGCGCGATGCTCATGCCGCCCGACGCGGAACCCGTGATACCCGCGAGCGCCGAAACCGAAACGGCCGCATTCACGAGCGGATTCGGAATGGCCTTGAGCGCATTGCCGACCACGAGGAATCCGGGCAGCGCCGAGATCACGCCGCCGAAGCCGTACTCGGATGCCGTATTGAGCGTGGCGAGCAGCGCGCCGCTTACTGCGGTCTTCGTGCCGGTCGCAAAGCGTTCCTTCACGCGGCCGAACGCCGTCACGATGACGAGCAGAATGCCGAGCAGCAGTGCGCCCTGCACGGCCCAGATCGCCACGACGCTTTTCACGGCCACCGTCACGGGCGCATGCATGCCGGGCAGCACGTCGGGCGAGACGGTGAAGCTCTCGCCGTACCACTGCGGAATCCACTTCGTGAGCAGGAAGTTGGCAACGCCAACGAGCACGAGCGGCGCAATGGCCAGCGCCGGATGCGGCAGATTGCCGGTCTCGACGCGCTCCGGTTCGTTCACGAGCGACGTGCCATAGCCTTCGCCCTTCGCCATGGCGCTGCGGCGGCGCCATTCGAGGTACGTGAGACCGACCACGATGATGAAGACCGAGCCGATCACGCCGAGCCAGGGGGCGGCCCACGCGGTGGTCTTGAAGAACGTGGTGGGAATGATGTTCTGGATCTGCGGCGTACCGGGCAGCGAATCCATCGTGAACGTGAACGCGCCGAGCGCGATCGCACCAGGCATGAGGCGCTTCGGAATGTTGCTCTGGCGATAGAGTTCTGCTGCGAACGGATACACCGCGAACACCACGACGAAAAGCGAGACGCCGCCATACGTGAGCAGCGCGCAGACCGCGACGATCACGGCGTTGGCGCGCGAGCGGCCAATGTAGCGGATCGCGGCGGCCACGATCGCTTCGGAGAAGCCGGATAGTTCGATGACCTTACCGAACACGGCGCCGAGCAGGAAGACGGGGAAGTAGAGCTTGACGAAGCCGACCATCTTTTCCATGAAGATGCCGGAAAACACGGGGGCGACGGCGGAGGGATCGATCAGCAGCACGGCGCCCAGTGCGGCGATGGGCGCAAAGAGAATGACGCTGTAGCCGCGGTAGGCCACGAACATCAGGAACGCCAAAGCGGCGATCACAATCACAAAGGACATCTTGTCTCCAGTTGGTTTATTCGTGCAGGTCTGTTTGTTGTTCGCGTGCGCCGAAGCCGGCGCGACCGCGCAATTGAGCACGATATGTGCCAGCGGGCGGGGAGCCTTGCGCGAAGCGGCGCGCAAACGGGCGGCATGGGGCGCAGGGGTGCGCTGGGACGCTTGCGGCGGCTGCGAGTCTCAAAACTGAGACGGCTTGGGCTAAGAAAGCGCGCCGCTGCTTGCCACCCCGCGCGCAAAGCCGGGAAATTTCAGGCGACGTGGCGCAATCTCATTTCTGAGATAATGCGTCCCGAAAATGAGAATCCACTAGCCTTGACGGGCTACGTCAGGGCCGCGCCCAAACAAAAGCACCGAATGGAAATCGAAACGACCGCGCTGCTGGCCGACTACGACCACGTGCGCAAGCTGGCGATGCAATCGCTCTTTCAATCGCTCGACAAGTTCAGCGAAGGCACCGTGATCGTCGATCGCAACGCGCGGGTGGTCTGGATCAACCGGGACTACGCGGCGCGCTTCGGCTTTGACGACCCCATGGCCGTGATCGGTCTCGATTGCGAAGCCGTCATTCCGAACAGCATGATGCGCGACGTCGTGAAGGGGGGCGAACCCATCCTGCTCGACATTCTCGAGACCGATCGCGATCCGATCGTCGTCACGCGTTTGCCGATCAAGGACGACAACGGCGAAACGATCGGCGCCGTCGGCTTCGTGCTGTTCAACGAACTCAAGGGACTGTCGCCGCTCTTCAGCCAGTACGCGCGACTGCGCGCCGAACTGATCAGCACGCGCCAGTCGCTCGCGCAGGTGCGCCGCGCGAAGTACAGCTTTTCGAGCCTGATCGGCACCAGCGCTGCGAGCCTCGAAGTGAAGCGCCAGGCGCGCCGGGCCGCGCGTCTCGCGTCGCCGGTGCTGTTGCTTGGCGAAACGGGCACGGGGAAGGAATTGCTCGCACACGCCATCCACGGCGCGTCCGGACGCGCGGACAGTCCGCTCGTGACGGTGAACGTCGCGGCGATTCCCGACACGTTGCTGGAACTCGAGTTCTTCGGTGCTGAGGCGGGCGCGTACACGGGCGCGGAGCGCAAGGGGCGCATCGGCAAGTTCGAGCTGGCCCAGGGCGGGACACTCTTTCTCGACGAGATCGGCGACATGCCGCTCGCGCTGCAGGGCAAATTGCTGCGGGTTTTGCAGGAGCAGGAGTTCGAGCCGCTCGGCTCGAATCGCATCGTGCGCACCGACGTGCGCATCATCGCGGCGACCTCGGCGGATCTGCCCGCGCTCGTGGCGCAGGGCCGCTTTCGCGCTGACCTCTACTATCGGCTCAACGTGCTGATGATTCGCGTGCCGCCGCTGCGCGAGCGCCTGGCGGACATCGAGGCGATGGCGTATTCGATTCTCGACAAGCTCGCGGTGGAGAGCGGCGCGGGGCATCTCGAACTCGACAAAGATGCGCTTGCGGTGCTGTGTGCGTATGGCTGGCCGGGCAACGTGCGCGAATTGCGCAATACGCTCGAGCGCGCGGTGCTGCTATCGGAGAGCGAGCGCATCGATGCGCGCTCGCTCGCGCGCTTCATCGGCGATGGGCGCGGGCAGCGCCGCGACGAAGAGCCGGGCGCTCAGCACGACACGCAGGACGATACCGGCGTGCCGCAGTATCAGCAGTACGACGAAGCAATGCGCGACTACGAACGCCGCTTCCTGACTGAAGCGTTGCGCGCGGCGGGCGGCCAGGTGACGAAAGCCGCAGCGCAGATCGGCATGGCGCGCGCGACGCTGTACCGGCGGATCGTCGCCCTCGGTATCGATGTTTGATGCTGTGAGTCTGCGCAGTCACCCGCCGGCAATGAGTTTTTTGCGCGCGGCCTTCACGCGCGCCACATGCGCTTCATCCCAGTCGTAGAAGCCCGCGCCGCTGCGCACGCCCACGCGGCCTGCCTGGACTTGCGCGCGCAATAGATCGATCACGTCTTCGTCCTTCGCCAGTTCGGGCATGAGATGCGAGGAGATGTCGACGAAGGTGTCGAGGCCGCCCATGTCCGCGCTCTCGAACGGGCCGACGATGCCCCACCGGCGGCCGAGCGACGCCTTCATCACGCGGTCCACCACCTCGGGGCTCGCCGCGCCCGAACGCACGATATTGAGCGCCTCGCGCAGCACCGCGAATTGCAGCCGGTTGCCGACGAAGCCGGGGATCGCTTTGGCGAGCACGACGGGCTCCATGTCGATCGCGCGCATGAGCGTCTCGGTTCGCGCGGTGACGTCGGGCGTGGTGGCGCGCCCCGGCACGACTTCGACGAGCGGGATCATGTGCGGCGGATTCCAGAAATGCGCAATCACGAAGCGCTCGGGCGCGGTTAGCGGCCCTGCCAGCAGATCCGGCTCGAAGCCGCTCGTGTTGCTCGCGAGAATCGCATCGGGGGCCAGCACCGCGCCGAGTTGCGCATAGAGCCGGTGCTTGAGATCGAGGACTTCGGGCACGGCCTCGAAGACGAACTGGGCTTCGGCCATGGCTTCGAGTGTCGCGCTCGTTTCGATTCGCGCAAGCGCGGCCGCGCCTGTTGCCGCGTCGATGCGGCCCGCGTCGATCAGTTCGTCGAGCACGGCCTGGGCCTTCACGGACACACTGTCGAGCCGCGCGGGATCGACGTCATGGACGATCGTGCGCAGGCCGTGCAGCGCACATTGCGTCGCGATGCCAACGCCCATCAATCCCGTGCCGATCACGCCCGCCACCGTCACCGTTCTGTTCATGCTTCGTCATCTCCTTGCTGTTCCTCAATTGGGTTCGACAGCATAGCGCTTCGCATGACGCGGCGTCGTCCCGCTTCGGTTGGTTGCCACTAATCGGGGACATATTCCTGTGCGTATCCGGTAATACCCTGGGTCTATTTCACCCGCGTGACGACTCTGGTATAACTGCGCTCCCAAGCTGATTACGTTTTAGCACGGCAAAAAACCGCAGGCGCGGCAAGCCGTGGAAAGGGAGTGCAATGGCGCGCGTAGTGGTGGTGGGCAGCATCAACATGGACATGGTCGTCACGACCGACACGTTTCCCCGGCTCGGCGAGACGCTGTTCGGCACGCATTTTTCGACCCATCCGGGCGGCAAGGGCGCGAACCAGGCGGTCGCGGCGGCGCGTCTTGGCGCCGAGGTGACGATGATCGGCTGCGTCGGCGCCGATGCGTTCGGCAGCGAGATGAAAGCGACGCTGGCGCGCGAAGGCGTCGATATCGCGCATGTGGGCACGGGGCGCGAGGCGACCGGCATCGCGTCGATCACGCTCTCGGGCGGCGATAACGCGATCATCGTCGTGCCGGGCGCGAACCACGAGCTTTCGCCCGAAGACATCGACCGTGCAAGCGCCGCGATCGCCCAGGCCGACGTCGTGCTGGCCCAACTCGAAGTGCCCTATGCAACGGTGCTGCACGCCGCGCGGCGCGCTCGCGAACACGGCAAGCCGTTCTTCCTCAATCCCGCGCCCGCAGTCGAACTGAGCGGCGAGCTGCTCGAACTGACCACGCTGCTCACGCCCAACGAGCATGAGCTCGCGACCGCCCTGCAGACGCCGGAAGGCGCGTGGGCCGAGGTCATCGCACGCTCGCCTGTGCGCATTGCCATGACGCACGGTAAAGACGGCGCGTACTACGCCGACGCCGATGGCGCGCTCGTGCATCAGCGGGGATTCACCGTCGAAGCCGTCGATACGACCGGCGCCGGCGACACCTTCAACGGCGCGCTCGCGGCGTTCTGGCATCTCGGCATTGGCGAGGCCGTGCGGCGCGCGAACGCAGCGGGCGCGCTCTCGGTGACGCGCGCCGGTGCGCAGGGCGGCATGCCCACGCTCGCCGAACTCGAAGCCTTCCTGAACACGCAAGCCTGAGATTCGCAGTGAAAAAACACGGACATCTGAATCGCGACATCGCACGCGTGCTGGCCCGTATGGGCCATACCGACAGCCTCGTGATCGCCGACTGCGGCCTGCCCATTCCCGACGGTGTGGAATGCATCGATGTTTCGCTCGCGGTGGGCGTGCCCGACTTCTTCGCCGTGCTCGACAGCGTGCTCGCCGACTTCAAGGCCGAGCGCGCGGTGTTCGCGAGCGAGGCGCAGACGCACAACGCGGCCGTGGTGGCGCGCAGCCGCGAGCTGGCCGCGGCGCACATCGCCATTGAAGAAGTGCCGCACGAAGAATTCAAGCGCCGCTGCCGCGAGGCGAAGGCGGTGATCCGCACCGGCGAATGCAGCCCCTACGCGAATGTGATTTTGCATTCGGGCGTGATCTTCTGAGAGGTCCAGGATGCAAGTGATGATGCAGGGGATCGGCAAGGCGTTCGGTCCGGTTCGGGTGCTCGAAGGCGTCGATTTCCGCATCGAGGCCGGCGAGATCCACGCGCTGATGGGCGAGAACGGCGCAGGCAAATCGACGCTCATGAAGATCCTGAGCGGCGTGTATCAAGCCGATGCGGGCGAGATCCTCGTGGACGGGCGCGCGGTGCAGATCCGCAGCACGGTCGAGGCCGAACGCGCGGGCATCGCCATCATTCACCAGGAATTGAACCTCATCCCGCAACTGACAGTGATGGAGAATCTGTTCCTTGGCCGCGAGCGGAGCCGCTTCGGCATGGTCGATGTCGCAACGATGCGCAAAGAGGCGCGCAAGTGGCTCGACAAGGTCGGCGCGCAGCGTATCGATCCGCAGACCGAGGCGGGGCTGCTCTCCATCGGTCAGCAGCAACTCGTGGAAATCGCCAAGGCGCTGTCGCTGAACGCGCAAGTCCTCGTGATGGACGAGCCGACCGCCGCGCTCACGAACCGCGAGATCGAAACGCTCTTCGAGATCATGCAGTCGCTCAAGGCGAGCGGCGTGGCGATCGTCTACGTCTCGCACCGCATGGAAGAGATCTTCCGTGTATGCGACAAGATCAGCGTGCTGCGCGACGGCCATTTCGTCGGCGAGCGCGCGATTCGCGACACCGGTTTCGACGAGATCGTGCGCCTGATGGTGGGCCGCGAGATCGGCGAGCGATTCCCGAAGCGCAGCCACGCGCCGGGCGACGTGCGCATGAGCGTGGCCGGTCTGGCGGACGACGGCCATATCGAAGGCATTACGTTCGACGTGCGCGCGGGCGAGGTGCTGGGCATCGCCGGACTCATGGGCGCAGGCCGCAGCGAGATTCTGCGCACGCTGTTCGGCGCGAACCGCAAGACGGCGGGCACGGTCACGCTCGACGGCAAGCCGCTCGAGGTGCGCGACGCGTCGAGCGCGATTGCGGCGGGTATTGGCTTCGTCACGGAAGACCGCAAGCGACAGGGGCTCGTGCTCGGCATGTCGGTGCGCGAAAACGCGACGCTCGTGCATCTGGACCAGTACGCCACGCTCGGCTTCGTCAACGAGCGCGCGGAGCGCAGCGCCGTCGAGGGGTTCATCAAGCAGTTGCGCGTGCGCACGCGCGACGCCGAACTGGACGTCAAGGCGCTTTCGGGCGGCAATCAGCAGAAGGTCGTGTTCGCGAAGTGGCTGGCGCAGCTGCCGAAGGTGCTGCTGCTCGACGAGCCCACGCGCGGCGTGGACGTGGGCGGCAAGGCCGAGATCTACACGATCATCAATCAGCTCGCGGAGCAGGGCGTCGCCATCGTGATGGTGTCGTCCGAGCTGCCCGAAGTGCTGGCCATGAGCGACCGCATTCTCGTCATGCATCAGGGGCGCCAGAACGGCATCTTCGAAGCGGCCACGGCCACCCAGGAACTGATCATGACGGCGGCAGCCGGCGGCGAGGCGAGTGCCGCGCAAGCCGTGGCGGCCTGAGCGAAGGCGCTTACCCAATCACTGAAAACTAGCGAGACATGACATGTCGCAAGTGACCCTTACCCCCGGCAGCCGGGCGACGCTGCAAAAGCTCGGACCCTTCGTAGCACTGCTGATCATTTCGGTGGCGCTCTCGATCGTGAGTCGTGATTTCCTCACGCTCGACAACCTGCTCAACGTGATGCGGCAGGCGTCGATCAACGCGCTGATCGCGTTCGGCATGACGCTCGTGATCCTGCTCGGCGGCATCGATCTCTCGGCGGGCTCGGTGCTCGCGCTTTCCTCGGTGATCATCGCGACGCTGCTGAGCGCGGGCACGCCCGCCATCGTCGCGACGCTCGCCGGCCTCGTGGCTGGCGGCCTGATGGGCTTCGCCAACGGTCTCGTGATCAGCAAGGGCAAGGTCGCGCCGTTCATCGCCACGCTCGGTTCGATGACGGTGCTGCGCGGCCTCGCGCTCGTCGTGTCGAACGGCAGCCCGATCAGCAGCTTCAACAGCGACTTCTTCTCGCTGCTGGGCGGCGGCTATGTCGCGCGCCTCGTGCCGATTCCCGTCGTGCTGATGCTCGTGATGTTCGGCGTGTTCTGGGTTCTGCTGCGCAAGACCGTGTTCGGCCGCCATATCTACGCGACGGGCGGCAATGCCGAATCGGCGCAGCTGTCCGGCGTGAAGGTCGATCGCATCCAGTTGTGGGTGTACACGATCGCAGGCGTCATGTCGGCGCTCGCGGGCGTGGTGCTGACCTCGCGCCTGAACTCCGCGCAGCCGACCGCCGGCACGGGCTACGAGCTCGACGCCATCGCGGCGGTCGTGCTGGGCGGCACGAGCCTCACGGGCGGCCGCGGCTGGATCTTCGGCACGCTCGTGGGCGCGCTCCTGATCGGTGTGCTCAACAACGGCCTGAACCTGCTCGACGTGTCGTCGTTCTATCAGCAGGTCATCAAGGGCATCGTGATCCTGCTTGCCGTGCTGATCGATCGCGGCAACAAGAAGTCGTCGTAATCCCCAGGCCGCACCACGCTCCATTCGCGTGGCGCGGCAGTTTGGCATCAATAGTTATCCTGACGTTTTTTATCTCCACACACTCCACATATAACGAGGAGGAAGACTATGCATAAGCACAATTCGCCGTCGATTTCGAAACTGTTTGCGGCGCTCGCCGCCGGTTCGCTCGTGCTGGGCCTCGCGGCCTGCTCGAAGGAAGGTCCGGGCAGCACGGCCGATGCCGGCGCGTCGGCTGCGGCGCCGGCTTCGGGCGGCGCGGTCACGGTCGGTCTGTCGATCTCGACGCTCAACAATCCGTTCTTCGTCTCGCTCAAGAAGGGCGCCGAAGACGAAGCGAAGAAGGACGGCGTGACGCTCATCACCGTCGACGCGCAGAACGATCCGGCCAAGCAACAGGCGAGCGTCGAAGACCTGATCGAGAAAAAGGTCAACGTCATCCTCATCAACCCGACCGATTCTTCGGCGGTGGCCAACGTCGTGAAGGAAGCGACGAGCAAGGGCATCAAGGTGATTTCGCTCGACCGCAGCGTGAACGGCGCGGAAGTCAGCTCGCATATCGCTTCGGACAACAAGGCGGGCGGCAAGATGGCCGCTGATTTCCTCGCCGACAAGCTGGGTGGCAAGGGCAACATCGTCGAGTTGCAAGGCATTCCGGGTTCGTCGGCGGCCAACGAACGCGGCGCCGGTTTCGACGACGAAATCGCGGCCAAGGGCGGCGTGAAGATCGTCACGAAGCAGCCGGCCGACTTCGATCGCGCCAAGGGCCTTTCGGTGATGGAAAACATCATCCAGAGCAACAAGGACATTCAGGGCGTGTTCGCGCAGAACGACGAAATGGCGCTGGGCGCGGTCAAGGCGCTGCAGGCTGCGGGCCTGAAGAACGTGGCCGTGGTCGGCTTCGACGCCACCGACGACGCGATCGCCGCGGTCAAGGCCGGCCAGATGGCCGCGACCGTGCAGCAGCAGCCCGAACTGATCGGCCAGTATGGCGTGCAGGCCGCGAAGAAGGTGGTCGACGGTCAGCCGGTCGACAAGTTCATTCCGGTGCCCCTGAACCTGTACAAGCAGTAAGCACGTTTGCAGGCGCGCGCGAGCGTAGTACCATCGGACGCGAAGATCTTCGCGTCCGCGCGCGCTTGAGAGCGACTGCGCGCCCCGCGCCACACGGGGCGCTTCGTTTTTGGGGCTTGCCCTGGCTCGCAGCCGCGTCGCCGGCTCTTCGGCCTCGCGTTTATCCGATCCCCAACCCATACCTGGCAGGAACGCCGCGTGTCCCAGTTCGAGCGTCTGACTATCGACGACATTGCCCGCCTCGCGGAGGTTTCGCGCACCACGGCCAGCATGGTGCTCAACGGCAACGCCGAGCGCTACCGCATTTCGGCGGCGACGGTCGAGCGCGTGCTGCAGGTGGCGAGGGACCATCATTTCACGCCGTCGCAATCGGCGCGTGCGCTGCGCTCGCGGCGCAGCAACACGATCGGCCTCGTGATTCCCGATCTGACCAACTCGGCGCACGCCGCGCTCGCCCAGGCCATGGAATGGCAATGCCGCGAGCGCTACCGTTATCAGCTCGTGATCGTGACGAGCGACGAAGATCCGGTGCGCGAGACCGAGGGCATCGCGCATCTGGTCGCGCAACAGGTGGACGGCGTGGTGGTCGTGCCGTGCACCGCCGATGCGCCGCGCTACGACAAGTGGGTCAAGCGTCTGCCGATCGTGTTCGCCGACCGCCGCGTGGCGACGAGCGCGATTCCCTATGTGATTACCGACGCCGCCGAAACGGTGGCGGCCCTGGTGAGCGAGACGATCGAGCAGGGCGCACGGGAAGTGGTGTTTTTCGGCGGCCAGCCCGAACTCTCGCCGAGCCGCGACCGTCTTGCGGGCTACCGGCTCGCGCTCGAGCGCCACGGCATTGCGGAGCAGGCCGACTGGGTGTTTCAGCGCGACTACCAGCGTGAGTCGGGCTATGCGCTGATGAAGGCCTGGTTCGAGGCGCATGGGCGCTATCCCGAGGCGCTGTTCGCCGGTTCGATCACGCTGCTCGAAGGCTTGCTCGAGTTCGTGAACGAAGCGCATCAACTCGCCCAGGCGCCTGGCTGCGTGATGACCTTCGACGATCATCAGCTGCTCGACTGCCTGCCGCTGCGCATCGACGCCATCGTGCAGGACAGCGCGCAACTCGCGGAACATAGCCTGCGCTGTGTATTTTCGCTGCTCGAAGGCGACGGCCCGCCCGAGTCCATTCAGGTGCCCGCGCAGATCCATTACCGGCAGCGGCGCGGGCGAACCGTCGAATGACGGGTCGGTGCAACCGCGCCGACTTTGACGCTCACGGCAGCCCGAGCCGACGGGAGTATCGTTGCGCAGATGATCCACGAGGGTAGGACAACCGATGACGCGTCTTGACAGCCCCATCGATGCGCGGCGCCTCGACGACGAATGGCTCGAAGCGGACGGCGACGGCGGATTCGCATCCGGCACTGTCGGCACTGCGCGTACGCGCCGCTATCACGCGCTGCTGCTCACGGCCAGGCAACCTCCCACGAACCGCGTGGTGCTCGTCAACGGCGTCGAAGCCTGGCTCGAGGACGGGGAGCGCAAGACCGCACTGACGATGCAGCGCTACGCGCCCGATCTGCTCTATCCCGATACCTCCGAGCGCATCGCGAGCTTCGACTCCACGCCGTGGCCCACGTGGCGCTACCGGCTGGACGGCGGCGCCATGCTCACGGCAGAAGTGTTCGTGGCGAAGGCGAGCCGCGAGGCCGTGCTGCGCTGGCGGCTCGATGCGCCCTCCGGGGCTGGCGGTGCCGTGCTGAAGGTCCGCCCGCTGATCTCGGGCCGCGACTATCACGGGCTCCACCACGAGAACCCCGCGTTCGACTTCAACGCCCGGATCGACGGCGAGCACGTGCGCTGGCAACCGTACGGCGATCTACCGGCCATCGTCGCGCACTCTAACGGCGGCTATACGCATGCGCCGGACTGGTACCGCAACTTCTGCTACACGTGCGAACGCGAGCGCGGTCTCGACTACACCGAGGACCTCGCGACGCCAGGCGTGTTCACGTTCGATCTGCGCGAGGGCGACGCGGTGATGCTGTTGCGCGCGCAACCATCGTCCGGTGCACCTGCGCCAGATACCTCGCTCGACAGCGGCGAAAGCGCGGCGAGCCGCGCACAACTGCTCGCCGGCTTTGAAGAAGTGCGCCGGGCGTCGTTTGGCTCGCGCCTGCAGCGGTCGGCCAGCGCTTATGTCGTCGCGCGCGGCGACGGCCGCACGATCGTCGCGGGCTATCCGTGGTTCACCGATTGGGGCCGCGACACGTTCATCGCCATGCGTGGTCTGCTGCTCGCGAACGAGCGCTACGAGGAGGCGGGCGAGATCCTGCTCGAATGGGCGGCGACCGTATCAGAGGGCATGCTGCCGAACCGCTTTCCCGATGCGGGCGGCGCGCCCGAATACAACTCCGTCGACGCATCGCTGTGGTTCGTCGTGGCGGTGCACGAGTACTTCGCGGCCGGGAACGTGCCGCACGAAGCGCGGCATGCGCTGCAAGGCGCCGTCGATGCCATCCTCGAAGGCTATGCGCGCGGCACGCGCTACCGGATCGCAGCCGATCCGCGTGATGGCCTGCTGCGAGCAGGCGTGCCAGGCGTGCAGCTCACCTGGATGGATGCGAAGGCGGGCGACTGGGTGGTCACACCGCGCATCGGCAAGCCGGTGGAAATTCAGGCGCTGTGGATCAACGCGCTGCGCATTGCCGCGGCATGGGATACGCGCTGGCGCGAACTTGAAGCGCGCGCCAGCGCCTCGTTTGCCGGGCGCTTTGTCGATCCGTCGACGGGCGCGCTATTCGACGTGGTCGATGTCGATCACGTGGACGGCACGGCCGATCGCTCGATCCGGCCGAACCAGATCTTCGCGGCAGGCGGGCTGCCGTTCGCGCTGCTCGAAGGCGATGCGGCGCGCGCGGTCGTCGCGCAGGTCGAAGCCGGGCTGCTTACGCCCATGGGGCTGCGCACGCTCGCGCCGTCTGAGCGCGCGTATCGCGGGCAGTACCGTGGCGGCGTGCTGGAGCGCGACGGCGCCTATCATCAGGGCACCGTCTGGCCCTGGTTGCTCGGCCCCTTCGTGGACGCCTGGCTGCGCGTGAACGGCGATACCGCGGCGCAGCGCGCGCTCGCTCGCGAGCGGTTCGTCGCGCCGCTGCTCGCGCATCTCGACCGCGCCGGGCTCGACCACATTTCCGAGGTCGCCGATGGCGATGCGCCGCATCAGCCTGGCGGCGCACCGTTCCAGGCATGGTCGCTCGGCGAACTGCTCCGCGTCCTGAAACGGCTCGGCGATGCCGGCTAGTTCGCAGCCGAAGCGCCGCGCGCACGCCCGGTGGGCAAACCGCGCTAGCATGGGAGACTCGCGACGCTTGCGCCGCGCCCCAATTCAAGGAGATGCTCATGCTGCAGCGCGCCGCCGGCCTCATCCACACGGTTGAAGGTCAACGCCTCTACTCGGCCGACTACGCCCGCTGGCAGCGCTGGGGACCGTACCTCAGCGAGCGCCAATGGGGCACGGTGCGCGAGGATTACAGCGAGCACGGCACCGCGTGGGACTACTTCCCGCACGATCACGCGCGCATGCGCGCCTATCGCTGGGGCGAGGACGGTCTGGCCGGATTCGGCGACGAGCGGCTGGACTGGTGTTGCTCGCTCGCGCTGTGGAACGGCCTCGACCCGATTTTGAAGGAGCGTCTGTTCGGTCTTACGAATCAGGAAGGCAATCATGGCGAGGACGTGAAGGAGCTGTACTTCTACCTCGACAGCACGCCGACGCATTCGTACATGCGCATGCTCTACAAGTACCCGCAAGCGGCGTTTCCCTACCAGGACCTGGTCGACGAAAACGCGCGGCGCGGCGCCGGCTCGCCCGAATATGAAATCCTCGACACGGGCGCATTCGACGACGAGCGTTATTTCGATGTACAGATCGAATACGCAAAGCACACGCCGGAAGACATCGTCATGCGCGTGACAGTCGAGAACCGCGCCGGGCAGCACGCATCGATCGATGTGTTGCCACAGTTCTGGGCGCGCAACACGTGGTCGTGGAAGGCCGCAGGCAGCAAGCCGTCGCTCGCGCTCGTCTCGTCGGCCGGAGGCGAGCACGTCGTGGCGCACTGTGGCACGCACGAGCCGCTCGTCGTGACGGCTGCCGCACAAGGAGGCGAGCGCGTCGAGTGGCTGTTTTGCGAGAACGAGACCAACGTGAAGCGGCTCTTCGGCATGGACGGCGCGGGGCCATTCAAGGACGGCTTCGACGACTACGTCGTGCACGGCAACCACGACGCGATCCGGCGCGACGCGGGCACGAAGGTGGCCGCGCGCGTGCATCTCGAGATTGCGGCGCACGGGCGCGCGGTCGTCACGTTCCGCTGGCGTGCGCTGTCCGCGCCGAAGGACGAGCTGGCGCTCGACATCGACAGCCTGTTCGCGCAGCGCATCGACGAAGCGGACGCATTCTACGCTGCGCTGCAGCGCGACATCGAGAGCGCCGATGCGCGGCTCGTGCAGCGCCAGGCGCTGGCGGGCATGCTGTGGTCGAAGCAGTACTACCAGTACGACGTGAACCGCTGGATGGCAGGCGACCCGCTGCAGCCGACACCGCCCGCCGCGCGCCAGAGCGGGCGCAACGCGGACTGGCGGCATCTGTGCAACGCGGACATCCTCTCGATGCCCGACAAATGGGAGTACCCGTGGTACGCATCGTGGGACCTCGCGTTTCAGGCGGTCGCGTTCGCGCTGGTCGATCCGATGTTTGCAAAGAAGCAGATGCTGCTGCTCGTGAAGGACCGCTATCAGCATCCGAACGGCCAGTTGCCCGCCTACGAATGGGCGTTCGGCGACGCGAATCCGCCCGTGCACGCGTGGGCGGCGTGGCGCGTGTATGAAATCGATCGCGCGATCACCGGCAAGGCGGACCGGGATTTTCTCGAACTCATCTTCCACAAGCTGCTGCTGAATTTTTCGTGGTGGGTGAACCGCAAGGATGCGGACGGCCACAACATCTTCCAGGGCGGCTTCCTGGGGCTCGACAACGTCGGGATCTTCGACCGCTCGTCGCCGCTGCCGACAGGCGGGCACCTCGACCAGGCGGACGGCACCGCGTGGATGGCCGCTTACGCGCTCGACCTGATGCGCATCGCGCTCGAACTCGCGTTCGCGAACCATGTGTTCGTCGATATCGGCGTGAAGTTCTTCGAGCACTTCCTGTATATCGCGGGCGCGGTGAGTTGCGACGACGGCTGCGAGACGGGCCTGTGGGACAGCGTGGACGAGTTCTTCTACGACAAGCTGAGGCTGCCGGACGGCAGCAGCGTGCCGCTGCGCATGCGCTCGATCGTCGGGCTGATTCCCTTCTTCGCGGTGCGCGTGCTGGAGGAGCGGGTGCACGGCGGACTGCCGGGGTTGCGCGAGCGGCTGGTCTTCTTCCTCCAGCACCGGCCCGACCTCGCCAGCCTCGTGTCGCGCTGGAACGAACCCGGCAAAGGCAATTCATTGCTGCTCTCGCTATTGCGCGGGCACCGCATGAAGGCACTGCTGCGGCGCATGCTCGACGAAGCCGAATTTCTCTCGGACCACGGCGTGCGTGCGCTCTCTCGTGCCCATCTCGACGAGCCTTTTGTTTACCGGCACAACAGCTGCGACTTCCGCGTCAAGTACTTGCCCGCCGAATCGGATTCGCGCGTATTCGGCGGCAATTCGAACTGGCGCGGCCCGGTGTGGATGCCCGTCAACTATATGCTGATCGAGTCGCTGTACGAATTCCACCGCTACTATGGCGACGATTTTCGCGTCGAGTATCCGACCGGCTCGGGCAAGAAGCTTTCGCTCGCGCAGATCGCCGACGAACTGGCGCGCCGCGTCACGACGCTTTTTCTGCTCGACCGCAACAACGAACGCCCGGTCATGGCCGCCTACCCGCTGCTGCAGGCCGATCCGCGCTGCCGCGATCTCGTGCTGTTTCATGAGTACTTCCACGGCGACAACGGGCGCGGCGTCGGCGCATCGCACCAGACCGGCTGGACCGGACTCGTCGCGCTGATGCTGCAGCCGCGCATGATGAGCCCCTCTGGCAACGTGCCGGTGGCGGGCGAGGTCGAGGACGTGGAGGCGGTGAAGTAAGCGCGCGTTCGCAGGTGTATGCTGCGAACCGGCACTCGCCGCGTTCAAGCGTTGGTCAGGAGATAACACCCGCCACGCGCGACATTCGCAAACATGGCCCAAATGGCCGCCAGTAGGGCTTTTTAGAGCGCTGGCACATTCGATGCGTTCACGCCGACCGACAGTTGGGCCCAGCCAACTGCAGCCGAGTCGAGGTGCAACATGTCGAGCGTTCCGGATCGCAGGCCCGCGGGTCTGTCTCATGTGTTGTTTCTGGTCGGGCTGATCGGCCGCGCGCCACGGGAGTTGTGGCCCTTTGTGCTCACCTGGGTCATCGCGGTACTGACCGTGCCCTTTTGCTGGCTCGTCATCTCCGGCGCGCTCACGCAGCACGTGCTGGTGCCGCCAGTGGAAACACCGAAAGCGCTGGCCGAGACCGGCTATACCCCGGAATTCCTGGCAGAACGAATTCTTTCGGCGATGCGCGGAATCAGCAGCGACAGCGAGGCGGTTCCACACGATGTCTCGCTGGCCGATAACGACAGCCCGGACATCAAGCTGCCGGGTCAAGACATGTCCTATGCCTCGATCGTCGGCTTTCTGAAATCGACGCTGTTCAGGAACAAGCAGGACGTGGTCGTCCATATCGGCATTACGCATGTGAGCGGCAGCGCGGATGGGTATGTCGCGCATATCCAGATCGAAAACGGCCCGTTCAACGCCATGCACGACGACGTCGCGTTCACCGGTAAGGACTTCAACCAGTCGGTGCGGGACATCGCGATCGAGGTCATGCGGCTCGTCGAACCGAATACGCTTGCGAGCCATGTGTTCACGACGGTGCAAAAGACACGGTGTTCGCCGGGCCAATGCGACTACAGCGACGTCGAAGCCATCTATGACGATGTCCTCAGCCGGCCTGGCTCACCGCAACGCCAATGGGCGCTCGCTGGAAAAGGCTGGCTGCTGCTGCGGCAAAACCGTGCCGAGGAGGCGGAACAGCAGTCACGCGACGCGCTGTTGCTGTATCCGCACTCGGCCGTCTTGCGCGCCAATCTCGGTATCGCGCTCGAGCAGGAGCACAGCTTCGACGCCGCGATCAAGGAGCTTCGCGCGGGCGCTCACGAGCGGTGGAGCACCGCGGAGAACCAGCGCTTGCTCGGCGACGTCCTGTTGCACGCGCACCGGTATGCCGAAGCCCTCAGCGCGTTTCGCCGCGCCGATGAGATGCACCACGACGACGTGAACATCCTGCATGACTGGGGAGAAGCGCTCATCGACAACGGACAATACGAGGCGGCGATCATCAAGCTTGCGCGCGCGGTGGAACTTCGTCCCGATCTCGCGCCCTCGTATGAACTTTGGGGGCAGGCGCTGGAAGGCGAAGGCGATTTCTCTCATGCGGCGCAAAAATATGCCGCAGCGGACAAGCGCGACAGCGGCGCGCTGACGCCGCATGAGAAACAACTCGCCCTGCTGGGTGCGCCGCGCAGATCGCCGCCCGTATCGGCGAGTCTGCAGGCGCCTGATAGTCACACATAGCGCTCGTTGCCCGCCACGTGTTTTTCGCTAGCTAGTTCAGTCATTGCGATCGCCTGAGAAGCAAGCCCTGTTTCTTCGCTGGAATAAACGCTGCATCCTCCTCGTTCTTTGTCCGTTAGTCCCCTGGATTGAACGAGGAGTGCGGTCATGAAGTCTCTACTCGCCGTATTCGGCGTCGTAGCATGTGGTGCGGCCATCGCGACGCTCGTGTCGTGTGGCGGCAGTTCCGGTTCCAACTCGGGTTCCAGCAGTGCGAGCGTGCCCGCCCCGTCGTCGTTCACGGCGACGGCGCTCGTTTCCGATGGCGCGGTGGCGGCCGCGCACATCGACGGGAATCTGAAAAACCCCTGGGGTGTCGCCTTCAATCCGAACGGTTTTGCCTGGGTCGCGGACAACGGCACCAATGTCGCCACGCTCTATGACGGCAACGGCGTGCCGCAATCGCTGATCGTCGCGATACCCAGCGGCAAGAACGGCACGGCATCGCCCACGGGCATCGTCTTCAACGGCACACAAAGCTTTACCGTCGCGGAAAACGGCAAGTCCGGCCTCGCAGCGTTCATCTTCGCGGGCGAGGGCGGCACCATCACCGCGTGGGCGCCAACGGTCGGGCCGACCAACGCATTCGTCATGTACGACGACGGCACGGGCGGCGCCGTGTACAAGGGGCTCGCGCTCGCGACGATGAACAACGCGAACTTCCTCTACGCGACCGACTTCCATAACAACAAGATCGACGTTTTCAATACCTCGTTCAACAAGGTGACGATGCCCGGCGGCTTCACGGACCCGACGATGCCGGCCGGCTTCGCGCCGTTCGGCATTCAGGCGATCGGTTCGAATCTGTTCGTCACGTATGCGATGCAGGACGCGGCGAAGCACGACGACGTTGCAGGCGCGGGGCTCGGCATGGTCGACGTGTACGACACGGCCGGCAACCTGAAGCAGCGCTTCGCGACGGGGAGTCCGCTCGACGCGCCATGGGGCATTGCGCAAGCGCCCGCGAACTTCGGCTCGATGAGCGGCGCGATACTGATCGGCAATTTCGGTAATGGCGCAATCAACGCGTTCAATGCATCGAACGGCCAGTCGATGGGGCCGCTCAACGGGTCGAACGGCAACGCGCTCGTCGAGCCTGGCGTGTGGGGCATTGCGTTCGGCAACAACCTCAGCAATCAGCCTTCCAATACGCTGTTCTTCGCCGCGGGGCCGAACGACGAAGCCGATGGCGTGTATGGACGAATCGATCTGAAGGCGACGCCGAACCCGGCCACGACCACGGGCTCGGGTACGGGTACGGGCACGAGCACGGGAGCAGGGACGGGCATGGGCATGTAGCGCCCGGCCTCGCGGCATCGTTGTCTGATTCGCCAACAGTGCGTCCTAAAAGGGGGCTTGCGCATTAAAACTACGACTCATAGAGTCCGAGTTATGCGTTGCGCAGGCGCGGCGCGAGTCCACCGATATCCCGTATCCCTGCATTGGAGAAGCACACATGTCGAAGCGTATTCTTGTTATTGGGGCCGGCTTCGCCGGCATGTGGAGCGCGTTGAGCGCGGCGCGGCTGCTCGATGAGCAGTCGCGCACGGACGTGGAGATCGCGCTGGTCGCGCCGGACCCGCATCTGCATGTCCGTCCGCGTCTGTACGAAGAGGGCCCCGCGAACTTCCGGGCGCCGCTCACGGAGATCTTCGATGCGACTGGCGTCAAGTTCATCCAGGGCACGGTCGAGCGCATCCACGTGGAGCGCCGCGCGGTGGATCTGACCGATGTCGACGGCCAGTCCTCTACGCTCGGCTACGACCGCCTCGTGCTGGCCACTGGCAGCCGGCTGTTCCGCCCGTCGATTCCGGGCCTGGCCGATCACACCTTCAGCGTGGACCAGACCGACGAAGCGGTCGAACTGGAAGCGCACATCCGCAGTCTGGCCAGCCAGCCGGACTCGCCCGCGCGCAATACCGTGGTGGTGGCGGGCGGCGGATTCACCGGCATCGAGACCGCTGCGGAAATGCCGGCACGCCTGCGCGCGGCGCTGGGCGAGCAAGCGAATGTGAAGGTGATCATCGTCGAGCGTAACGATGCGATCGGTCCAGACCTGGGCGCGGGCCCGCGTCCCGTGATCGAAGAGGCGCTGGGTTCGCTCGGCGTGACGTGGAAGCTCGGCTCCAGTGTGGCTTCAGTGGATGCCGGCGGCGTCACGACAACGGACGGCCAGCGTATCGAATCGCATACGGTGATCTGGACGGCCGGGCTGCGTGCGAGCGCATTGACCGCGCAGATTCCGGGCCGCCTCGACGCCATGGGGCGTCTGCATGTCAACCGCAACCTCGCGGTGGAGGGCGTGCCCGGCGTCTACGCGACCGGCGACGTCGCCCGCGCAGCCACCGACGACGAAGGCAATCACACGATGATGTCGTGCCAGCACGCGATGAACCTGGGGCGCTCGGCAGGCCACAACGCGGCCGCCGATCTGCTCGGCCTCGCGCCGATTCCATATAGCCAGCCGAAGTACGTGGCCTGTCTGGATCTGGGCCCGTGGGGCGCGGTCTATACCGAAGGTTGGGAGCGCGAAGTGAAGTTGCAGGGCACCGAGGCGAAGAGGCTCAAACACCAGATCAACTCCGAATGGATCTATCCGCCTCGCGCGGACCGCGAGCAAGCGCTCGCCGCCGCAGATCCGCTGCGCATCGTGGTTGCCTGATCCTCCAGGATAACGACGGATCGAATTGGACGCGGAAGCCGCGTTGGAGGCTCCGCGTTTTTTCGCATGCTGGAAGGGCGTGTAAAGCGACGGATGTTACCCGCGCCGATTGGCGGCGCGCTCCGTGAACCAGTCCACCACGTGATGGTGATAGCTGGCTGGCGCCTTGGAATACGCGCGGGTGGCGAGATCGGCAATCGAGTGTTGCTTGAGTTCCGCGCGCATGGCGCGCTCGGCGCCCTGCATCACGGCATGGATCGAGCAGGTGCCGCGTGTGGCCCATGCGGGCGGCTCGTCGTCGAAAACGGCACATTGCCGGCGCACTTCGCGACAGTCGAAGAGCGCCTTTTCGCCGTCGATGGCGTCGACGACATCCAGCACCGAAATATTGCGTGCGGGTTTCGCGAGTCTGAAGCCACCGCGTATGCCTTCGGTCGACTCGACGATGCCGGCTTTGGCGAGGCGTGTGAAGAGCTTGGCGGCGTAATCGACGGGCACGCCCTGCATTTCCGCAAGGTCGCGCACGCTCGCCTCGCGCACGCCGGCGGACGTGCCGGCAAGATAGAGCAGGCAATGCAGCCCGTATTCGACGCCGGTGCTGATGTGTGACATGGTTATACGACGACTTTTTGTATCGGAGTTATTAGAGTAGCGCAGTGCGGCGCCGAAGTCATCCGCTGCATCTGCGTGTGCGCTCGGGCAGGCATTGGGGTGGAGCAGGCCATCGTGAACGCGACGCGTGAATTCCTGTGCGAACATACGCGTAGAGGCGGCGCTTTTCCTCGGTTGGCTCGACCCGATGGAGGCAGCATGAACAGAAACGGTGCGAATGGAACGATCGGCGCGATGGTGTTCGTGGCTATCGCGAGCTGCGCAGCCCATGCGAACGCGCAAACCGGTGTGAGCGAGCCGGCCGCTGTGGCCGTGCAACGTGTCTCTGCATCGACACCCGGAAGCCGGCCGGATACCTCGGTGGTGCGTGACGTTCGCCGTGCCATCAGGCGCGTTCCGGATCTCGACGATTCGGACATTCACATTCGGGTCAGCCATGGCGTCGTCACGCTCTCGGGCACCGTCCCGGAGACCTGGCAGATCTCGCGCGCGGGCAATGCGGCGAGGCCGGTGCTGGGCGTGACGGCAGTGAGGAACCGACTGAAAGCCCAGAAAGGGGACGCCGCGGCCAGCGAGTAGCGTCTCGCCCGCGCTTCCATCCAAGGCAACGCCGCCAGAAGGCGACTCCCGATCTTCCTACCCCGACGAACGCTCCCCAGGAGCCAGTTCAAACCTGGCTTGCGCTGACGCAGAATACTGTATAAATTCACAGTATGTGTTTACGTCCAGTAGGAGCGTCGCATGGAATCGCTAATTCGCATTGTGAATGACGAAGACCGTCAGGCGTTTGAATGGCTGGTGGCAAATGTGGGGGCGGATCGCGTTGCCGCTGCGACCCGGCGGCTTGCTGGCGGAGGGAAGCGGCCGTTCGTTTCCGCGCTGTGCCGATACCTCGGCGCGTGGCCGCCTGCTGCGCGGCGTCGGGCCCGCAAGGTCGAGCCCGTTCATACGGCCGTTGGCGATCTGCATCTGGCGCGCATACGCGAGCTGCTTGCGCAACGCAATGCGGTGAAAGTCAGCGCTCATTGATTTGCCCGTTCACCCTTGCTTGAGGGCGCAACAGCGCTGCACTCATAATCCGCTTGCGATGAATCCTCGTCGCAAGCGGTACCTTGTTTGACTTCTTACCTTACCACACAGCGCAAAATCCGTAATTCGTCTTTCCTTGTCTGACTGGCTGAGATCCAGGCTGACAAGTCAACTTTTCACAGGCCTGTTCTGCACTTGCCGCCGCCATACTTCGGGGTGAATCCATCCGCGTAATAAATTGGGGAAACTCCTGACTCAACTAGCATTCATGAGGCAGATTTAACAAAGTTAGAATCAAGGCTCTAGATCGACACCGGCATTCGCTTATGAACGAGCAACGCCACTCGCGTCGAGAAGCCATACATCAAACGCGGTCGATACAGACATAACGATTGATGAAATGCACGGGGGGTAAATTAGTATGTCTAATCAAAAATTCGCGGCGGCGGGAAGCGAATCGTGGGCCGCAAAGTTCACTACGTTGACCGGTCATCTATTCGATGGTTTTTGTGAACTCTCACGCCTGAATCTCGCGACTTGCAGGTCGATATTCGCTGGCTCGCAACAGCACTTCGAAGGCATGTTGTCCGTGCAGACGCCCGAGCAGTTTGTCCGCAACCAGGTCGAGATGTTGCCGTGGGTTGCTTCGCAGGCGGCCGGGTACACGCGCGCATGCATGGACATCGCGTCGGAGACTGCGGCGAAGCTGCGGTAGCACGCATCGCATTCGGGCCGCGAGTGCGCTCGCAGCCGCGAAGAAGCGTGATCAAACAGGATCAAGCGGGAGGGAAATGACATGTTGAGCCCCCACGAACTTGCCACGTTGATGCTGATAAAGAATGCGCCGGGGCGGATCGAGCCGGACCGGGAGGAACTCGGTGCGCTTCGCGATCTTCACCTGGTCATCGTCGATACGCCCGAATCCGGCTTCCCTACGCCCCGCGTGACGCCTCAAGGCGATGCGCTCCTGAGAGCGGTCGCCCGCGTGCGCTGATTGGCGGTCGGGACCGCATAGTCTGTCACATGGACAGGCTATATTCAGAGTGCGTTGCTCACAATTGGGTTGCGATCCGCATGGATCCGAGGAGGCTGACGTGGACCAGTCCTGGCTGGGTATGGCTGCCGGCACGATCGTGCTCGTAATAGCCGCAGTTGGTGTCACCGCTCACTATCGGCGCGAACGGCGCAGGGCCGATTTGCTGCGCAATCTCGATCACCACGACTGGTGTCGCTGGACACGGGTTCGACGCTGAGTACCCGGGTGCTCAGCGCTGGTGGCGCAGGTGGATTTCGATATCCGCGGCCCGTTTGCTTAGGACAATTGACCGGTTGCCGGTTGGCGATCGTCATCGCATGCGCGGTGCATCTGCGGACGACATGCTACGATCGACCGCATCTCACTTCCATTTGTGCGAGCCATGGCGACGTTGTATGACTTGCTGGGCGTAAGCGACGACGCGAGCGACGCAGATATCAAGCGGGCCTACCGCAGGGCCGCGATGAAAGCGCATCCCGACCGTAATATGGGACGCGAAGCCGCTGCTCATGCGCAGTTCCAGGAGATCAAGGAGGCTTACGCGATTCTTTCCGATCCGGCGCAGCGCAGCGTCTACGACGCGGTCTATGCCAAGGAGATGGGGCGTATGGCCCGTGAGCGGGAAGAAGAGGCGCGTTTGCAGGAGGCCGCGCGTCAGGAGGCGTATGCGCGGCACGTGAGCGTGGCCATGCGCTTCGCGGAGCAGGGCTACAACCGCGACGTCGTGTTCGGCGCACTGCTCGCGAGTGATTGCGAATCCCAACTGGCCGGGCGCATTGCCGATGGCGCTATCGCGCTGCACCTGTCGCGTCAGGCGGACAGCGCCGCGTCGCGCAATGCCGCGGAGCCGGACGAGGCCGTGCCGCCGTCTTCGTCGCATGGCGCAGGCGACGAAGAGTCGCAAAAGTCCGACGATCGTCGTCACGCCAACCTTTTTAGTACGATCTGGCACGGTATGTTCGGGCTACATCCCTGAACGCATCCCGCTGCCAAAATGCGCCGAACAGGCAGGAGCGGGGTACGATAGTGATCGACATACTACTCAGCGTGGCCACCCTATGACTTCGAACACACATGCAGCCCGCGATGTCGACACAGAGGCGTTGGCGACCTTGTCCGAGTACCTGGAGATTGCGCTCGACAAGGGGGGAAGCCTGATTCTCGTTCGCACGCCTGGCGGGAAAAACGAGGTCTATCTGGGCGATCCCGCGCTGTTGCCGGAAGACTGGGCGCACCTCGGCGCGATTCCGGAACCCGTGGCCCGGGCGATACTGGAGGGCACGCGCTCCGGGCTCAACGAACTGACTATCCAGGCGCAAAGCTATCGTTTCGTACGGTTGTTCGCCCAGGTTGCCGATGCGGGGGCGATCGTCTTCGTCACGGCCTGAACGGTCGGCCGCGTGGGCTTGCTGTGCCCGCTGCGCGTGTCGCGTGATCACGTTGGAAGGGGGTGTGAGCGAAAGCCACTATGATTGGCGAATGGTGTCCACGCGCAGGAGACGATTCGTGGCAACGTACAAGGAACTGAAGGCGCAACTCGCGGAACTCGAGCGTCAGGCGATGGTCGCCCGTCAACAGGAGTTCGAGACGGTTCTCGCCGAAATCCGCGCAAAGGTGGCCGAATTCGGGTACACGCAGCAGGACATCTTTGGTAGTCGTCGCGGGAGGTCGGGGCTTTCGCATAGCGCGGCGCCGCCGAAATATCGCGATCCCGCAAGTGGCGCGACCTGGTCCGGCAGGGGACGCGCGCCGAACTGGATCAAGGACGCGAAGAATCGCGACCGGTTTCTGATCAGCGAATGAGTTGGCGGGTATTGGCCGCCGGCGACCGACGTATTCGTCAAGACAGGTCGCGCAGCGGCAGGCGACGCAAATCGTCGGTCACCGGCACGCTCGCCAGGATCACCAGCAGCATCGACAAGGGCACGCCCGCGGCAAATCCAAAATGCCGGAAAGCCACGGCGCCCAGCGTTCCGCCAAGCAAGAACATTCCGAGCAGGGAGCCGAGTACGCGGACGCGCTGCATATCGGCCGCCACGTGATGCGCCGCTGAAGACGGCACGCCCCAGTTCCAGTAGAGCGCCTTCCCAAGTTCGATTCCCAGATCCGTCACGATGCCGGTCACATGCGTCGTGCGGATTTCGGCCTGCGAGATTTTCGTGATCATGGCGTTTTGCACGCCCATGATGTAACAGAGCACAGCCACCGTCAGCGGCACGAAGAGAACGCGATGGATGCCGGGATTCGCGCCGAGCGCGGCGAAGCAAAGGAGCAGGGCGGCTTCGAGCAGGAGCGGCAGCGCGTAGACGCTGCGCGCGCAACGGCGGCGTCCCCAGTTGATCAGAATGGCGGACGTCGCGGCGCCACTCGCGAAAGCAAGGATCGAACTGATAGCGGACAACGCGATGCCGCTCTCGCCGAGCGCGGTGCTGTCGGCAAGCGACGAGACGATGCCCGACATGTGCGACGTGTATTGCCCAACGGCGAGGAACCCTCCGGCGTTGATTGCACCGGCGACCCACGCCAGTGCACGGCCAAGCCGCAGGTTGGCCCGCTCGGTGCGTTCGACAGAGGTGAAGCTGCGCAGATAGTGAATGGGCACGACGGCGTTCCGGCCTACGAGCGTCGAAACGCACAGTGTACGACGCGGACTGATTGCACGGCCCAACCTCATCTGGCGTTTGGGGTGCGGTTGTTTGCCGCAGGGCTTGCCACGTTGCCGTGAATTCGTGTAATCCGTTTGCAGATGTTTTTTTCGCGCGAGACCCGGGCTCGATCGAGCGTCCGCAAGTCCGGACGGACGGCGATCCATAGTGCACATCGCGTGAAGTCGCTCAGGCTTACGCTTCGGGCATCGTCTGGACGATCAATCTGTAAAGATCATTAAGATTGTCCTCGGTCTCCAGACTGTCGAACGGATCGCGATTCGCGCCGAATGCCTCGTCGATCGCCACCCAGTCCGATAGCGTCAAATAACGTTGCGCGCCGGGCAGGATGACGGACTCTTCCAGGTGCCGGTGACTGGCGTAGAAGTCCGCGTAACCATACACGCCCTCGCGCAACGCGGGCAGCATGTCGGCGCCAGCCAGTTCATAGCGTGTGAGCGCGCGTTCGAGTGCATGAACGCGCAGCTTGCCTTCCTCGTGCTGGCGCGCGAGTTCCCCGATGACAGCGTCGAATTCTTCAGTACGATTGCGAAGCCGCGCGAACAGGTATTGCTCCTCTTTGGGGTGATGAACCTGCTCGGGGAATTCGCTGATGTAGTAGAGCATTGCCCGCATCAGCATGGCGCTGCGTGGCCCGGAGCCGGACGCCATGCCATCGGCCACACTCAGCATGCCGCTGACGATACTCGCCAGGTGACGGTGTTCGCTCAAGATCACTTGTGTCGCATTGCGTCGGGTGGCGAGTTCCATGTCGGGCTCCGGGAGAGGGGCGGCCGACCTGGGGCAAGGGAGCGGAGGGAGTGGGGACGGCGCTGCGTGGTCAGCCGCGGCTGATTCACTATGCGCCCGGCGTCTCACAATGCATTGATCTTGATCAATTTGTACTCGTGCTGCGGGTCGCCCATCGGCGCTGCTACACAAGATTTCGGCACGGCGATGCGTCACCGTGCCGAATCCGAAGCGATGTGTCGCGCGAGAGCATGAATGCGTTTATGGCGTGCTCGTTGGGGTCAGGATCGGTGGTTCGTACCCGCCCGTGTCCACCGCGAAACCCGCTTTGGTCGTGCCGCCCCCGCCAGGCGAGCCTGAGTTGTTCGCGGCCCGTGCAGGACCGGCGCCGTGGCCCGCGCCGCTGCTCGTACCGGATACGCCCGGCGGACCGTAGTCGTTCGCAACCGGCCCGGCAGCTGGCCTCGCGACCGCAACGGGGGGCGGACGCGGTACGCTCGGCGGCGGCGCGTAGTTCGCCGCCGGCGCAGTGGGTGCCGCGGTGGTTGTGCCCCGGACCGACGTGGTCGCGCTCGGCGGCGGGGCATTGTTGCTCCCGGCTGGCGTGGGTATCACCAACGCATTCGGACGATAATCCGAGTGCGGCGGTGGGCTATATGCGTTTGTAACCGGTGCGTCGATGATCGGCGCAGGTGGAGGAGGCGGCACGATTTCGACCATGGCCGTCCGTGCACTCATACCTGGTGAGCCGCCGCGGCCCAGAGGTCCACCGGGGCCGCCTGCACTCGCGCTACCTGAGGAGCTACCCGCACTCGAACTACCGCCTGCCCCAGCGCTACTGCCACCGGCGCTGCTTCCACCGGAGCTGCTTCCACCGGAGCTGCCTGCGCCGGAGCTGCCTGCACCAGAACTTCCTGCACCAGAACTGCCTGCGCCGGAGCTGCCTGCACCAGAGCTGCCTGCACCAGAACTGCCTGCGCCGGAGCTGCCTGCACCAGAGCTGCCCGCGCCGGAGCTACCTGCACCGGAGCTACCTGCGCCAGAGCTGCCTGCGCCAGAGCTGCCTGCGCCGGAGCTGCCTGCACCAGAGCTGCCCGCGCCGGAGCTACCTGCACCGGAGCTACCTGCGCCAGAGCTACCTGCACCGGAGCCCGAGCTTGATCCCGATCCCGATCCTGAGCCCGACCCAGAGCCCGACCCAGAGCCGTGGCCACCGCCCGCACCCGCACCCGCACCCGCGCCGCCGCCATTGCCGCCGCCGTTGCCTCCACCATTACCGCCGCCATTTCCTCCGCCATTTCCTCCGCCCGCACCATAAGCGGCACCCGACAGGGCCAGAGCGAGCACCCATACCACGGTCTGCTTGGTTGATCGGTTCATCGTTCCCCCCTATTTCGCGCAAGCCGCTTCGAATGCCCGACTTGCCCGCGCAAAACCGCTCCGCGCGTTGGCCAACAGGCGCGCAAGCGATGTGCCGCAACGCGCTCCCCCGGTGCGTGTCGTCGGCATGGTTCAGAAGGACTATCTTCATTGCGACGCCGCCCCTCATAAGCGGAGCGCAATGACGTATCGCTTCACGATACGGCGATTAGCAAGCCACGTCTTCGCTCACTTGATTCGCATTGCGAATCAAAACCATTGGTATGATCTGCAGACTCGGCAAACGACGTAGCCTATAGGTGGATTGTCCGGGCTGGCAGCTGAGATGGGCCAGGTTGGCGAAGAAATGCTAGCGAATGGCGTGGGTTCGGGCAAACAAAGCGCTTTCACAAACGCTTTTAATTAAGCGAGAAGTCGGCGACATCCGGACGTGGGCGGGGTCAGGCCCGGCCGCATGTCCTAATGCGAAGCCATCGCGGTCTTCTTCTTCGCTGCCGCTAAAGCGGTTTTCCGAATCGATCATGCGCCGCTTCAGGGGCGGTACATTGTTGACGACGCGCATTGCCGTGCGCATCGCACCGAGTGCAAGGCGTCCGACAATGGGCCGATGTATTGCGTCGCGCTCGTCGAACTGTTTGCGCGATTCGTACACCGCGTGAAAGCCATAACGGCGCATCTGCGTTTCATAGCCGGTAATCGCGTCCAAAAGCGTCGGCTCGCCGCGCGCTACCCGCACGAGTTGCGAGCCGAGCAAGGACGGCTGTTACGGGTGCCAGCGATAAACCACGACGCTCGATCCGTTGTAATTGTCTTTCGTGACGACGAATTCGCCGGTCGAGCGCAGGTACGCGCGGATGCCGTACATCGAATCCACGTCGTTGCCGACATCGATCGCCGTCGGGTTCGAGTTCGTCAATGTCGTGACGAGACTGCCGGTG
This sequence comes from Paraburkholderia sp. BR10937, assembly GCF_040965695.1. NCBI lineage: Bacteria > Pseudomonadati > Pseudomonadota > Betaproteobacteria > Burkholderiales > Burkholderiaceae > Paraburkholderia > Paraburkholderia sp. BR10937. Next base: position 306,161 of record NZ_JBFRCL010000002.1, read on the forward strand.
TTCAGGTCGAACACGTCGATTTTCGGTACCGTATGCACGTAGCCCACGAACAGGTAATGGCCCGCTGCCGCGATCGATTTCGGATTCGCGCTCGCGAGATCGATCACCGGGCCCGGCGCGCTCGTGTTGCCCGCTTTCCAGCCGCGATAGATCTCGATGTGCCCGTTCATGGCTGTCCAGTCCCAGCTCCCCGCAATGCCTTGGGCGAGGATCATCGTGTCGCTGTCCGACTGATAGATGATCCGCGTGAGCGGGCGCGCGGTCCGCGGGATCTGGATCGTGCTGGCGGCGCCCCATGATGGCTTGCCGTTCGCGTCGAAGCCGGTCAGGGGGTAATGGTAGATCTGGTTGGTCCGGTCGAGGCCGGCCCAGACGTCGCCATTGCCGTCTATTGCGAAGCCGCCCGTCACCTTCGTATTCGTATTGAACGCCTTGCCCGGGATCGAGCCGTCGGGAATGGCAATGTACCCGCTCGACGGCTGGAAATGAAAGAAGTTGAAGGTGTCGGGATTCTGCCCGGAGGCGACGAGAATGCGGTTGCCTCCCACCACCACGAGTTGCCCGAAAAGCTGGCCGCGCTGATAGTCATTCATGTTCAGGCGCGGGTCAGTCGGCCAGCTGAACGGATCGATCGTGTTTGCGACGAACGTGCCGCCCGATGTACCCGTGTAGATGGTGTTGCCGCTGTAGAAGTTCGCGCCGTCGGTTGCCGGGTCGGGCGCCGCGATCGCCTCGAAGTTGAGTGCTTGCAAAGTCCACTGCAGCGTGCCCGATGAGCTGTACGAGTGAATATCGGTGCTGCCGTTGCGGCCGAGGTCCCAGTCGCCGCCCCATGCGTTGTTGAGCACGTACAGATTGCCCGCTGCATCCTTGCCGATACCGGCGACGCGTGTGAAGCGCTTGTCGCCGACCTGCCCCTTGATGCCCCTCGTGGTGTCGAGATAGCCGCCCAGTACACCGAACGTGCCGACCAGCGCCGGCACCCCGGTCAGGGCATAACACTTGATGTTCATGTCGGGACCTTTGTCGCCAACCAGCAGCTGGTTCGTCGGTGCGTCGAAATCGAGCGCCGATGGCCGGCCGCCCGCGGCCATCTGGATCGTGTTCATCGCCGCGCCAGCCGGGCTGAACTGCGCAATCACACCGGCGCTCGCGCGCGCGACCCAGAGGTTGCCCGCAGCGTCGACTGCGAGTGCGCCGGGTTGCTGGACGCCGATGTCGCGTTGCCAGACGCCGTCGCTCGTGTACACCCGTACGCGGTTGCCGTAATAGTCGCTGGCATAGAGGAGTGTGCCCGCAGTCGCGAGGCCGGTGATCACGTCCGCGTTCTGGATGCCGGTCCACGTGCTCACGGCAATGCGAAGGTCACGTGTGTTCGAGCTTCGGCTGTAGCGGCCCACCGACCCGCTGCCGTACGTCCGGCTATAACCGAGCGCGACGAAGATCGACGACGCGTTGCCTGTGATCGCACTGCCCTGGAACTCGTCGTGCGCGCCGATGGTGCCGAGCGTTGCGCCGTTCTGGTAGAGCGCGACGCCACCCGCGTTTTCGTCCCAGCGCGATGACGTATAGATGACACCCTCGGGCGCGACCCACATCGAGCGCGCGCCGTTGCCGACGTGTGCGGCGAGCGTGCCGAAGGTGTTGGCGAGCCAGTCGGTCGTGTATTGCGCGTGACTGGCAGGCGCAGTGGCGGCGACGAAAAGCCCCAGCAATGCTGCGCGAATCCGCTTCTTGAACATGCGCTGGGCTTCCCATAGACATCGCGCCGAGATGGCATGAATCGCGGCGCATAAAGTGACCGATAGTGAAGCCACGCCGCAATCGGGAGGTCGTGCTCAGTGAGCGCTTGTATCTGGAGTGTAGTCAGAAAATCGCGTTCGGCGTTTCAACGCGCTCATGGATTTATCAAGGATGCGCAGCGAATGATTCAGTGCGCATCAGCGTGGATTGGGTCACCGCGAGGTAATCAGAGCAGGTAGCACGTGCCATGACCGCTCATGCACGTGGACTCAATTCGCCCGCGCCTTGACGTAACGGCCAGGCGCGGGCTCTATCGGCCGAAACTTCGTGCTTCCCAGCTTCGTGCGCGCCTTGACTTGACCACCCGCATGCGGCTGCAGCCACGCGATCCAGTGATTCCACCAGCTGCCCGAAGTCTGCTGCGCAGAAGCGAACCACTCATCAGCGTCACTTTCAGGACTGCCGCTCGCGCCGCCGTCGACCCCGCTGTCGACCCAATAGCTCCGCTTGTTCTTTGTCGCCGGATTGATCACGCCGGCGATGTGTCCGCTCGCCCCGAGCACGAACTGGGCTTCGCCGCCAAGGAGCCGGGTGCTGCGCCATGCCGACTTCCACGGCACGATGTGATCCTCCTGGGTCGCCAGCACGTAGGCCGGCATGTCGACGCGGCCGAGGTCGACCGGCACGCCGCACATGGTGAGCTTGCCGGGTTCGCGCAGGTTGTTTTCGAGGTACATGTTGCGCAGGTACCAGGTGTACATGGGGCCTGGCAGATTGGTGCTGTCGGCGTTCCAGTAGAGCAGGTCGAACGCCGCGGGGCTCTTTCCCTTCAGATAGTGGTTGATCACATTAGGCCAGATCAGATCGTTGGCGCGCAGCATCTGGAACACGAAGCCGAGTTCGCGCCCCGGGTAGATGCCGCCGCTGCCTATCGAATGCTCACGCTGCAAGACGGTTTGCTCGTCGATGAACACGCCGAGATCGCCCGGATCGGTGAAGTCGAGCATGGTCGTCAGAAGCGTCAGGCTCGCAACCTTTTCTTCTTCGCGCGCGCGTATCACCGCAAGCGCCGAAGAAAGGATCGTGCCGCCCACACACCAGCCCACCGTGTTGACTTTGTCCGCGCCGGTAATCGCAAGCGCGACGTCGATGGCCTGCATCACGCCCGTTTCCAGATAGTCGTCCCATGTCGTATGCGCAGTTTCCGCATCGGGGTTGCGCCACGACACCATGAAGACCGTTTGTCCCTGCTCGACGGCGAAGCGCACAAACGAGTTTTCAGGTTGGAGGTCGAGAATATAGAACTTGTTGATGCAAGGCGGCACGATCAGCAAGGGACGCTTCGCTACGTGCGTGCCGAGTGGGGCGTACTGGATCAGCTGAAACAGGGCGTTCTCGAAGACCACCGCGCCTTTGGACACCGCAACGTTGTGACCCACCTCGAAGGCGGCTTCGTCGGTGATCGTAATGGTGCCGCGCGCGAGGTCTCCAACCAGATTGGTCATGCCCGTACGAAGGCTGGCGCCGTTCGACTCGATGGCCATCCGGATCGCTTCGGGATTGGTCGCGGCATAGTTGGTGGGGCTCGCCGCATCGATGAACTGGCGCATGAAAAAGCGCAGCCTTTGCTTTTCGCTCTCGTTATAGCCGGTCGCGCCGACCATGTCTTCGAGCAGGCCCGCGTTGGCCAGGTAGCTCTGCCTGAGCAGGTTGTACCAGGCGTTGCTGGTCCATTCGTCGGCCCGAAACCGCGGGTCGCGGGATGTCTGGCCGGCCGCCGCCTGCGGGTTCAGCACGGTCGTCCACAGCGCCCACTGCTGTTCCCAGTAGCGAGTGCCGGCTTCATGCATGACAGCCGGCGCAACGGCAGCGCTCGCCGGAATGCCGGCCAATGCGTTCAGGAAGTCCTTTGCCGAGCGGGAAAAGCCGTGTGCTACCTCGTCAGGCATATTGAAGTGATTACTCATGCCGGTTCCACTGCGGTATTCGTCGAAGCGTCTGCGCAACGTGCTTCGCTGGCGCGATCCGCGCGTGAAGTGGGCATGACGAGCGCGTCACCGTCGATGACAACCTTGCCTTGCACGGTGCAGATGGTGTCAAGCACGACCCGGCGCTTGCCCGGAATGAGTTCGCGGACCGTCACCGTGGCCTGCACGGTATCGCCCGGCCTGACCGGCGCCTTGAAGCGCAGGTTCTGCCCGAGATAGATCGTGCCGGGGCCCGGCAACCGGCCGGCGATGGCCGCGGAAATAATGCTTGCACTGAGCATACCGTGCGCAATGCGTCCCCTGAAGGGCGTCTTGCGCGAGAACTCTTCATCGATGTGCACGGCATTGTTGTCGCCCGAGGCGCCGGCAAATAGCACGATATCCGCGTCGGTAATGGTCTTGGCGAAGCTCGCGCTCATCCCGGGTGCCAGGTCTTCGAAGTCGTATCCTGCAATGTCGTTCATACGTGATCCTAAGGAAATGGTGATCGCGTTCAGCCGTCTGGTTGATCCGTGCGGGGAAGACGATCACCTCGCGTAGCGAGGCGCAGCATGCTGGCGCGGACCGACCGTCATAGCGTGATTCTTCACACGAAGCGTCGTCGGTACTGGGTTCGTGGTTGAAATCGCACGATACGGCAAACGCGGATCTCGCATTTGCGATTGGACGCCACGGTTTTAATATTTCGCGCCATCGTTTGTTTCGGAACGGGGCGGAAAAAGGGCGGCAATCGTGTTTCGCTCAATGCCCCGGCGAGCGCGCGCCGCTCGCGCGCAAAATCAGCCGCACCACTTCCTCGGTGCTCGCCTCGAAACCCGCCGATGAAAGCGCGCGCTTGCCCGAGAGCGCGCGTATTTGCGCCTCGAAATCGGCATAGTGCTGCGTGGTCGCCCAGATCATGAAAAGCAGCGTTTTCGGATCGACGGGGGCGAGCAATCCCTCCGCAATCCAGCGATCGATCAGCTTCACGCGCGTTTCCATCCACGGCTTCACACGCTTGAGCAAGATGTCCTGCATATGCGTCGCGCCACTGATGATCTCGTTCGCCCACACTTTCGACCCGAGCGGCCTGCGCCGCGAGAGCTCCATCTTCGCACGTACGTAACCGCCAATCGCCTCGACCGGATCGTCGCTCGCGTCGAAGGTGTTGGCCGCCGCGTTCCATTCCTCGAACAGATCGTCGAGCACGCGCCAGTAGAGCGCGAGCTTGGTCGGGAAGTAGTAGTGCAGATTGGCCTTCGGCAGGCCCGCGCGCTCCGCGATCAGCGCCGTGCTCGCGCCTTCGAAGCCGCGCTCTGCGAACACGGCCTCCGCGCAGGCGAGCAGATGCGCCTCGTTCGACTCGCGAATGGCGGCTTTGCGCCGACGCGGCTTGTGCGTTGCGTCAGCGGCATTCCGTTCGTGCGCCGTGCCTCGCATCGCGTGGTTCGCGGCCCGCGTGGTGGGTTCGTCGTCGCGCATGATGGTCGGTCCATTCAGAAGGGAAGAGGCGGCGCGCGGCTGCCGCGCCCATGTCGGCTTCATTGTAGTCACGATGTAAGCGCCTCGTGCATTCACCGCCCTCGGGGAAAACGCGCGGAGCGCGAGGGCATTTTCGCGCACTGCAGCATCGATGGCACGCTTCTCGCTGGTAACACCGCATTGAATTCGCGAAGTTTATCGCCTACAACCTGTCCAATCGGACAGGATTCGCGGGGCGTGGTTTCGGGAGTCGCGATGCGCCATTCGAGCGTGCACCGCCATGGCTCTTCCCGCCCCAGAAGGTGGCGCGAATGCACGTTTGACGAACACGGACAGGAGGACACGCATGAACGCAGTAAGCGAAGCCGCGTTGACGACCGCGATTCACGTGAACGGCCAGCGTTTGTGGGACAGCCTGATGGAGATGGCGAAGATCGGCGCGACGCCCAAAGGCGGCGTGTGCCGCCTCGCGCTCACGGACCTCGACAAGACAGGGCGCGATCTCATCGTGCAATGGGCGAAAGAGGCGGGCTGCACGGTGAGCGTCGACCAGATGGGCAACGTGTTCATGCGCCGCGCGGGGCGCAACAACGACCTGCCGCCGGTGATGACCGGCTCGCACGCCGATTCCCAGCCCACGGGCGGGCGCTTCGACGGCATCTACGGCGTGCTGGGCGGTCTCGAGGTAATCCGCGCGCTCAACGATCACGGCATTCAAACCGAACGCCCCGTCGAAACCGTGATCTGGACCAACGAGGAAGGCTCGCGTTTCGCGCCGGCGATGGTCGCCTCGGGCGTGTTCGCAGGCGTCTTTACGCTCGACTACGGGCTCTCGCGCAAGGATGTCGACGGCAAGACCATCGGCGAGGAGTTGCAGCGTATCGGCTACGCGGGCGAACTGCCGTGCGGCGGGCGCAAGATTCACGCGGCGTTCGAGTTGCATATCGAGCAGGGGCCGATACTCGAAGCCGAAAACAAGACCATCGGCGTCGTCACGGACGCGCAGGGCCAGCGCTGGTACGAAGTCGTGCTCACCGGACAGGAAGCGCACGCGGGCCCGACGCCCATGCCGCGCCGCCGCGATGCGCTGCTGGGCGCCTCGCGCGTCGTGCAGCTCGTCAATGAAATTGGCCTGCGCCATGCGCCGCTGGCCTGCGCGACGGTCGGCATGATGCAGGTGCATCCGAATTCGCGCAACGTGATTCCGGGCCGCGTGTTCTTTACCATCGATTTCCGCCATCCTCAGGACGACGTGCTCGCGCAGATGGACGCCGAACTGCGCGAAGGCATCGAAAGGATTGCCGAACAAGGCAAGCTCGAAACTCAGCTCGAGCAGATTTTCTATTACGCGCCGGTGCCGTTCGACAAGGCCTGCGTGAACTCCGTGCGCGCGGCGGCGGAGCGCTTTGGCTACTCGAACCGCGAGATCGTTTCGGGCGCGGGCCACGACGCGTGCTATCTCGCGACGGTCGCGCCGACTTCGATGGTGTTCGTGCCGTGCATCGACGGCATCAGCCATAACGAGGTCGAGGACGCGACGATCGAATGGATCGAGGCGGGCGCCAACGTACTGCTGCACGCCATGCTCGAACGCGCGAGCGAACCCGGCTGACGCCTTTGACGCCAACGCAAGCGGCCTGAGAGCCGCGCTGTCTTTCACGCATTCCCCACGTACCGGCTGCGCGCGTCGCGCACAGCCGGGGACTCGTGTTTTGCCTCGCAAGGAGCATCCGGATGTCCCAGCCCAACTCGAATGTCGCCGACGGCATCGCGCCTGGCCGCCTCACGGCCGAACAGCTTGGCTGCAACTTTGCCGACGTCGCGCCGCCACTGTCCGCCAACGCAGCTGTCATCGCCGCCGACCGCTGCCACTACTGTTACGACGCGCCGTGCGTTGCGGCTTGCCCGACCAGTATCGACATTCCGGGCTTTATCCGCAAGATCGGCAACGGCAATCTCAAGGGCGCGGCGCGCGACATCTTGAGCGCGAATCCGCTGGGCGGCACGTGCGCGCGCGTGTGCCCAACCGAAATCCTCTGCGAAGGCGCGTGCGTCCGGAATCATCAGGATGGCGAACCAGTCCGGATCGGCGCGCTGCAGCGTCATGCCACCGACTTTCAGATGGCGCGCGAAGCCGCCGGCGCGCCGGCGCTCTTCAAACGCGCGAGCGAGACGGGACGGCGCGTGGCCGTGGTCGGGGCCGGACCGGCTGGACTCGCCTGCGCGCATACGCTGGCGCTCGCCGGGCATCGCGTGGACGTGTTCGATGCGGGCGAGAAGCCGGGCGGTCTCAACGAATACGGCATCGCGGCGTACAAGGTCGTCGACGATTTTGCGCAGCGCGAAGTGCAATGGCTCCTTTCCGTCGGCGGGATCGAAATACGTCAGGGCCAGCGGCTTGGCCGTGACGTCACGCTTACGGAATTGCGAGCCGCCTATGACGCCGTGTTCATCGGCGTGGGCCTCGGCGGCACGCAAGCGCTTTCCATTGAAGGCGAAGCGCTCGATGGCGTGCGCGACGCTGTGGAATTTATCGCCCGCCTGCGCGACGCCGACGATCTTTCCGCGCTGGCGGTGGGCCGCAAGGTGGTGGTGATCGGCGGCGGCAACACGGCCATCGATGCCGCCGTGCAAAGCCGCAAGCTGGGCGCCGAGCAGGTGACGCTTGCGTATCGCCGCGGCGCGGCGCAGATGAGCGCCACCTGGGCCGAACAGGAATTCGCGCGGGCGCAGGGCGTGGTGCTGGTCGAATGGATGAAGCCGCTGCGCATTACCGGCGACACCTGCGTGCAGGCCGTGGAGTTCGAGCGCACTGCGCGCGATGCGGGCAGCGCGTTGCGCGGCACCGGCGAGATCGTGCGTATGGAAGCCGACATGGTTTTGAAAGCCATCGGTCAAAAGCTCTTGCCCGAAGGCCTGGTTGGCCTCGACGCCCTGCAACTTACCGCGGCCGGCGCGCGCATTGCCGTGGATGCCGATGGTGCGACCTCCATCGAAGGCGTATTCGCCGGCGGCGACTGCGCAGCCCATGGCGCAACCGATCTCACCGTGCAGGCCGTGCAGGACGGCAAGCTCGCCGCGCGCGCGATCGATCGCTACCTCGCGAGTCAGTCCGCCAAAGCCGCTTGAACCGGGCAGCTCGATCCACGCGAGCAACACACCGAATCCAGACAATACGAAGGAGTCGCATCATGGCCGACCTGCGCTGCACGATTGCCGGCATTGAATCGCCGAACCCGTTCTGGCTTGCCTCTGCGCCACCCACCGACAAGGCCTACAACGTCAACCGCGCCTTCGAGGCGGGCTGGGGCGGCGTGGTCTGGAAAACACTCGGTCTCGACCCGCACGTGGTGAACGTGAGTTCACGCTACGGCGCGACCACGTGGCGCGGCCAGCGCATGGCGGGGTTGAACAACATCGAGCTCATTACCGACCGGCCGCTCGACGTGAACCTCAAGGAAATCGCGCAGGTGAAGCGGGACTGGCCAGACCGGGCGCTCATCGTCTCGCTGATGGTGCCGTGCACCGAGCAGGACTGGAAGTGGATCCTGCCGCAGGTGGAAGATACCGGCGCCGATGCGGTGGAGCTCAACTTCGGCTGCCCGCACGGCATGAGCGAGCGCGGCATGGGCGCGGCCGTGGGGCAGGTGCCCGAATACATCGAAATGGTCACGCGCTGGGTGAAGGAGGGCACGCGCCTGCCTTGCCTCGTGAAACTCACGCCCAACGTGACCGACATACGCCACGGCGCGCGCGCGGCGATGAAGGGCGGTGCGGACGGCGTCTCGCTCATCAATACGATCAACTCGATCGTGGGTGTCGATCTCGACGTGATGGCGCCGCTGCCGACCGTCGATGGAAAAGGCACGCACGGCGGCTACTGCGGCCCCGCCGCGAAGCCCATTGCGCTGCACATGGTCGCGGAAATTGCGCGCGACCCGCAAACGCACGGCTTGCCCATCTCCGGCATCGGCGGCATTTCCGACTGGCGCGACGCCGCCGAATTCATCGTGCTGGGCGCGGGAAGCGTGCAGGTTTGCACCGCCGCGATGCACTATGGATTCCGAATCGTCAGCGACATGATCGACGGCCTCTCGAACTGGATGGACGACAAGGGCTACGCGAATCTCGACGCCATTCGCGGCCGCGCCGTGCCCAACGTCACCGACTGGCAGTACCTGAACCTCAACTACGACATCAAGGCGCGCATCGATCAGGACCGCTGCATCCAGTGCGGGCTCTGCCATATCGCCTGCGAGGACACCTCGCACCAGGCCATCACCGCCACGCGCGAGGGCAAGCGTCATTTCGAGGTGGTCGACGCCAACTGCGTCGGGTGCAATTTATGCATGCATGTGTGCCCGGTCGACCAATGCATCACGATGGAGCGTGTCGACTCGGGCCGCTATACGAACTGGACCACGCATCCCAACAACCCCGCGCGTGTGGCCGATCCGAAAGCCGCCTGACGCATCGAAACAGACCCGAACCGAACCAGACCAACGACAAGTCACGGAGAACTGCAACCATGAGTCAGCCATTGACAGGCGACGCCAGCGCGCGCCGCGCCGAAAGCGAGTTATACAACGACGATCTCGCGCCCACCGGCGCAGCGCAGCGCACGTGGCGCTGGTATCACTTCGCGGCGCTCTGGGTGGGCATGGTGATGAACATCGCCTCGTACATGCTGGCGGCCGGGCTCACCGAGCAGGGCATGTCGCCGTGGCAGTCCGTGCTCACGGTGCTGCTTGGTAATCTCATCGTGCTCGTGCCGATGCTGCTGATCGGCCACGCCGGCACGAAATACGGCATTCCCTACGCGGTGCTGGTGCGTTCCTCGTTCGGCACGCAGGGCGCGAAGCTGCCCGCCATGCTGCGCGCCATCGTGGCGTGTGGCTGGTACGGCATCCAGTCGTGGCTTGGCGGCAGCGCCATCTACACGCTCGCCAATATCCTCACGCACAACGCGCTGGTGGGCGACGCGCTGCCATTTCTCGGCATCTCGATCGGCCAGGGCGCGTGCTTCCTTGTGTTCTGGGTGCTGCAGCTCTACTTCATCCTGCATGGGACCGATTCGATCCGCTGGCTCGAAAGCTGGTCCGCGCCCATCAAGGTCGTGATGTGCGTGGTGCTTGTGTGGTGGGCCTGTTCGAAGGCGGGCGGCGTGGGTTCGATGCTTTCGCAGCCTTCCCAGTTCTCGGCCGGCGGCAAGAAGGCGGGGCTCTTCTGGGCGACGTTCTGGCCGAGCCTCACGGCCATGGTGGGCTTCTGGGCCACGCTCGCGCTCAACATTCCCGACTTCACGCGCTTCGCGAAAACGCAAAAGGATCAGTTCGTGGGGCAGGCCATCGGTCTGCCAATTCCGATGGCGCTGCTTTCGGTGGTCTCGGTCGTTGTGACTTCGGCCACGGTGGTGATCTACGGCAAGGCGATCTGGGACCCCATCGATCTCACGAGCCGCATGGAAGGCGTGGGCGTGGGCATCGCGCTCGTCATCCTCACGCTCGACACGATGTGCTGCAATCTCGCCGCGAATCTCGTCGGACCGGCCTACGATTTTTCGAGCCTCTGGCCCAAAGCGATCTCGTACAAGGCCGGTGGGCTCATCACCGCGGGTATCGCCATCGTGATGATGCCGTGGAAAATTCTCGCCACCACGCAGGGCTACATCTTCACCTGGCTCGTCGGCTACTCGGCGCTGCTTGGACCCGTGGCGGGCATTCTCATCGTCGACTACTTCCTCGTTCGCGGCACGCGCCTCGATACGGCCCAGCTATTCGAGGAGAACGGCGAATATGCCTACTCGAACGGCTGGAACCCAGCGGCCGTCATCGCGCTGGTTCTGGGCGTGCTGCCCAATCTGCCGGGCTTTCTCAACACCGCGTTCCCGAATGTGTTTACCTCCGTTCCCGACGCGTTCAAGAGCATCTACACCTATGCGTGGTTCGTGGGGCTCGCGATTGCGGCGCTCGTCTATGGCGTCATGATGAAGCTCGGCAAGAGCCGGCGCCCGAGTGTGGCAAGCGCGTGAGCGGTGGCAGCGCGAATTCGTTCAACTGAAGGAGACTTGGCATCATGGCGATCCTGATTCGAGGCGGCACCGTCGTCAATGCGGACAAGAGCTGGCGCGCGGACGTGCTCTGCGAAAGCGGCGTGATCCAGGCCGTGGGCGAAAACCTCGACGCGCCCGCGGGCGCGACCGTGGTCGACGCGGGCGGCCAGTATGTGATGCCGGGTGGCATCGACCCGCATACGCACATGGAGCTGCCGTTCATGGGCACGACGGCGAGCGACGACTTCTACACGGGCACGGCGGCGGGCCTGGCGGGCGGCACGACGTCGATCATCGATTTCGTGATTCCGAACCCGAAGCAGCCGCTGATGGACGCGTTTCGCGAGTGGCGCGGCTGGGCTGAAAAAGCCGCCGCCGACTACGGCTTTCACGTGGCGGTCACGTGGTGGGACGACAGCGTGCATCGCGACATGGGCCTGCTCGTGAACGAACATGGCGTGTCGAGCTTCAAGCATTTCATGGCGTACAAGAACGCGATCATGGCCGACGACGAGATTCTCGTGAACAGTTTCGCGCGTTCGCTCGAACTGGGCGCGCTGCCCACCGTGCACGCTGAAAACGGCGAACTCGTCTTCCAGTTGCAGCGGCAGCTGCTTGCGCGCGGCTTCACGGGGCCCGAGGCGCATCCGCTTTCGAGGCCGCCCGAAGTCGAAGGCGAGGCGGCGAACCGCGCCATTCGCATTGCGCAGGTGCTGGGCGTGCCGGTGTACATCGTGCATGTCTCGGCGAAAGACGCGCTCGAAGCCATCGCCCGCGCGCGCAGCGAAGGGCAACGCGTGTTCGGCGAGGTGCTCGCCGGCCATCTGGTGATCGACGAGTCCGTGTATCGCGACCCGGACTGGACGCGTGCCGCCGCCCATGTGATGAGCCCGCCGTTCCGCACGAAAGAGCATCGCGACGCGCTTTGGCGCGGGCTGCAAGGCGGGCTGCTGCACACCACGGCGACCGACCACTGTGTGTTCTGTGCTTCGCAGAAGGCAATGGGCCGCAACGATTTCACGAGAATTCCGAACGGATGCGGCGGCGTGGAGGATCGCATGGCCGTGCTGTGGGACCAGGGCGTGAATACAGGCCGGCTCACGCCGAACGAGTTCGTGCGGGTGACCTCCACGAACGCCGCGCAGATCTTCAACCTGTATCCGCGCAAGGGCACGGTGGCTGCCGGCGCCGACGCCGATCTCGTCGTTTGGGATCCGCAGGCCACACGCACGATCTCGGTGAAGACGCATCATCAGAACGTCGACTTCAACGTCTTCGAAGGCATGACGGTGCGCGGCGTGCCCACGCATACGGTCTCGCAAGGCGAACTCGTGTGGGCGAACGGCGATCTGCGGGCGCGGCGCGGTGCCGGGCGCTACCTGAAGCGGCCTGCGAACCCTGGCTATCTGCAGGCATCGCGGCTTGCGAAGAGCCTGAAGGAGACGCAGCCCGTGCATCGCGAGGGAGACGCGACTAATCAGGCGAAAGGGCCCGGTTAGTCTGATTGACGGCGACGTGTCGTTTCACGGAATCAGACTTCTCACGTAGTTGATGGGTGCGTGATCCGCGAGGTCACGCACCATGACGTCACCGATGCGCCAGGCGTATTGGAGCAGATAGTCCTCCCGGGCGGCGGCGCGGTCTGCTTGCACGAATGCGTCGTCCGCATTCGGTGCCAGTTTGCCTTCGCGCGTGATGTAGTTCGACGCTCCCGCGTGAACGTATCCGCCAATGGGCGGTGGCAAATCGGTGACGAGATCGCAGCAGTCGACATAGCGCCTGATGTCGACAGGGGCAAGCGTGGCGACGAACGCCGCGTCGCCGACGCGTGGCGAACCGAACGTCACGAGGGCGTTTGGCGTGCATAGGCTGCCAAAGAGCGTGGCGATGGCCGCACCGAGGCTATGGCCTGTCAAGATGAGTTGTTTTCTCGTCGGCGTGGTTTCGTTCAACCAGTCGCCGACCGCTTCGCGCAAGCCGCGAGCGGCGCGTGCAAATCCAGCGTGAACCTCGCCGGCGCTTTCGGTCCACTTTGTCATACTGATTTCCAGGTCTGTTGCGATATCGGAGAGCGATTGCGGTTCCGTTCCCCGAAACGCGAGAACGGCGAGCCCATCGGATTGCCTCACGGCGCCGAAGCCATGCGTGTCGTCATCGGCATTGTTGAAGGGAAATGCGCCTTCGAAACCCACCAGCGCGAGCGCTTGTTCGAGCCGCTGGAGTTCGGCGCCGCCATTCTCGTAGCGTATGTAGGCAAGCCGCGCGAACTCCGCGCACAGTCCGTCGATATCGTAGTTGCCACCCGCAGTGAACACCGTCGGCCTGAGTTGCGGTGAGTTGAGCGCGTCGCGCGATGGGTCGTAGGGGACAGGCATTTTTACCTCCGTCTTCACGTACTGTATCGCGAACCAGTTGAAGGCAGTCCTTCAAGCCGTTCGGCACGAGATAGTTGCAGTGCGCCGATGTACGTACAAGCTTCCGTTTGCTTACAACGTGCGTGGTACCCGTACTCGCCGAGGTGCCGAGTGCAGAGTCAATCGCTAGTCCAAAGCGCTGATTCTGTATCGCCTGTTGTTGATCGTTTTATATATGATGGAAAACGGAAATGCTTTAAGCAAGACTTCTATCAGAGATTCGTTGTTGCAATAAATCTCCTCTGGTCCAACGGATTCGATGGTTCTCAAGAGCGAGTGGTGATCGCCCGCGAATTCCACGCGGCAATCCACCTTCCATTCCCGTTTCAGGTTCAACGGATAGGCGGAATCGTCGATGGCCAATGTCTTCTTGTAGCCTTGATCTTCCAGCAGTGCCGCTTCCGCCTTCACGAAATCATCGAGGCACTGACGGCTGGTGACATACCGCTCCCATGGCAATACTGCGCGCACCGAAGAACAGTCTTTGTAGTGGTCTGCCGCCGTTCTGCTATCGACGTGGTGCACCAGCGTCAGCACTCTGATCAAAGACGCGTCGTTAACAAACGAAAGCAGATACTCGTAGCAGTTGGCCAGCGTATATCCAACGCCGGCAACATCGTCCACCAGCAGGATTCTCTTGCCCTCCTTGACGCAGGCATCGACAAGATCAAACACTTTCTCGTTGTTGATTTCAGCCTTGGCTTCCCGACGATCGTAGCGTACGAAGTCGACGGGCAGGCCCAACATCTGCGAAAGCATCAGGGCTGGTATGGCGCCTCCGCGCAAGATGCCGAGTATCAAACCGATGTTTTCCTGAACCAGTTGCTCTCTTTTGGACAGGCAAAACGTTTCTATGTCGTCGTAGCCATAGAAGTAGACAGGAAGGCGGGCAAATTCTGTGTTCACCTGGTTTCGCTCCATTCACCTATCGCGATAGCGGCAACGCAAGATGTCCCGCATACATCAAATCGCGATGTTCGAGCAAGATGGGATCCAGTGCCGCGTCGGTCTGCGAATCGCGCGTTGCGAAGGCGGTCCTTACGCCCGCATCCATCGGACACACGTCAACTTCTTGCCCAGACATTTCGCCGCTCGCTCGGGAAAGCCACCGCAATTGTGCAAACCCGCATGAATCAGCTGCAGACGGAGAGACCACCCCAAACCGCTTTCGCCGCACAGTTCATGCGCGAGTCCGAAAGCCAGGGCACGCTCGGCGGGGTCGGCCGGCAACAACGAGGGTGTAGGCACCAACCGTTCGGCGCACGGCCCCGCCCAGCCGATCCAGATCCGAATGTTACGCTACGCGCGTTATTGCGTGTGCGATCCGCTGATCTGCTTGAGCGTCGGATCGAGCAGCGCATCCTTGACGTCGAACGAAGACGCTTGCCCGAGATTCGCGTAGTTTTTTTTGAGCCACGCGTCTGCCACCTCGCGTCCACGGTCGAACAGCGTTTTGAGCAGCGACCAGGACGTGCTGCTCTTGGAGACGAAGCCGAACTGCGCGAGAAAAGCGTCGTCGCGAATCAGGTGAAACCGGACGGTCTTGAAGCGGCTTTGGCTCGCGGCTTCCTCGCCCACCGAATCGAGCACGCGGTTGACCGCTTCGATCGCGTTGATCTCCAGCACGACGGAAGCGTTGAAACCGATTTCGTTGAGCCGGTCCAGAATGCCGCGCGCATTTTTTGGGGGCATGTCGTGGCGCACGAACGGATTCACGAGGATCAGGATCAGGTCCTGGGCATGGGCGATCAACGGCGCCAAAGGCGGATTGCCCAGATAGCCGCCGTCCCAGTACGGCACGCCGTGGAGGTTCACGGTACGGAATTCGCCTGGCAGGCACGCGGAAGCGCGCAGCACGTCGACGGAAATTTCAGGCTGCGTAAAGATGGTGCGTTCGTTGGTTCGTACGTTGGTCGCGCAAATGAAAAGCTGCGGGCTCCCGCTCTTCGCGTTGAGCGTCGAGAAATCGGTTTCCAGGAGCGCGGCGCGGATCACCGGGCCGAGCGGATCGCGATAGAAGGGATTGTTGTAAGGCGAAGCGACGAGTCCCACGATCTCCGAGAAGATGGCGCCAGGACTCCAGTCGATATTCCAGCCGCCGAACGGCCCCGGCTCGGAAAAGCCGAAGAGCGCATTGCCGGCCTGCTTCCCGGCGTGCGACACCGCTTCCCAGAAGGTGCGCAGTTTCTCGCGCGCTTTCGCGGCTCCCCCGCTGACCAGGCCCACCGCGCAGAGCGTCGCGTTGATTCCGCCCGCGCTCGCGCCGCTGATCGCCTCGACACTGAATGGCGTGCCCTGCGATGTCGATTCCAGCAATCGATCGAGCACGCCCCACGTAAAAGCGCCGTGTGAGCCGCCGCCTTGCAGGGCAAGTGCCACCTTGGGGCCGGACTGTTGCCCGCCGTTCGCGGATTCCTCTGTCGCCATGGCTCCTCTCTCGTCGTCATCGCGTTGCAGGCAATCGTACGCGCGAGAGGGAATGCGCGTGCTGCGAATGTCGCCTCAGGAACCGGCGAGGGCGGGCGGCGCGGCCTTGAGTGCGTGAGTGATCAGCGCGATCGCCGCACGCTCACCGGCCGGATCGGCCGGAATTCTTCCGTCGAGCGCCAGCGTGGCCAGACCGTGAACCAGCCCCCAGCAGGCGAGTACCCCCGCCTCGACGCAATGCGGCGCCAGCGCCGCCACGTTGCGTGCCATCAGCGTATATGCGCCCCGGCAATCCTCATGGGGCAGGGCGAGTCCTGCCCCGTCCGCGAACATGAGCCGGAACAGTGCAGGATGCACGCGGGCGAAGCCAACGTAGGCCACGCCCTGCGCCTCGAGCGCTTCGCGCGCGTCATCCGCCTCGTTGGCGCGCGCGGCGCCTGTCTCCAGCATGGCGAAGCCCTTGAGCGCGACGGCGCCCATCAGCGCCGCCTTGTCCTCGAAATGGCGATAGGGCGCCATCGCCGACACGCCGGCCGCCCGCGCAACCGCACGCAGGCTGACGTCGCTTTCGCCCTGTTCGAGCAAGGCCAGCGCGCAATCGACCAGACGGTCACGGAGGGACAGATTCGAATCGCTCATGCGTTGTTTACACTGTAATCATTCGGGACTATGCTTACAGCGTAAACAACCGGGAGCCATCATGCAAGCCACCGTCACCCGAAAGTCCGTCGACCTCAGCGCGTATCCGAATCTTGTGGTCATCCTCCTGGGTTTCCGCGTACGCCGGCTGCGGGGGCTCGCGACCTTGTTCGGCATCGGCAAAGGCTTGCGGCAAATCGAGTCGAACCCGCCGGAGGGATTGCTCTCCAGCGAGCAATTCCTCTTCGCCCTCAACCATGTCGGCATTCGCCAGTATTGGCGCGACCTCGAAAGCCTCGAAGCGTTTACCCGCAGCGCGCCGCATTCGCGCTGGTGGGGCGAGTTTCTGCGCGACAGCGGCGGCGCGGGTTTCTGGCATGAAAGCTATAGCCGGCAGGGCATGGAGGCGGTTTATATCGACATGCCCGGGCCCGTGGGCTTCGATCGCTTCGCACCGGCGCGCCAACCGACCGGACCTTTTATGACCGCGCGGAAGCGCATGGCCGCGGACTGATATGACTTCACGAGTCAATGGGGATCGGTTTTCTGCTTCTCGAGTACATGTCATGTGAATTTCCTGAGGGCGACGTAGCAGTAAATCTCGACGGTCGATCACACTGATATTCGCGGGTTGGCT